>CAZBIB010000008.1:0-13720 GCA_964491575.1 uncultured Salinivenus sp. | reverse complement strand
GCGACGCCGATCCGGACACCCTCGCCCTCATGCCCTGCGGCTTCACGATCGAGGAAACTCGCCGCGACCTCCACTATCTCACCGACCGCCCCGGATGGAGCGACCTCTCCGCCGTTCAGAACGAGCGAGTCGCCCTGCTTGACGGTAACGCGTACTTCAACCGCCCGGGCCCGCGGCTCTACCGGGCCATCGAGGTGCTCGCGTCGGTGCTGCATCCTGAACAGGTCCACCCCGATCCGCCCGTGGCAGAATGGGAGCGGCAGTGGCTCCATTCGATCGAGCCTTCGCCCGTCTAGAAAGCCCTCGTGGAGCGGGATCATCTGGACCTGAACCAGAGTGTACTAGGGCCTGTATGTAGGGTCGTGTCCTCTCTTTCCCGCCCGAGAACGTTCCTTGCGGGTTCGTTTGCGCGCTCATCCCTTTCAACGTTTTCCCGACTGAACGACCGTATATGAAACGCTCGGAATTCAGCTACGATGTCCCTGAAGAACTCGTTGCCGAATATCCGGCCGATCCCCGTGATTCATGCCGAATGATGGTCGTTGATCGGGACTCGCATTCCATCGACCACGACAAGCGGTTTCGCGATCTCCCCGAGTATTTTTCGGAAGGGGACGTGCTGGTCGTCAACGACACGAAGGTGTATCCAGCCCGTCTCTACGGGCAGAAGAAAAAGACCGGTGCCGACATCGAAGTCTTTCTGCTCCGCGAGCTCAATCCCGAGAGTCGGCTCTGGGACGTAGTGGTCGATCCCGCCCGGAAGATCCGCATCGGCAATAAGCTCTATTTTGATGACGAACTGACCGCCCAGGTCATCGACAACACCACCTCCCGCGGGCGCACGATCCGCTTCTCGTTCGACGACGTGAACGACGCGCTCTACCAAAAAATTCGGGACCTCGGTGAGACGCCGCTTCCGGAGTACATGAACCGCGAGGTGGAGGACGGAGATCGCGAGCGGTACCAGACCATCTTCGCCGAGGAACGGGGTGCCGTGGCGGCGCCCAAAGCGGCCCTCCACTTCACGGAGGAACTGGTCGAGCGGCTCGAAGAGAAGGGAGTGAACGTCGTGCCGATTACCCTGCACATCGGCCGCGGCAAATTCAAGCCGGTCGGGGTCGAGGATCTGTCCAAGCACCGAGTGGACTCGGAGGAGTACCACATCCCGAAAGAGACGGCGGAGGCCGTCAATCGGGCTCTCCTGTCGGACGAAAATACCGTCACGGCCTGTGGCACGACCGTAGTGCGAGCCCTCGAATCGAGCCTCTCGGCCGACGAGACCCTCAAGCCGGACCACAGCTGGACGGACCTGTTTGTCTATCCGGAGTACGAGTTCAAGATCGTGGAGCGGATGATTACGAACTTCCACCGTCCGGAGAGTACCCTGATGATGATGGCGGCTGCCTTTGCGGGGTACGACTTTCTGTTCGAGGCTTACGAGGAGGCCTTCGAAGAGGAATATCGGCTCTTTGCCTTTGGGGATGCCATGTTCATCAAGTAGAGGATCGGAGCACGTTCGCGTTCTTTCGCCCGTTCCGATTTTTGCTCGTCGTCTCCATGGGCGCCTCCGAGTCGTCTCCCAACCCGAACGAAGTGGCCGTCCTGATCCCGGCGGCAGGCGAGGGACGGCGGCTGGGCGGAACGCCCAAGCAGTTTCGGACGCTTGGCGAGCATCCGCTGCTCGTTCAGGTACTCCTGCTATTCGAGCAGCATCCGGCAGTGGGTCACGTGGTCGTGGCGGCGCCGTTGGATCGTGTCCAGGAGGTGAGTGATCGCCTTCAGGCGGAGGGCCCGAGCACGCTGACGGCTGTGGTGAGTGGGGGGAAACACCGTCAGGGCTCCGTGCGCCATGCCCTGCGGGCCGTGCCGAATTCGGTCGAGATTGTGCTTGTCCACGACGCCGCCCGCCCGTTTGTCACCGCTGCGCAGGTGCAGACGGTCGTACAGGCCGTGCGGGCGGAGGGCGCTGCGTCCCTGGCCCTCCCGGTGGCCGACACCTTGCGGCGTGCGGACGACGAGGTCTTTGGAGAGACCGTCGCCCGTGAGAAGCTCTACCGAATGCAAACGCCGCAGGGTGCTAGGCGAGATTGGCTCGAAGACGCCCACCGTTCCGCTGCGGCCGACGGCGTGGTGGCCACCGACGACGTGGCGCTCGTGCAACGGCTCGGATACGACGTCCATCTGGTGGAGGGCCACCGCCGCAACTTTAAGATTACCACGCCCGAGGACTGGGCGCTCGCGCAGCAACTCTGGACTGCCTGGAGAAACGATCCGGAGCGAGTGGATCCCTCGTCCGCCGAGTCTGCGTAGAATTCTTCCCAACGACCGGTCGAGTCTCCATGCGGATAGGTATTGGCTACGACGTTCACCGGTGGATCGACGATCGCCCTCTCATTCTGGGCGGGGTCGAGATTCCACACGACGCGGGCCTCGCCGGCCACTCGGATGCCGACGTGCTCCTGCACGCCATCGCCGATGCCCTGCTCGGGGCCGCTGCGCTCGGAGATCTCGGCACCCACTTTCCCGATACGGATGACGAGTGGGAGGGAGCGGACAGCCGGGCTCTTCTCCGCCGCGTTGTGCAGCAGGTTCGGGACGACGGCTACGCACCGCACAACGTCGATGCGACGGTGCTCCTGGAACGGCCGAAACTCCGTTCCCACGTCGACGCCATGCGAGACAATGTCGCCGCAGTCCTGAGCCTCGACCGCGAACAGGTGTCGATCAAGGCAACGACCACTGAGGGGCTCGGCTTCGTAGGACGGGAGGAGGGCGTGGCGGCGCAGGCGGTCTGCACGATTCGCACGGCATAGCGATCTTCCCTGACTCAAGCCTTCTGCTCCTGTGTTCTCCGGCTTGTTCGAAGGGATCTCCGACTTCTTCACCTGGATGAAGGCTCTCCCGGCGGTCTGGGCGTACCTTACGCTTCTTTTGATCGCATACGGGGAGAACGTACTACCCCCCATTCCGGGAGACATGGTGGTCGTCTTCGCCGGCTATATGGCCGGGATTGGCCAGTTGCACCTCGGCGTCGTCATTCTTCTGTCCACAATTGGCGGGGCTCTCGGCTTCATGACGATGTACGCCGTCGGAGTCAAGCTCGGCCGTGCGGTCCTCAATCCCGAGCGCTTCCGGTGGCTGCCGCGGCAGGGCTTCGATCGGGCGCAGCGCTGGATTCGCCGGTACGGCTACGGGGTCATTGCGGCCAATCGGTTTTTGAGCGGCGCGCGGTCGGTCATCTCGCTGACGGCGGGCATGTTTCGGATGGATCCGACCCGGACCGCGTGGTGGTGCACGGTCAGTGCGCTGGTGTGGACCGGCCTCATCAGCTATGCGGGCTACGCCGTGGGGGAGAACTGGGGCCTCGTCGTCGACTACCTCCGGGCCTACGGGCGCATCGTGCTCGTCCTGCTGGTTCTCCTCGCAGCGGGGCTGATTGCCCGATGGTACTGGCGCCGCCGGCAGAAGACGGCCTCGGGAGGATCCTCCGAGCAATCCCTGCCGCCTGAGCAGGAGTAACTCGCTGAGACTCGGCAAACGGCGAACATTTGCCGCTGCCGAACGTGCGCTATGAGCCCACATTCAGAGTCTGTTTGGTAGATGGGTTAGATACTCCGCCAAACAGATCTCAGTCTTGCTGACGTAGCTCAACTGGTAGAGCAGCGCACTTGTAATGCGCAGGCTGGCGGTTCGAGTCCGCCCGTCAGCTCAACCATGCCTCGTCTCTGTCGTCGGAGGCGGGGCTTTCTCTGTTCTGGAGATTCCTCCACGCGGAACGATGAGTGCTCTGCCGAGACCGCTCCTCATTGCCATTGGCCTTGGGGTGATGGTCGGAGGCGTGGTCGTTCTCGTGGAGAGGACCTCCTCGCAAGGGACAGCCTCTGGGGTAGAATGGGAGTCTCCCGTCGAGGTGGCATCGGGGGAAGCGTATCGCGGGCCCTGGCGCATGAACGACTCGAACTGGGACTTCGTCGACGACCCCGCGGTGGCCCTGGCGGACGACGGCACTATCGGGGTGGTGTGGACCGACCACACCGAGCAAAATCTCTTCTTCCAGCGATTCGCCCCCGACGGCACCCCCCAGTTCGAGAGCCCGGTGAACATCTCCCGCAGCCCGGAGATCTTCTCCTGGCTGCCGCGCGTCGTATTTCCAGACGGGGATCCGAGCCGAGTCTACGTCCTGTGGCAGGAGATCGTCTTCTCGGGCGGGACGCACGGCGGCGAGGCCTTTTTCGCGCGGTCGACCGACGGCGGTCGTACGTTCGACGCTCCCCTCAACCTGTCGAACAGTGTGGCGGGGGACGGGAAGGGACGCCTCACCGAACGCCGATGGAACAACGGGAGTCTGGACCTGGCCGTGGGACCGAACGGTCAGATTTACGCCGCCTGGACGGAATACGAGGGCCGACTCTGGGTGAGTCGGTCCGCCAGCGAGGGCGCGCAGTTTTCAGCCCCGGTTCACGTGGCCGGGAGCGACTCCCTGCCCGCCCGCGGCCCCAGCCTGGCGGTAGACACCCAGGACCGTGTCCATCTCGTGTGGGCGACCGGCGGCCACCCCGCAGCTGACCTTCGGTATGCCCGCTCCACGGATCGGGGACGCTCGTTCGGGGCGCCAACCACCATCGTCGAGAGCGACGGCTACTCCGATGCCCCGGCATTGGCGGTGGACCAGGATGGCGTTCTTCACCTCGCTTACGCCGAGCGGCCCCCACAGTCGCCTCCTCGGTATCATCTGCAGTACACTCGACGCTCCGTGACGGCCGATTCGTTTCGGGCTCCGCGCCAGATTGCTTCGAGGCAATCGGGAGGCGTCGAGAGTCGCCACTACCCGACCCTGCGCATCGGGCCGGACAGAGTCCTGCTGGTCCTCTGGGAACGGTTTCCGTCGTGGAAGAAGCGTCCCCAGGAATTGGGACTTGCGCTCTCGCGCGACGGCGGCCAGACATTTTCGGCTCCCTCGGTGGTGCCCGGGAGTGCCGACGCTCCAGGGTTCAATGGCAGCCAGCAGGGGCTGTTCATGGATAAGGTGGCCCTAAACGACAGTGGCACCGCCGCAGTCGTCAACAGCACCTTCGACCGCGGGGAGAAGAGTGTCATCTGGCTCCATCAGGGACAGCTTCGCACGCCCTGAAATATGCGAATCGGAGCCGTGATGTTGCTCAGGTGGAACGGGACTGAGCTCCGCGCCCCTGCTGGAGCTGGTGAAGGAAAAGGTAGGCCCCAAGGGCGATGAACAGGTAGTAGCCAAGAAAACGCCAGGTCAGGAGCGTCGGGGCCACGAGGGCGTCGGGCATGAGCGGGCCGATGAAGAGCGCGTACAGGCCTTCGAGCCCTCCGGAGCCCCCGGGCGTGGGCATGATGAGTCCCACGAGCATCATCGCGGCCGAGCGGGCAAAAAGGAGAAGTGTGTCGGCGGCGTGGACGCTCCGGACGATCAGGACGATGAGGGCGTAGCGGGCAAGCCAGATGAGAGCCGTGAGGAAGAAGCCCTGGGTGTAGAAGGAGACGGACTGCGTCCCGAGGTGACGCGCCCGGCGAAAATAGGATCGCATTTCCCGCATGACCGACTCGCGGAAGCGACGGAGGTAGCGCCACTGAAAGCACCAATCGGTGATTTCGACGAGCAAGCGAGGCCGGACGAGCGTCGCGTAGGCGTACACGATGGACCAGACGAGCAATCCTCCGAAATATGCAAGGAGTCCCCAGAGGCCAACGGCGCCTGCTGCATCGGGAAGCAGGTCGATGGTAAAGGTTGCCAGGACCAGCAACGGAATGGCCACCAGAAACCATAGCTGGTCGAGCAGTACGCAGAAGAACAGGAGAGCGGCTGATTCCCCAACCGCAATGTTCTCATCCCGTGCCACGTAGAAGGCCGCCACCGGACCGCCCCCCACGACCGACGGAGTGATACTGGAGAAAAAGTCCCAGGCGAGTTGTCCGCGCGTCCCGCTTCGTACGCTGAGGCGCCCCTGGGACACCTGACTCAGCCGCCACCCGCCCAGGCCAATCCGGGCGAAGGCCGCTGCGACAGCCCCCACCAGGAGCCAGGGTCGCAGGTGCTGGATGAGACGCTGGAACGCAGAGGCGTCGAAGGTGACGTAACCAATGCCCCCGAGCACCACGGCGGTGAGGAGGAGGGAGAGGATGATGTTCCGCGCCGATCCAGAGGAACGCGGCTGGGCTGGTGGTTTTGGGGCGTCCTCTTTGAGTTTCTGCGACGGTGCGGAGGGTGAGGGCGAGGACATCGGCACGCGAGAACCGGAAGAGAAACCCGATGGTGGCCGAGCGGCACTTCGACGAGCACCGTCTCGAGAGATGACGACGGTTGGAGGTCCGACTGAAGAACTGCTCCAATCGTGTGCGTCATCGTACCCCTTAGTGGGAAGAAAGGTTTGGCGATCCCCCTTGCTTTCCCCAAGCTCCATCCTGGTAAAGGCGGACCTCATGGGTGTTCGTCTCCGGAGCCGTCGATCCGATGGCCGTTATCACGCAGGACGAGCCGCTGCAGGCTGGCATGGAGGCGTTCAAGAAGTTTGACAAGCGCCAGCCCGGCTGGATGAAAGTGGAGGCGGATCTGTAACGGTGTCCGTCTGACTGCACCGTTCGGCGGGACAGATCGTCGGGGCGCCCGTGCCCCCCTCCACCATGCATCCCGGTCACAATCTGCACGTGGGGAAAAGAGCCCCATTCCGATGGCTGGCGGGACAAGGAAATTTTAACAGGCGATTGTTCTGGAGGAACCGGTCGGTGGCTGGAGACGATGTCTCGCATGGATTTTGCGTACCCTCGTTCCGTGCAGGGAAGCGGATCCGTCGTCTCCTCAGCATGGTCCACTTCCCGGTGCTGTCCACCACACCGGTTCTCGTGTCCCGCCGAAACAGTTCTCGATGAATCGCTTCGCAGAGCAGATTGCGTTGCCTTTTCAGCCCCGCGATGAGGCTCTCTCCGCGACGGAGGCAAGACAGGTCCACACCTGCCGTCTCATCAGTCTCCTAGGCGCCTTCCTCCTGAAAGGGATCGGTCTCCTTCGTCTCGCTGTGTCCCCCAACGCCCGCGACCCGATTTGGACCTGCTTCGCGGGAGCGGCAGTCTTGGCCGTGTTCTTTGCGGCAACGTATCTGTCAAGGTCGCTGCGCCGCCGCTGCATGACCTGGATGCGGGGCGGACTTTACGTCGTGATGGTCTGGGCCGTCTCTGTCGTGATCCTCAACCACACCGCGGGGGAATACGTGCTGGGGCTGCTCATCGTATACGGAGGGCTGATTGGTGGAGTTGGGCTGAGTGGGCGGTCGGCGGGGGGGACCTGGTGGTTTGCCGCCTTCGGCGTTCTCATCACTGCGGTTGGGTTTGCGTTCGGTCCACCCCCTCGGATGCACCCCTTGGCCGTGCTGGCGGCCATGGTCGCCGTGGCTTTCCTCGTAGGAGTTGCCACCCAGGCCCACCTCTCAATACAGAGGTACCTTCGCGAACAGCGGAGCCAGTGGCAGCACCTGGTGGAGAATCTTCAGGAGGCGGTCATGATTACGGTCGAGGGGGAGGTGGCGTACGCGAATGCGCAGGCTGCATCGCTTTTCGGTACCTCCAGCGCGGAGGCGTTGCACGGCTGTTCGGTATTTGATCTGGTGGCCCCCGAGGCCCGCGAGGAGATGCAGAAGCGACTCGAGGCAACGGAAGACGGGCAATCCACGGCACCACAGGAGCACCGGGCCACGGGGCGCGGCGGGGAGGAGCGAATTGTTCAGTCCCGCTCCGTGCCGGTCCAGTACGAGGGGGAGGACGCTGCGCTCACGGTCGTGCGGGACGTGACGCACTGGCACGAGGCCCGAGACACGCTCACCCGGCGAGCCGAGCTTGAGCATCTGATCGTCGAGATCTCCGCTGGATTCATCGATACCCCGATCCATCGCCTCGACCAGGCCATCGAGGAGGCACTGGGCACGGTCGGGTCGTTCGTGGGGGCGGACCGAAGCTACGTATTCCTGTTTGACGGCGATCCGGTGGAGGAGGAGCTCGACGAGGTCACCCAGAGCAATACCCACGAGTGGTGCGCAGAGGGCATCCCGCCGCAAAAAGATAATCTCCAGGACATGCCATGCACGAGAATTCCGTGGTGGATGGAGCAGATCCAGAACCGAGAGCCGGTCACTGTTCCGTCCGTCGCAGATCTTCCTGAGAAGGCCGCCACGGAGCAAGAGATTTTCGAATCACAAAACATTCAGTCGTTGGTGGCTCTGCCGATGATGCAGGGCGAGCACCTCGTCGGATTCGTTGGGTTCGACGCTGTAGAGGAGAAGGTCGACTGGGACGAAGTAACGGTCACCGTGCTCCGCGTCCTCGAAGATGCCATCGCCAGCGCACTGCAGCGGAAAGAGATGGGAGAGAAAATCCGCGAGAGCGAAGAGCGGCTCCGTGCCATTACCGAAAACGTCTCGGAGGGCATCTACCGCTCGACCTCCGACGAAGGGCTGGTATACGCCACTCAGTCCTTCGCAGAGATGTTTGGCTACGACTGTGCAGAGGAGGTTCTCGAAATCGATCCGTCCACCCTCTACGCAAACCCCAAGGCGCGAGAGCGACTTCGAGAAGCGGCGCAAGAACAGGACTCCTTCGAAGGGGTGGAGGCAACGTTTCAACGAGCGGACGGCACGACGTTTGTCGGCCTAGTCAGTGGCTCGGTCGTCCGGGACGAGGACGGCGCAGTGGAGTACTACGATGGGGCCATTACCGACATCACAGAGCGAAAAGAAGCCGAGCAGGCGGTGCGAGAGGAGCGGGACCGCTTCGAAACGCTGTTCGAGAGTCTTCCGACGCCGGTGGTCCGCTGTACGGCCAACGAGGAGGGCATTCTCATTGCCGACGTGAACGAAGCGTTTGAGGCGGTCTTTGGGGTCGACCGAGTAGAGGTGGAGAACGAGAGTCTCGATGCACTTCTCATGCCGGAGGGGACAGGCGGCGTGGGTATTGATCGGCAGGCTCTGACGCAGGGAGCCGTCCGCGCGGACGTACGCTGCGAGACCGCTGACGGTCCGCGTGACTTTCGGATTCAGGTGGCCGGACGGAACCCGGACACGGGTCCCCCGGAGGGCCACGCCATCTACACCGACATCACGGCCCGGAAGCGCCGAGAACGAGTTCTCAAAGAGACGAATGCGACCCTGGAGGCGATTCTAGGGAACCTGCCTTCGGGAATCCTCGCTGAGGACGGGACCCGGTCTGTCCTCGCCGCCAATGAGAGTTTCTGCAACATTCTGGGTCTGCCGATGGAGGCCGCCGAGTTGAGGGGGCGAGATGCGGAGACCGTGCTGGAGAAGACCGCTGAGTACTTCGCCGATCCCGAAGCGTTTGCTGTTCGAACCCAGGAGATTTTTGATCGGGGCAAGCCGGTGTTCGACGAGGAGCTCTACCTTGCTGATGGAGGCGTGCTGGAGCGCGACTTTGTGCCCTACGTGCTTGCTGATGGAACGGCGGCGTTGTGGGTTTACCGCGACGTCAGCGAGCGGAAGAAGCGTGAACAGCGACTCCGAGACGCCAAAGACAAGGCTCAGGAGGCCAACCGCATGAAGTCCGCCTTCCTCGCGAACATGAGCCACGAGATTCGCACGCCGCTGACGTCAATGATCGGGTTTGCTGAAGTGATCAGCGACAAGGCAGAGGACGAGGAGGAAGGATCCATCCCTCGGTTTGCCACCCTGATCGAGGAGAGTGGCCATCGCCTACTGGAAACCCTCGACTCCATCCTCAATCTTTCGAAGCTGGAAGCGGGGCAGATGGAACTGTCACCGGAGCCGGTTCTTCTTGCCGAGGAGCTCAAAGAGACGGCAGAGTTGTTCGGCCCACAGGCTGAGGAGGCTGGGATTGATCTCCAGGTCCACACGCCCGACCGATCGCTTCGAAGCTACACCGATCCTGGAGGACTGCGGATTGTGTTGCGGAATCTGATCTCGAATGCCCTGAAGTATACGGAGGAGGGCAACGTGTGGGTGCGCGCCGGGCGGCGGAACGGCACTGTGGCCATTGAGGTGGAGGATACCGGAATTGGAATGGATCCGGAAAAGACCTCGGCGCTGTTTGAGGCGTTTCGGCAGGAGTCGGAAGGCATTGCCCGAGAGTATGAAGGGAGCGGGCTGGGCCTGGCCGTGACGAAGCGGGTGGTGGACCAGATGGATGGCACGATTGAGGTGGAGACCGAGAAGGGAGAAGGCAGTTGCTTTACGGTCCAGCTACCAGTCCGGTGAAACGGGACGCAGAGGTCAGTGCTCGCCGAGGAGTGCCACGTCGTCGCCCAGCACATCCTCCACGTAGAGCGTCTGCACCAGCACAATCCCGACGATGGTGAGGGGCGTAGCGAGAAGCACACCGACGGCCCCTGCTCCAATCCCGCCGATGAACTGGGCGGTAATCACGGCGGCCGGCGGAATGTGCACGGCCTGTTGCTGCACCAGTGGGGCGATCAGGTAGCTCTCCAGCAGCTGAACGGTGCCGTAAACGAAGAGGACGTACACCACCTCCGTGCCTCCGAGCACCGACGCCACCAGCATGGCGGGAAGGACTGACAATACCGGCCCCAGGTACGGCACGAAGGAGCAGAGTCCGGCGACCAGGCCCAGGGCAATGGGCGACGGAATGCCGACCAACTGAAGGCCCAGCGCCGTCAGCACGCCAACGATGACCATCATGGCAAGGCGTCCCGTGAGCCACCATCGGAGGGCCCGCCCGATCGCGTAGAGGATCTCCTGGGCGCGCGAGCGGGACGACGGGGGAATCAGCCGGACGATCCCATCGAGGTACGTGTGGGGCGCCGCGGCTCCGTAGATCCCGATGAAGAGAATGATGAACACGTTCACCAGGATGTTGAGGGTGCCCTGGAAGACGTTCGTGACGCGTCCGATTACGCTCGATACAGGAGGCAGAAGTTGGCTCGGGTCCACGAACTGCCGCACCCACTCATACTGCTGGGCGCTCCTCCGAACTCGCGACGCGAGGCGCTCGGTGGCGTCAGGGAGGAGGGCGGCGAGTGCATTGACCTGTTCAGAAATGTCGGGCCCCACCAGCGTCCAGAGGCCGACGATGAGGCCCACGAGCCCGATCAAGGTCAGAAGCAACGCGAGGGGGCGAGGAAGAACGGTGCCTTCCGTCAGCTCGTTTGAGACGCCCGCCAGAAACACCGCCAGGAGGATGCCGGCGAAGACGGTAAACAGGACCTCGATGAATCGCGTTGTGAGAACGAGTACCAGGAGAACTCCCGCGGCCACGCCCACCGTCGCGTATGGGCGTCGCGCAACGAACGAGGAATCCTGAGAGGCGGCCATTGACTAGAGACGTGCACGAAGAGGGAGTTGATACGCTGCGTTCAAAAAGCATCTTCTCATCAGATCCCCGAAAGGTTCCTCTTCTCTCGACATGATCAAATCATTCCTCGGGGTCGAGCCGACCTACGACGACACGAATTACATTGCTGAGACGGCAGTCCTCATCGGAGATGTCACCCTGGGCTCCAACGCGAGCATCTGGCACCACTGCACCCTGCGGGGCGACGTGAACTGGATCCATGTCGGAGAGGGCACCAACATTCAAGACCACACCGTTGTCCACGTAACGCACGGAACGGCGCCTACGGACATCGGGGCGCGCGTCACGATTGGGCACGGAGCCATCATTCACGGCTGTACCCTCGAAGACGAGGTGCTGGTGGGAATGGGCGCGACGATCCTGGACCACGCCGTCATTGGGCAACACAGCATTGTCGGCGCGCAGGCGCTGGTGACCAAAAACACCGAGATTCCGCCGCGCTCGCTCGTCATCGGGCAGCCGGCCGAGGTGGTGCGCGAGGTGACCGACGAGGAGGTTGTGGCCATCAAGGAGGGAGCGGAAAACTACCTCCGCTACAGTGCCGTCCACGATGGCCGCGAGCATCCTGAGGCGAACCCGTGGTACGATCCTTCGTGACGTTTACCCCGTCTTCAGCCCAGTCGTCATCCCGTAGCGGGATGGTGCCGGGCGACGCGGCTCAGCGGTCCTTGTCCGAGGAGGGGGGCGACATCTTCTTGGACCCGGACCGGCTCCAAAGCTTGTTGAGGCCACTGAGGGCCAGAACGCCGCCGCCCACCGCGGTGCCTGCCACAGGGAGGGGAATGCCAACTGTAACGCCGGCCAGCAGGCCCTTCAGAACGACTTTGCCAATCCCGTCTTGCCGGTAGACGCGCTGAATAAGACCTGTTCCCAGCCCCGCAATCCCGAAACCGACTAGGGCGACGAGGGGTGTGGACAGGCCGAGCGTGAGTGCACTCTGGGAAAAGAGCAGCCAGTCCAGCCCAAGAATGAGAATCCCGCTCGCGGGATGGAGAACGGTTGGGGACTTGGAGTCGGAGCTTTGCATATCACTTGGGAGAACCGTTACTCCGTGCGGCCGTCCGCCGAGGTTACAGGATGTACTGACTCAGGTCGCGGCTCGACGCGATGGAGCTAAGCCGGTCGCGTACCATCTCGGCGTCGATGGTCACGCTGGAGCCGGGGGGGATCTCTTCAGGCACGTCGAAGAGAAGGTCCTCCAGGAGCGTCGTGAGCACCGTGTGGAGGCGCCGCGCTCCAATGTTCTCCACGTCCGCATTCACCTGCGCGGCGATGCGTGCGAGCTCGCTGACGCCTTCCTTCTCGAACTCGATCTTAACATCCTCCGACCGTAGTAGTGCCCGGTACTGCTTGACGAGCGCGTTCTTGGGCTTGGTGAGGATCTCGTAGAAGTCGTCCTCGTCGAGGTTGTTGAGCTCCACCCGGATGGGGAAACGCCCTTGCAGCTCCGGAATCAGGTCGCTGGGCTTGCTGGCGTGGAAGGCACCGCTGGCAATGAACAGGATGTGGTCGGTCTGCACCATACCGTGCTTGGTGGTAACCGTCGACCCCTCCACGATGGGAAGGAGGTCGCGCTGCACACCCTGCCGAGACACGCCCGCGCCCTGCCCGCCCTCGTCGCGGGTACGGGTGCCGGTGGCCACCTTGTCAATCTCATCGACGAACACGATACCGGCCTGTTGCACGCGCTCCAGGGCGTCGTCCTTCACCTGATCCTGGTCGATCAGCTTCTGGGCCTCTTCCTGCGTCAGGATCTCACGGGCCTCCTCCACCGTCACCCGGCGCTTCTTGCGCTGGCTGCCCCCCCCGAGGTTGCCGAAGAGCTCCTCCAGGTTCACGCCCATTTCCTCCATGCCCATCGGGCCGAACATCTGCATCATCGACTGAGAATCCGAGCTCACCTCGATCTCGATCTCCCGGTCGTCGAGGTCGCCCCGCTTCAGCTTGTCCCGAAATTTCTGCCGAGTGCGCCGGCGGAGGCTCTCTTGTTCGCCCTCGACCTGCGTCTCCTCCGTCTGGTGGACCGTAAACCCAGGCTCGTCCTGGGCGCCATCTCCAGCGCGGGACTGGCCGTCTTCCTCCGGCGGGATGAGGATGTCCAGGATCCGTTCCTCGGCCAGTTCCCGGGCGCGGTCCTGCACCTCTTCCTTGTGCTCCTTCTCCACCATGTTCACCGCAATGTCCGTGAGGTCGCGGATCATGCTGTCCACGTCGCGCCCCACGTACCCGACCTCAGTAAACTTCGAGGCCTCGACCTTGATGAACGGCGCGCGCGCCAGACGGGCCAGTCGGCGCGCGATTTCGGTCTTCCCCACGCCGGTCGGCCCAATCATGATGATATTGTTCGGCATGATCTCGTCCCGCATCTCCT
>CAZBIB010000007.1:0-29780 GCA_964491575.1 uncultured Salinivenus sp. | reverse complement strand
CAGTACGCCGACGTATTGGCCCGCGAGTTTAACGCGGTCACCCCGGAGAACGCGATGAAGTGGAACCCGCTCCGCCCGTCCCGCGACACGTTTGCCTTTGAGCAGCCGGATTCTCTGGTTGCCTTTGCGTCTCGCAACGACATGAGCGTACGAGGACATACGCTCGTGTGGCATCAGCAGCTGCCCGACTGGATCGAGAATTACCGCGGGCAAGAAGACACGCTAAAGGCGATTCTCGAGACCCACATCAAGACCGTCGTCAATCACTACGAAGAGGAGTATCCCGATCAGGTGACTCGGTGGGACGTGGTCAACGAAGCCATCAATGATAATGGGGAGCGGCGGGGCAGCATCTGGCAGGAAACGATTGGCCCGGAATACATCGCGCTGGCCTTCCAGTGGGCAAACGAGGCAAATCCGGACGCGCAGCTGTACTACAACGACTACAGCATTGCGGGGGGCGGCTCAAAGTCGGACGCTGTGTACGACCTCGTGAGCGGCCTGGTAAACGACGGAGTGCCTATTGATGGAGTCGGGTTTCAGTCCCACCTGTCTACGGAATATGATGCGCCGAGCGACCAGGACCTAGTCGACAATATGCAGCAGTACCAGAGTATTGGGTTGAATGTGGCCATCACCGAGCTCGATGTCCGCATCCCGCTGGGCAGCGACGACGAGCCGTCAAACGATCAACTGCAAACCCAGGCGGACTACTACTCACGCTTCTTGAACACGTGCCTCTTCGTGTCCAACTGCTCAGACTTCCGCACCTGGGGCTTCACAGACGCGGAGTCGTGGATCCCGAGCACCTACGAGGGCTACGGAGCGGCCCTCCTCTTTGACGAGCAGTACAACAAGAAGCCCGCGTACGACGCACTGGTCGACGTGCTATATCAGGACGAGTAGCGAGGTGCAGAGCCCCGAATACTCCCCGCGTCGTCCCAACAAGGAATCCGCAGCGATGAGCGTCTCGCTTTCACCCTTCCTCCGCTTACACTGGCATCCTGCTCTTCTCCCCCCACTCTATCTGCCCAGATCAGAAATGTGTCTCGGACCGCGGGCCTGGGCTTTCATGAGAACCGCAACATCCGCCCCGAGATAAGTCCGTGAGTCGCACCACTCTTCCCACCTCGTCGTACATCCAATGCGATCTTCCCTCCTCCTACTCGTCTTCGCGCTCGTTCTCTTTGGTCCGCTAACAGTCTTCGGACAGGTGCCCGATTCCTTTCGCCTCCACGAAGAGGGATACCTGGAGCGCGGCGGGGTGAACGTCATGGCGTTCGACGATCAGTACCCCCAGGGCCACCAGAGCGGCGTGACCATTATCCAGCACGGGATTCGCACGGCCAGCAACGGCGACCTGCGCCTGGGGCCGACGCCCGGCCAGTGGGATCCGGTGCCGCTCCAGGAAAACCGGACCGTGGACGAGGAGGCCAGCACGATTACGGCAACCCTCTCCTATCCGAATCCCAACAGAAACCGGACGGGCTTCAACCCCATCGACTATCCGGACCTGGAGTTCTCCTACCAGGTGCGGGTGGAGCCGGTCGGGGACGCGGTGCGCGTGGTGGTGGACCTCAACGAGCCGTTGCCCGAGGAATGGATCGGGAAGGTTGGGTTCAACATGACGCTATTTCCGGGAGCGCTTTTCGGGAAGAGCTGGTCGATGGGCGGGGACACCGGCCTCTTTCCCCGCCAGCCCACCGGCCCCGTCCGGCGCACCGAGGACAGCGACACGGAGGCGGTGCCCCTCGCCATTGGGCCGCGCCTGACGGTGGCGCCGGAGACGCCTGCGCAGCGGCTGACCATTGAGAGCACGACCGGCGACCTGCGGCTGCTCGATGCCCGCGTGAAGCACAACAAGGGCTGGTTCGTGGTCCGCTCGCTGGTGCCCTCGGGGACGACCGACGGAGCCATTGAGTGGATCCTCCGTCCGCACGTCATCCCCGGATGGACGCGGGAGCCGGCCCTTCAGGTGTCCAACGTGGGCTACCACCCGGATCAAAAGAAACAGGCCGTCATCGAGATGGACGCCGATGAAGCGGTGGATGCCCCGGTGCGCCTCCTGCGGGTCGATCAGGATGGGCCGAACGAGGAGGTGATCTCCAGGCGGGTTGAATCGTGGAACGTCGACTACCTCCGTTACGACTACCTGCAGTTCGACTTTTCCGAGGTGACGACGCCAGGGACCTATCAGGTGGCGTTTCGCGATCACCGCTCCAACCCCTTCGTCATCGGCGAGGACGTGTACGACCAGCGCGTCTGGCAGCCGACGCTCGACACCTTCCTGCCAGTGCAGATGTGCCACATGCGCGTCGAGCAACAGAACCGGGTATGGCACGGCCGCTGCCATCTCGACGACGCGCGCATGGCGCCCACCGACACCAACCACTTCGACGGCTACGCGCAGGGTCCTGAGACGCTCACGGAGTACGAACCGGGTGAGACAGTGCCCGGTCTCAATCAGGGCGGGTGGCACGACGCTGGCGACGCTGACATTCGAATCGAGTCGCAGGCAAGCGAGGTGCACATTCTCGCCTCGGCCTACGAACTGTTCGACGTGACCTACGACGAGACGACCGTCGACCACACTCGGCAGTTCACCCAGATCCATCGCCCCGACGACACGCCCGACATTCTCCAGCAGGTGAAGCACGGCGTTCGCTCCCTGCTCGGCAGCTATCGCAATCTCGGCTGGCTGTACAACGGCATCATCGTGCCCACCCTTGACCAGTACACCCTCCTTGGAGACTTCTCCAACGCAACTGACAACCTGTACCACTCCGACACGCTCTCGGCGAGCGAACGGACGGCCACCCATTCGGGCGCCACGGACGACCGCTGGGTCTTTACCGAAGAGCATCCAGGGCACGAATACCAGGGCATCGCCGCACTGGCCATTGCCGGTCGGGTGCTTACGGACACCGATCCGGACTTGGCGAAAGAGAGCCTCGCGGCCGCCGAGGAGCTCTGGCAGCGCGACCGGCCCGCGGGGGAGGGCTTTAACCAGAAGGTGCTCGCCGCCGTGGAGCTGCTCCTGTCGACGGAGGCCGAAGAGTACCGGCAGTTCCTGCTCTCGCACCAGTCCCAGATCGTTGAGAACGCCGGATCCATCGGGTGGGCCGTGGGGTGGGTCCTGCCGCACCTCAACGATGCGGGATTTGAGGAGGCCCTTCGACAAGCCGTCGTCGAACATCAGGCGGAGCTGGAAAAGGCCGCCCAGACGAATCCGTACGGTGTGCCGCACGAACTCGCCGTGTGGGGAGCGGGCTGGCCCGTGCAGCAGCTCGGCATGGAGCAGTACTACCTGCACCGCGCGTTCCCGGGCGTGGTGGGCACAGAGATCATGTTCAACGCCCTTCACTTCGTCCTCGGCACCCATCCCGGCACCAATACCCGCTCGTACGCCTCCGGGGTAGGTGCCGAGTCAATGACCAATGCCTATGGCATGACCCGGGCGGACTGGAGCTACATCCCCGGCGGCGTGGTGGTAGGCACGGCTAAGATTGGCCCCGACTTCCCCGAACTCAAGAACTTCCCTTATCTCTGGCAACAGGGCGAGTACGTCATCGGCGGTGGGTCGACCAACTTCATGTTCCTTGTGCTGGGGGTGCAGGAGGTGCTCACGCCGTAAGGCGTTTGGGCAAGGGGCACGTGGTCGAGAAGGTGCTGGGACAGTTGGACGGTTTTCTCCCATATCCCCAGACGCCCAAACGCATTGGCGTAATCGTCAGGAATGTTTGTTCGACACAGTAATCGCGGCATTCATCTCCCCCTCCCTGACTGACGGTTGACTTCTCCGTCGCCTACCGCCGGAGGTTTACTGCCCCCTCGAGCACTCTCGGTACTCTAAGAAGATCGAGTGTTCATATAAAAGTTTATTTAAATGTTTTATATGAGAAAAATTTAATTAAACAGTGTCACCTAGAGCGTGCGCTTGACAACGTCACTTGAGGATGATACAATCATTTGGTGACTAAAGCAGCGATAATGAAGCGGACTTGAAGCGTGGTGTCAAGCGAACAAGTTGCTTCATAATGAAGCGGTGTTGCGCGGGGTTTCCTCCTCTTAAGGTGTCATAGTGTGCTTCTGGGTCTTTCTGAAGGCCTCCATGCGCCAGCTTGGTGTTGTTGGACCCGGTAGTGAAAGCGCTTTCTGGCGGATGGAAGGGCTTTTGAGCAACCGTCGATATTGGAGAAGGGAAATGCCGTTCTGGGGAGTTAACGGTGGCGGTTTGTCATGATCATGCAAACAGCATAGCACAACACAAACCAATGGGATTGAGAAGTTTACTATTTGGGGGCAAACGCAAACATTTTTTTATAAAGAAATGTTGGAAAGGGTCCATACACTTGGTGGTTCCTGCTCTTCTCCTCAGCATCGCATGGATGCTGGTCTTTAGCCTTCCCGCCCAGGCCCAGGAGCAGGAGGTGTCAGGACAGGTCACCGCCGAAGATGGGCAGCCGCTGCCGGGAGTGAACGTTGTTGTAAGGGGAACCTCAACTGGGACGACGACCAACGCAGAGGGGAGCTATTCTCTGACAGTGCCAAGTCCTCAAGATACGCTCGTCTACTCCTTTGTGGGCTACGTCACGGAGGAGGTGCCTGTTGAGGGGCGTTCAGTGATCGATGTGACCATGCGTCCCTCTACGGAAGCACTCGAAGAAGTGGTGGTCGTTGGATATGGAGAGCAGCAGCGTGCAGACGTAACGTCTGCCATCAGTCAAGTCTCGTCGGAGGATCTCGAAGACGTACAGGCGACTAGCATCGGGGAGTCGCTTCAGGGATTGGCACCGGGCGTACAGGTTACGAGCGCGGGGTCGCCCGGCCAGGGCGCCATCGTCCGCATTCGCGGGCTTTCGAGCACGAACACCAATGAGCCCCTCTACGTGGTCGACGGCGTTCCCACCGGTGGGATTGAAGCTCTCAACCCGAACGACATCCAGTCGATTGAGGTGCTCAAGGACGCGTCGGCGGCGGCCATTTACGGATCACGAGCGGCCAACGGCGTCGTACTGATCTCTACCAAGTCGGGGCAAGCCGGAGAGATGCGCGTCACCTTCAACTCGTCGGTCGGATACCAGAATGTGCCCGAGAATCGGTGGCTGGACCTCCTGAATACCGAGCAGTACGTGAACTTTTTCAATGACAGGATCGGGAATCCTCCGGCCAATGTAGCGGGGAACGCGGGGCAGCAGTTGATCCAAAACAACCAGTACGTTGACTGGCAAGATGCCGTCTTCCGAACCGGTCTGACCACGAATAACACGGTAGCCGTATCGGGTGGGTCGGAAACCGCCCAATATCGCGTTTCGCTTGGGTACACGGAGGAAGAGGGTGCCGTCATCGAAACTGGGTTTGAGCGATACTCGATGCGCGTTAATTCGAACTTCGACGTTGGCCGATTCACCATCTCGGAGAACCTCTCGCTCTCGCATAGCACTCGGAACCCGATGCGGACGCAGGAGCCCATGGGCGTAAGTGACGTGACGGGCCTCGCCACGCGCTATCCGCCGTACATTCAGGTGCGCGATTCCACGAATCCCGGTGGATGGAACGGTCCGATGAGTGGCGACGCGTTCGACGACCCTAATCCCGTTCGGGTCATGGAAAACGGATACGAGGAATACGGGACCAGCAAACTGGTGGGGAACGTGACTGCCGAGGCTCGGATCGTTGAGGGACTCACGTTCCAGCAGGTGCTGGGCATGGACGCGGAGTATCAGACCTACGATTATTTCGAGCGGTCGTACGACGACGGTGACTTCCACACTCAGCTCTTCGCCGAAATCAACGAGCAGCGATACACCGTATTTTCTCCGATCTCTACGACAACGCTGAACTTCGACCGAACCTTTGGCGCTCACGAATTGAGTGCCATCACTGGATACGAGGTTAGCGTTACGCGCTACAGTGAGCTCGGGGGCTCGGGAGACAATTCCCTGACGGACGAGATCGAGGTTCCGGGCTCGGTATCGGGCGACGTAGTGTCTGGAATCGAAGGGACGGACGTACTGCAGTCCATGTTCGGTCGCATCACCTACAATTACGATGGGCGGTACCTGCTCCAGGGGGCGCTCCGGCGCGACGGATACTCCCGGTTCGGACCAGACAACAAGTACGGCATCTTTCCCTCCGGGTCGGTCGGATGGGTCCTCAGCGAAGAGGCCTTCCTGAGCGACGTGTCGGCACTCAGCAATCTGAAGCTACGCGGGAGTTACGGGCTGACGGGCAATAACCAGGCCCTTGATCGCTACGAGTATCAGTCCACTGTTGCTACAGGATTCGAGTATCCGTTTGCAGGGACGACCGCCCAGGGGGCGTCCATCGTGGGGCTTTCGAACCGCACGCTTCGGTGGGAAAAGACGTCGACCCTGAATATCGGGGTGGACCTGGGGCTCTTCGATCAGGCCTTCACCTTCACGGGAGAATACTACCAGAACACGACGGAGGACATTCTCCTGCAGGTCACGCTACCGCCCTCCTTCGGCTTCGCCGGGGATCCCCGATCCAATACGGGAGAAGTGCAGGCGTCCGGCTTTGAATTTCAGGCCGGATACCAGAGTCAGGGCACGGGCGACCTCAACTGGTCGGTAAATGCCAACTTCTCGACGGCCAACAACGAGGTGGTCTCGCTGGGAGCCGGCAATCCCATTACCGGGGCTACCTGGCAGCAGGCAGAAGGAACGTCCACCCGCATCGCCGAGGGACAGCCCATCTGGTACTTCTACGGATACGAGGTGGACCGGCTCTTTCAGCCGGACGACTTCGATAGCAACGGCGATCTCCGGGATGAGTTTGCCGATCATGGAGGTGTGGCCCCCGGAGACATCAAGTTCGTAAATCGAGACGGTGACGAGGACATCGACGTCGACGATAAAACCAAGATTGGTTCTCCCCATCCGGACTACTACTACGGCCTCACGGGGAACGTGAACTGGAAAAACTTCGATGTCGGGATCTCCCTGCAAGGAGCGGCCGGCCACCAGATCCTTCGGGACTACGCCTACTGGATCGAGGGAATGCAGCGGGAGAGCAATTACTCCACGAAAGTGCTGGATGCCTGGACCCCGCAAAACACCGACACGAATGTTCCCCGTGCCGTGCTTGGATCGGGCAACAACAACCGGATCTCGAGTCGATGGATCAGCGACGGCGACTATCTTCGGATTCAGCGGGTGACGCTCGGGTACGCGCTGCCGCTGAATCTGACCACGGTGCGACGAGCCCGAATCTACGTTCAGGCCGAAAACCTCTACACATTCACGGGATATCCGGGATACGATCCGGAGGTGGGTGCCCGCGACACTGCGACCGGCGATCAAAGCCGAGGAATTGATACGGGGCAGTACGTGAAGCCTCGGGCCTTCCGGGTGGGCGTGAACCTGGACTTCTAGCCGTCCCTCCACGCGTCTTCCACGCGAACGACGACTGCAGCCACGGGCAGATAGGAAACGGCTTCTGTCCTGACACCGGACTGCGGTGTTCTCTCCACGCTACCCTCTGATTTGAGAGACTTGAGCCATGCGAAAAGTCACACTCTTACTGGCATCAATTATATTTGCCCTTGGGCTCCTGTCCTGTGATGCGGACCTGAACCAGGTCAACCCCAACGAGCTTACGACGGAAAACTACTACCAAAACGCAGCTCAATTGGGAACGGCCGTGGCGGCCATCTACGCCAACTTCCATACGACACGGATGCTCAAGCGGCGTCAATACTTCGTCCAGGATGCGCTGTCGGGCATCGTCGACAACACGTCGGCTGCAGAGGATTGGATCCCGTCCATGATTACGTGGACGCACAACTCCGGGAATTCCGGCCTCACGCTCCACTGGGAGGGGCTCTACCAGGGCATCAAGCGCGCGAACATTGTGATTAACCGGGCGCCGGATGTCCCGGACATCTCCCAGTCCCTGCGCGAGCAGTACGTGGGAGAGGCGCACTTCCTGCGAGCCTATTTCTACCACAACCTCGTCACGCTGTGGGGGGGCGTGCCGCTCATTACGGACGTAAAGGACGCGCCGGGTGGCGAGCCCCGGACGAGCGCGGACTCGATTTACATCCAAATCGAGAACGATCTTCAAGTGGCAATCGACAACCTTCCGTCCAGCTACAGCGACCAGAACCAGATTGGGCGGGCCACCAGCACGGCGGCACAGGCCCTGCTGGGGCGAGCTCACCTTTCCCAGGACGATTACGGAGCGGCCCAGACTGCCTTCCAAACTGTCATCGACGATGGAGACGCGCCCGATGGGAGCGATCTCCGCCTCGTCGACAACTACTTTGACAATTTCACAGAGGAGACGGAAAACAACCAGGAGTCCGTCTTCGAGGTCCAGTTTCAGGAATCTTCCGGGGGAAATGCCTGGGCGTATCAGGGGGGGCAAGGCTCAAACCGGACCTTCCGGAATCAGGAGTACGGGTTCCTACACTGGCGAAATGTCGTCGCCTCTCAATCGGTCGCGGAGGAGATGGGCGTCCAGGACTGGGTGTCCGATCCGGGCCAAGGGCAGGCGGAAGGAACCGAGACGGAGGCCAGCGCGCTCGACGATCCTCGGGCGACGAGCACGTTCTACTTCGCCTGCGACACGTACAATGCCGGCGCAAACACGTACACGACGGCGACGGTGGATTGTGGAACGGGACAGAGCGGCGTGGTTGGCGACAACCGGCCGAGTTGGAAGAAGTACCAGAAGTACTATCGGGCGCCACCGCACGGGAGTCAGAACTCTGGGATTAACTTCCGGCAAATCCGGTATGCGGAAGTCCTCCTCGCCCTCGCCGAGGCTCAGATCCAGCAGGGCAACATTACCTCCGCCGGCGGGGGCAGCCCGTCCGCCGTGGATCTCATGAATGATGTCCGGACGCGGGTGGGCCTGGACGGCTATAACAGTGGCGCCGGCACCGTGAGTTCGCAGCAGGAGGCGATGGATGCGCTCTACCACGAGTTTGTGCTAGAGTTTACCGGGGAGGAGGCGCTCTTCCACTTCCTGTTCCGGAACCCACCGTACTTGGAGCAGATGAATCCAAACATCGCGGACTCCGGCGTTCCCGCGCCGTACAAGCAACCCATTCCAGTGTCTGAGATCGAGAACAATCCGGACATTGGCTCTGGCGATCAGAACCCTGGATTCTGATTTGTAGCACCGGAGGAATCGTATGGGGCCTATGATTGACGTCCCATGGCTGTGAGCCTCTCGCTGCCTCCGGCTCCATGGAGCGAGCGCCGCTGGAGGTGTACCGGAAGAGGAGCGTGTTGGGGAGAATTCGCAAGCGGCAGGTCGTCCACTCGAGGGCGATCTGCCGTTTTGTGTTGTGCTGCGCTGTTGGATTCGTTGAATTGAGACTCTTCTATGCACCTGCTAGCTCTGTCTTCAAGGGCACTGGCAAGCGGACTCCTCGGGATCCTATTGGTGGGCCTCGTCGGCTGTGGAAGGGAGACCGGTTCCCTCTTCGAGCGGCGGCCGTCCGACGAAACGGGGATCGAGTTTGCCAACACCATCGTCGAGAATGACTCGCTGCTCAATCCTCTCGATTTCGACTATCTATACAATGGGGGCGGCGTGGCGGTGGGCGATTTCAACAACGATGGCCGCCCGGACCTGTACTTCGCGGGCAACGTGGTGCAGAACGAGTTGTACCTGAACCAGGGGGACTTTCAGTTTCGGAATGTGACGGAGGCCGCCGGGGTGGGGGCGAGCGACATGTGGGCGACCGGCGTTGCCCTCGTCGACATCAACCAGGACGGGCTGCTAGACCTCTACGTGTGCGGCGGAGGGCCAAAGGCAGGAACGGCGTCGCGGGCCAACCGGCTCTACGTGAACCAGGGCGTTGGGAACGATGGCCTTCCCTCGTTCGCCGAGCGCGCCGAGCAGTACGGAGTTGGCGACCCGTCCTACTCGACCCAGGCGGCGTTCTTTGACTACGATCGGGATGGGGATCTCGACCTGTACGTTCTCAACAATGCGATCGAGGACCGGGGACAGGTATCCATCGATCGGAGGCGGACACAGGGCCGGGCGGCCAGTACCGATCGGCTGTACCGAAACGACGGCGACGGGACCTTTACGGAGGTCTCAGAGCAGGCCGGCATTCAGATCGAAGGTCATGGGCTGGGCGTCGCCATCACCGACGTGAATAAGGACGGCTGGCCGGACGTCTACGTGGCGAATGACTTCATTTCGAACGATCTGCTCTACGTCAACAACGGGGACGGCACCTTTACAAACCGGATCGACGCGTACCTCAAGCACCAGTCGCACAGCTCGATGGGCGTCGACGTGGCCGACGTCAACAACGATGCCTGGAGCGACATTGTGGTGCTCGACATGCTGCCGCCGGGCAATCGGCGAAATAAGATGATGTCCCGCTTTTTCGATCAGTCGTCCTTTGAGCGGGCGCTGCGCATCGGGTACGAGTCGCAGTACGTCCGCAATATGCTCCAGCTCAACTACGGGCCGACCCCGAACGGGGAGCTCGCCTTCGGGGAAATTGGGCAGCTTGCCGGCATCGAAGCGACCGATTGGAGCTGGGCCCCGCTACTTGCCGATTACGACAACGACGGCGACCGGGACCTCTTCGTGACCAACGGGTACGGGAAAGACGTGACAAATCTGGACTTTGCCCGCAAGGTCCGGAAGACGACGACATTCGGGAGCGACGAGGCTCAAAAAAGGGCGTTGTCGAAGCTCTTGGAAGACCTTCCTCGCGTGTCCCTGCCGAACTACTTCTTTGAGAACGAGGGAGGGCTACGCTTCGCGGATCGAACAGGGGAGTGGGCAGCGTCGCCTCCCGGTCTCTCTACCGGGGCCGCGATGGGGGACCTGGACGGCGACGGCGACCTCGATCTGGTGACCAACAACATCAACGAGGTGGCCACGATCCTGGAGAACCGCGCCAGCGAGCGAGACAGCACCCATTCGCTGCGTGTCGATCTGCGAGGGCCAACGGGGAACCGGGGCGGGTTCGGAGCAAAACTGACGCTCTACAATGATGGCGCGACGCAGTACCACGAGCACTTCCCATACCGGGGCTACCAGTCCACCGTGCAGCCCATTGTCCACTTTGGCCTCGGTGCCGACACCACGGCCGACTCCCTGTCGGTGGTCTGGCCCGATGGACGGACACAGCTCCTCACGGACGTGACGACGGGGCAGGAGATCGACGTTCGGTACGAGGCCGCCTCTTCTGAAGACGTCTCGCCCGCTCCGTCTGGCGGCCGGGCGGATTCTCTTCCTTTCCGAGAGGTGACCGAGGAGCGCGGCCTTACCTACCACCACGAGGAGCACAACATCAACGAGTTCGAGCGGACGCCCATTCTCCCGCACAAGGTGTCGCCGGAGGGGCCGGGCCTGGCCGTGGGTGACGTGAATGGCGATGGGCGCGACGACGTGTTCGTGGGGGCGGATCGTGGGCACCGGTCCGTGCTCTTCCTGCAGACAAAATCGGGGCGGTTTCGGCGGGACACGCTGGGGGGCACGTCGCGGTTCGAGGATCGGGGCGCGCTCTTCTTCGACGCGGAGGGGGATGGGGACCTGGATCTCTATGTCGTGTCTGGAGGACCGGCCCGCGTGGCCGACAGCTCTGTCTATCAGGACCGGCTCTACCTGAACGAAAACGGTACCCTCCGACGGGCGCCGGACGCGCTGCCCACCGAAACGACTTGCGGCTCGGTCGTCACAGCGGCAGACTACGACGGCGACGGCGACCTGGACCTCTTCGTCGGGGGCCGCATCGTGCCCGGCAAGTATCCCCTTCCGCCCCGGAGCTATCTCCTGCGCAATGAGTCACAGGATGGCACGGTGCGGTTTACCGACGTGACCAAGAAGGTAGCGCCTGCGCTGGCGGAGCCGGGACTGGTGACCGACGCGCTCTGGACCGACTATAACACGGATGGCCGAATGGACCTCATGGTGGTCGGCGAGTGGATGCCGATCAAGGTCTTCCGAAACGGCGAGAACGGGTTCGCGGAGGTCACGCAAAAAGTTGGGCTTGACGACACGGCGGGCTGGTGGATGAGCCTTGCGGCAGGGGATTTTGATGCAGACGGCGATACGGACTACGTGGCCGGGAATCTCGGGCTCAACACCCGCTACGAGGCGTCGCCAAGCGCGCCGGTTCGGGTCCACGCGAAGGACTACGACGGGAACGGGCAGATCGACCCGGTGCTCACGCAGTACGTGGAGGGAACGAGCGTGCCCCTTCCCCGCCGCGATGAGATGCTGTCACAGATTCCGGGATTGAACGCACGCTTCCCCTCCTACAGTTCGTACGCCGAGGCGTCGTTCAAGGACATCTTTACGGAAGCAGAACGGAAAGGCGCCTACGTACAGGAGGCGGTACGCTTCGAAACGAGTGTGCTGGAAAATGAGGGCGACGGCACGCTATCGGTTCGCACCCTCCCCAGATCGGTTCAGACCGCCCCCGTCTTCGGGATGGAAACCGGCGATTTTGACGCCGACGGCCACCTCGATCTCCTCATGGTGGGCAACTGGTACGCCCCGAACATGCGGACGGGTCGGGCCGATGCCTTCGTGGGCACATATCTGCGGGGGGACGGCACTGGTCACTTCTCGGTCCAGGACGGCACGGAGAGCGGCTTCTTCGTCGAGGGAGATGGCAAAGCGACGGCCCGCGTGGCAACGAGGAACGGCTCGTCTCTCGTGGTGGCGACGCAGAACAGCGGTCCGCTGAAGGCTTTTCGGGCCCGGCGGCCGGACTCGATGCACGCCGTGCGGCTGCGGCCTCTCGACCGGTCCGCTACGCTCGTTTTCGAGAACGGAAGCACGCGCCGGTCGGAATTTTACTACGGCTCGGGCTACCTGTCGCAGTCCTCTCGGGTCCTCCACATCCCGCCGGGCGTGGAGAAGGTCGTCATCACCAACTCAAAAGGCGAGCGGCGGGTGCCCCTCGGCAAAGACTCGCTGGCGGCGTCACGGTAGAGAACACACACGGGCTGTGAGGACCCCCAGCCCGCACATCAGCGTCCAGCGATCTTTGGCTTTTCCCTTCGCTGAGAGCACGTGAGCGCCTCCGATCGGGATTGGATTTTAAATTGGCATCATAAAGTGATAATATGTGTCTCGTACGATCGACGATGAATGGATATCAAGCCGACAGGAGCGAAGCGAGAGCCGAAGGTCATGCCCTTGCGGTGCTGACGAGGCGCAGCCGAGTAAACGCAGCGGACGACGTGCACGAACGCGGCACAGAGTGGCCATAGAGACAGTCCGCCAAGCAGCTTCTCGAGGACCAACATGCCCTTCGTGGGACCAAGCAACACGAGCCGCACGAATTTTTTCTCCATGCGTTTCCACTCCGGTGCAGCACATGCCCCTCTGGGAGCGTGCAGCACGCCCCCTGTCCTTACAAACAGACCTCAGTGCACAGGGAGATGGATTGTTGTCTGTGTCGCCGTGGCACTTCTCATCTCGGGCTGTGCCTCGGAGCCCGAAGGCCGAGGCTCGTGGAAATACGAGGGCGGGATGCGCTGGGCCACCCTCGCCAGCGCACAGGGCGATGGACCGGGATTTCAACAGCTTGACTCCTCCCGGACGGGCCTTCGGTTCGTCAATCGCGTGACGAAGAACATGATTGTCCAGAACCGCAACATGCTGCACGGCTCCGGGGTCGCCGTTGGCGACGTCAACGGCGACGACTGGCCCGATCTCTACCTCACCCAGCTCGGGGGGGCGAATCATCTGTACCTCAATCAGGGACAGTGGCGCTTCGAGATGGTGCCGGATGCGGGCGGGGCGGCGATGGCGAATCACCGGTCGACGGGCACAGCCCTGGCAGACCTCGATGGTGACGGCGATCTGGACCTGGTCGTGACCACGCTGGGTGGGCCAAACGCCATCTTCCACAATGATGGTAGCGGCACGTTCTCGCGCGTCGAGAACGCCGGCCTGCACGCGGGGCAGGGCTCGACGACAATGGCGCTTGCGGACGTGAACAGCGACGGAGCGCTGGACCTTTACGTCGCCAACTACAAGCGCGTTGCCTTGAAAGACTCCCTCCCGTCCAGTGATCAAAAATTCAGCACCCTCACCCGGCAGCTTACGTCTGGGGGGTACGAGATGAAACCGCAGTACCAAGACGACTTCTGGATCGATGAGGTCAAAGGTGAGGCTGTAGTTCGAGAGTACGCCGAGAAAGACCGACTCTACTTCAACGATGGAGACGGCACGTTCACAGAGCAATCCTGGCGGGAGACGTTCCACACGACCGAAGGGACGCCCCTCCCGGAAATTCCGCGCCACTGGGCGCTCGTGGCGCGGCTGGAGGACCTGAACGGGGACGGGCACGCGGACCTCTACGTCTGCAACGACTTTCAGAGTCCAGATCTGCTTTACTGGGGCACGGCCGAGGGCCACTTTGAGGAGGCGGCGGAGACGACACTTCGCACCACCAGTCATGCGACCATGTCGATTGCCACGTCCGACATCAATCGGGACGGGCACACCGACTTTTTTCTCTCCGACATGTTGGGGCGCGGCTACGAGCGGCAACAGTCCCAGCGGCACACTCAGATGAAGATGCCGCATCGCGTGGGAACAGCTCGGAACCGGGCCCAGGAGATGCAAAATACGCTTCAGCTCAATCGCGGCGATGCGACCTTCGCGGAAGTCGCAGAGCTTGCCGGTGTGAAGGCGAGTGGATGGACCTGGTCCTCTCGATTCTTGGACGTTGATTTCGATGGGTATGAAGACCTCCTTGCGTCTACCGGACACGCCTACGACGTGCAAAATTCTGACGCTCAGATGCGCTTCTCCCGGCTCGAGGCGCGAATGAATACGCCCGAGCAGAAACTCCGCGTGCTGTTTCGCTATCCGAAGCTCGACCTGCCCACGATGGCCTTCCGAAACCAGGGCGATGGGACCTTCAAAGCCATGCCGGAGGGCTGGGGCCTCGGGACGACAAAGGACGTGGGACACGGCATGGCGACGGGCGACTTCGACCGGGACGGCGACCTGGACGTGATCGTGAACCGCTACAACGAGACGCTCGGCGTATACCGCAATGAGGCCACCAGCGCCCGGGTGACCCTCCGCCTCCGAGGTGCGGCCCCGAACACCGGTGCCGTGGGAGCGCGGGTCCGGCTCAACCCACTCGGCGTCCCCGACTCTACCCTCCCGCCCCAGACGCAACGCGTGATTGCTGGGGGCGAGTACCTGTCGGACAGCGAGCCGGTACTGTCGTTCGCGATGGGGACGGCCGAGCGAGCGAACGCCACCGTCACCTGGCCCGGCGGCGACACGTCGCAGGTCACAGTGCATCCCGGCCGGATCTACGAGATTCCGGCGCCCGGCGCACACGTCAACTGGCCGTCGACGGACTCAACGGCATCGGACTCTGTGTCCACCGAAACGGACTCCAGCACTGCCTCCTCGGCTCCGACGAGCGCTGACTCTTCCGAGAAGAACCGCTTGTTCGAGGACGTCAGCGAGCGACTCGGCCACACGCACCCCGAGACGAAATACGTCGACTTCCAGCGCCAGCCGCTCCTTCAACGCCGCCTGAGCCAGCAGGGACCAGGCGCCGCGTGGGCCGACCTCGACGGAGATGACGACTCGGATCTCCTCATCGGCACCGGACGCGGAGGGCAGATGGCTTACTACCGGAACGGCGGAGGGCGCTTCACGCGGGTCCGCGGTGGCGCACTCGACCAGACGTTCGAGCGCGACCTGACGGGAATCGTCGCGGCCCCACAGGCTGACGGGGCCACTGTGTTTGCTGGCTACTCGAACTACGAACGTTCCCCGGCGGAGCCCGAGCGTCCGTCGGCAATTCTCGTCTACACAGCCGACGCCGCCGGGCTCCAGCGCACCGATTCACTCGCGTTTCCCTCTTCCTCTGTCGGTCCACTGGCCCTGGCCGACGTAGATGGCGACGGCGACCTCGACCTGTTTGTCGGCGGGCGCCACGTTCCGGGCCAATACCCGGCAGACGCGTCGTCCGTGCTGTACATCAACAGCGATGGCACGTACGAGAGCCGCTCACTCGGGGATATTGGGCTGGTCTCGGCCGCGACCTTTGCCGATTTCGACGCCGACGGCGACCCAGACCTTGTGCTGGCGACCGAGTGGGGCCCGCTCCAATACTTCGAGAACCAGAACGGCCGCTTTGCCGACCGGACCAAAAAACAGGGACTTGCAAGCGCTCTCGGGTTCTGGCGCGGCGTGGGCGTGGGCGACCTAAACGAGGACGGGCGGCTCGACCTCGTGGCGACCAACTGGGGCTGGAACAGCAAGTACGGACGTCCGCTGGGCCGCCTGAACACCATCGACTCGCCCCACCTGGCCCACCCGATGCGGACCTACTACGCTGACTTCAACCGCGACGGGATCGTGGAACTCCTCGAATCAAAATATTACGAGGAGCGCAACGAGTACCTCCCCTATCAGGGGTTCCCTGCAATCGCCCAAGCCATTCCGTACGTCCAGGAGCGCATCTCCTCGTTCGAGGAATTCTCGACGGCCTCGCTGGACGAAATCGTGGGCTCTGCATGGCTCAACCGAGCCGAGACGAAGGACGTGAACACCCTCTCGCACATGGTCTTCCTCAACACGGAGACCGGCTTCGAGGGACACGCCCTGCCTCCCTGGGCCCAGCTCACGGCCGGGTTTTCGCCCAGCATTGCCGACATCACCGGCAACGGGCACCTCGACATCTTAATGAGCCAGAACTTCTTCGCCACCGAGAGCGAGATGCCCCGCCAGGACGCAGGGCGGGCGCTTCTCCTGCAGGGAGACGGGACCGGCACGTTTACCCCGATCAAGGGCCACCGCTCGGGCCTGATCGCGTACGGCGAACAGCGGGCCGCTCCCGTGGCGGACATCGACCGTGACGGGCGCATCGACGTGCTCGTGACCCAGAACGGCGCCAGGACGAAGCTCTTCCGCAACGTGGGGGCGACGCCGGGGCTCCGGATTCGGCTCGACGGCCCGGCGGGCAACCCGCGAGGCATCGGCGCGATGGTGCGCCTGCGCTACGAAAACGGCGACCGAGGACCCGCCCTCCCAATCACCGCTGGCAGCGGATACTGGTCGCAGCACTCGCTCACGCCAGTGTTCGGGCATGGCCCCCGATCCGTCGCGGCGGTCGAGGTACGCTGGCCGGACGGCACGACGAGCGAGCATCCGGTGGACACCGATGCGTCGGTCGTCACCATTCCCTACGAGCAGTAAGGACTGCTCTCAGATGCGCCCACTCACCGATCGCTCTGGCATCATGCTCTGCCGCCCCGCTCCATTGCTCCGGGCCACGCCCCTCTTCGGCCTGCTCCTGGCCGGCACGTTGATGAGCGGCTGTGCGCAGTCGGACGCCGACGAGGAAGCGTCCGCTACTCCACCCCTCCAGGACGTGTTCGCGGACGACTTTATGATGGGCGCCGCCCTCAACCCCTCCCAGTTCTACGAGCAGGACGAGGGCGAGGCCGCGCTCGTCAAGAAGCACTTCAACACCGTCACCCCGGAGAACACGATGAAGTGGGCACGCATCCATCCCGAGTCCGGAACCTACGACTTTGAGGCGGCCGACCGGTTCGTGGCTTTCGCCGAAGAGAACGATATGTTCACCGTAGGGCACACGCTGGTGTGGCACAACCAGACGCCCGACTGGGTCTTCGAGGATGAGAACGGCAATCCGGTGTCCCGCGACACGCTGCTCCGCCGCATGCGCGACCACATCCACACGGTCGTGAACCGGTACGAAGGTCGGGTCGAGGCCTGGGACGTCGTGAACGAGGCCCTCAGCCGGGACGGCTCGCTGCGGGAGTCGCGCTGGCTGGAGATTATCGGTGAAGACTACATCGCGAAGGCATTCCAGTACGCCCGCGAGGCCGACCCCGACGCCGCACTCTACTACAACGACTACTCCCTCACCCATCCCCCGAAGCGGGACGGGGCCGTGCGCCTCGTGCAGGGCCTCCTGGACCGGGGCGTCGACGTGACCGGCATTGGTGCCCAATCCCACCACACGCTCGACCAGCCGACGCTCGACGAGCAGGCTGCGACCCTGGAGGCGTTCGCCGACCTGGGCGTGGACGTGATGGTGACCGAACTCGACATCGCCGTGCTACCGCGCCCACAGGACGAGTGGGGCGCCGACATCACCCAGAGCGCCGAGCTCCGGGAGGAGCTGAACCCGTACCCCGACGCCCTCCCCGACTCGATGCAGCAGGCTCTGGCCCATCGGTACGCCGACCTCTTCGAGGTCTTTCTCGACCACCGCGACGCCCTCACGCGCGTGACGTTCTGGGGCGTCACCGACGCGGACTCGTGGCTCAACAACTGGCCCATCGAAGGGCGAACGAGCTACCCGCTCTTGTTTAACCGGCAAAACGAGCCGAAGCCCGCGTTCGACGCTGTGGTGCAGGTGGCCCGCCAGGCCGACGCTCGCTGACTCTCTTGCCTCCACATTGCCCTCGATCTCACCCCGCGCTGCAAGCGGTTCCACCTCCGGCCGCAAGGCGCTCCTCCCGATTTCTTTCCCTCACACTGGCAGCAAGCCCATGCAACCCTTTTCCATGCGCTCCTCCCTCCTTCCTTTGCTTCTCGGCCTTCTGCTCGCGCCCCCCGCGGCGCACGCCCAGGACTCCCCGACGGATCCCGCGTATCTGGACACGACCCTGACGATTGAGCAACGCGTCGACGACCTCCTGCAGCGGATGACCCTGGAGGAGAAGGTGGCGCAGATGCTCAGTATTCACCAGCAGAAGTCCACCTTTACGAACGACGACGGTGAGTTTGACCCGCAGAACCCGACGCGCTGGTTCGAGGTCGGCATCGGACGCATCGAGCGGCCAAATGAAGGACACACGGCACGAGAGGAAGCTGAGTTCACGAATGCCATCCAGCGCTGGGTACAGGAGAATACGCGGCTCGGCATTCCGGTGCTCTTCCACGAGGAGGGACTGCACGGCGTCCAGGCCCGGCAGTCCACCAGCTTTCCCATCCCCATCGTAATGGCCAGCACGTGGAATCCGGGCCTCATCGAAGACATCTACAATGTCGTGGCGAAGGATATCCGGGCGCGGGGAGCACACCAGGTCCTCACGCCGGTGGTGGACGTGGCGCGCGAGCCGCGATGGGGCCGCATCGAAGAGACATTCGGCGAGGACCCCTACCTCACGTCGGAGTACAGCGTGGCCGCCGTGCGCGGATTTCAGGGCAACGCGACGTTCGACGGCAACGATCACGTCATCGCGACCCTGAAGCACATGACCGGGCACGGCCAGCCGCAGTCGGGCACCAACATCGGGCCCGCCACGTTCTCCGAACGGAACCTGCGAGAAATCTTCTTCCCCCCCTTCGAGGCCGCAATCGAAGAGGCCGGCGCGCTCAGCGTGATGGCCTCCTACAACGAGATCGGCGGCATGCCCTCGCACACGAACCGGTGGATGCTCCACGACGTGCTGCGGGAGGAGTGGGGCTTCGACGATGTGATCGTGTCGGACTGGTTCGCCATCTACGAGCTCATCTCGCGCCACAGCGTTGCAAAAGATACGGCCCACGCTGCCCGCCAGGCGCTCGACGCCACCGTCGACATTGACCTGCCCAATGGCGCCTCTTACCCCACCCTGCTGGAGCAGGTGCAGAACGGCGTCGTGTCCGAGCAGGCGATCAACCGGGCGGTGCGGCGCCTGCTTCGCGCCAAGTTCCAGGTCGGCCTCTTTGAGGACCCGTACGTGGAGCCGGACACCGCTGCAGCCGTGGCGGGGGCAGAAAGCCAGCGCCCCCTCGCCCTGGAGGCGGCCCAGCAGGGCATCACGCTCCTGAAGAACGAGAACGACCTCCTGCCGCTGAACGCCGACGATTACGAAAGCATCGCCGTCATCGGTCCGCACGCCGCCGAGGTGCTGCTGGGAGGCTACTCCGGCCAGCCCCGCCACACGGTGAGCATCCTGGAGGGCGTGCGGCAGGAGATGGGCGACGACGCCAACGTGGAATACGCCGAAGGCGTGCGTATTACCGAGGACTCCGTCTTTACCGACGACCCGCAGCCGCACATGGGCGGCACGCGGTCGTTCACTCGCTGGACAACCGACAAGGTGGTGCGAGCCGATTCTGCGGCCAACGAGAAACGCATTCAGGAAGCCGTGGAGCTTGCCCGGCAGAGCGACTTAGCGATTGTGGTGGTGGGCGGCAACGCGCAAACTTCTCGCGAGGCGTACGCCGAGAATCACTTGGGAGACCGCACCTCCCTCGACCTCGTGGGCCAGCAGGAGCGGCTGGTGCGCACCGTGCTGGGCACTGGCACGCCCACCGTCACGATGCTCAACCACGGCCGCCCGTTCGCCATCCCCGAGCTCGTGAACGAGGTCTCCACCCTCATCGACGGATGGTACCTGGGACAGGAGACGGGGCGCGCGGTGGCGGACGTGCTCTTCGGCGAAGTCAATCCCAGCGGCCACCTCCCCGTCACCATTCCCCGGAGCGTGGGCCAGCTTCCGCTCTTCTACAACCACAAGCCCTCGGCGCTTCGCGGATACCTCTTCAGTTCCACCGAGCCGCTCTTCCCGTTCGGCTATGGGCAGTCGTACACAACCTTCGAGTACAGCAACCTGCAGCTGGAGACGGAGCAGATTGGCCCGCAGGGCACCACCACCGCCACCGTCGAGGTGACCAACACGGGCGACCGGGCCGGGGCCGACGTGGTGCAGATGTACCTGCGTGACCGCGTGAGTTCGGTGACGCGGCCCGTGCAGGAGCTGCGCGGCTTCGAGCGTGTGACGCTGGACCCCGGCGAAACGACGACGGTGACCTTCGAGCTCGGGCCGGACGACCTCTCCTTCTGGGGGCCCGACATGGAGGAAATCGTGGAGCCCGGCATGTTCGACATCATGGTGGGGCACAACGCCGCCGACATCACTCAGACGGTCTCGCTTGAGGTCGTAGAGCGGTAGCCCGTGAGCCAGCCTCCTCCGCGTTGTCGTGCTCGGTTCCGCGTCGCCCTGATGATTCCGGGGCGGACGGAACGCGGCGATCTTCACAGCACACTCTCAGCACCCAGTTCTCGCGAATCCTTTTCTTCCCTATGTCGAAGCATTATCGCTCCCTCGTCGTCGCCCTCCTGCTCCTTGGCGGAATCGCCCTTCCGGCACAGGCTCAGATTCAGAACTTTGACCTTCTGAACGCGCCGATGGACATCAGTCCCGAGTTTCGGGACTTCGAGAACACGTACTACCTGGCCGACAGCCTGGCGAGCTTTGATCCCGAGACGGCATCGGGCACGGTGCGGTACGAGCGCTACGAGTGGGTTACGCGACAGGCGTTCAACAACATGCTCGGGGCCCTAAACTCGGTCCCGGCAAACGAATTCCCGGGCACTGAATACGCGGCCTCACCCACGCTCCCCTTCACTCTCCAGTTTGTCTCGCCCCGAACGGTGCGAATCCAGATGCGGAGCGGACCCAAAATCGGAGAGGAACGGGAATCGATGATGCTGGTGGACGGGCAGCCCTCATCGGTTCGCTCGGCGTGGACGTACAACCAGATTCCAGAGGGCCACGAGTACACCAGCGAGCACGGGCGAGTGGTGGTCACCACGTCGCCCTGGCAGGTCAAGTTTTACGACGGCGAGGGCACTCTGCTCACGAAGACGGTCCACCATTCCACTCACTCCGGTAGCTCGTACACGCCGGTGTTCCCCTTCTCGTACGTCCGGAAGTCGTCCGACTACTCCCGCAGCTACAATGCAGCGTTCTCGCTGTCGCCGGGCGAGAAGATTTTCGGGTTCGGCGAGTCGTTCACCGAATTCGACAAGCGTGGGCAGAAGGTCGTCCTGGCCGTCGACGACCCGAACGGGACGCAGAACGAGACGATGTACAAGCCGATTCCCTTCTTCATGAGCAGCCGGGGGTACGGCATGTTTATGCACACGTCCACCCCCATCACGGCCAACGTGGGCAAGTACTTCAGCCCGGTGAACGCGCTGCGGATCGGCGACGACGATCTGGATCTGTTCGTTTTCATGGGCGAGCCAAAGGATGTCCTCGACGAGTACACCACCCTCACCGGCAAGGCCCCAATGCCGCCACTGTGGTCCTTCGGCTTCTGGATGAGCCGCATCACCTACACCTCGGAGTCGGAGGTGCGCACTGTGGCCGACAGCCTCCGCCACTACGACATTCCGTCCGACGTCATCCACCTCGACACCGGCTGGTTCGAGGTCGATTGGCGCTCGGACTACGAGTTCGCAGACGAGCGCTTTAGCAATCCGGAGAGCATGATTTCCGACCTGAAGGACCGCGGGCTGCACGTGTCGCTGTGGCAGCTCCCCTACTTTACGCCCAAGAATGACCTCTTTCCCGAGATTGTGAACCAGGGCCTCGCGGTGAAGGACGACGAGGGCGACCTGCCCTACGAGGATGCCGTACTGGACTTCTCCAATCCGGAGACGGTGGACTGGTACCAGGACAAGATCGGGCGCCTGCTTGAGATGGGCGTCGGCGCCATCAAGGTCGACTTCGGGGAAGCCGCGCCCTACGACGGCCAGTACCACTCCGGCCGCACCGGCTTCTACGAGCACAACCTGTACCCCCTCCGCTACAACAAAGCCGCGGCCGACGTCACCGAGGAGGTGCACGGCCACAACTTCATCTGGGCGCGGAGTGCATGGGCCGGCAGCCAGCGCTACCCCGTCCATTGGGGCGGCGACGCGGCGAGCACGAACACGGCCATGGCCGCCACGCTGCGCGGCGGGCTGTCGCTGGGCCTTTCGGGCTTCTCCTTCTGGAGCCACGACATCGGCGGCTTCGTGGAATCGGCCGAACCGAACCTGTACCGGCGTTGGACCCCCTTCGGCATGTTGAGCTCGCACGTGCGCAGCCACGGGACCCCGCCGACGGAGCCCTGGCTCTACAGCGACGCGTTCCTGCAGGACTTCCGACAGGCCGACAATCTGCGCTACCGCCTCATGCCCTACATCTACACCCAGGCCAAGCGGGCGACGCAGACGGGCCTGCCCATGGTGCGGGCTCTGTTCGTGGAGTACCCGAATGATCCGGGCGCTTGGCGAATCGACGACCAGTACCTGTTCGGCTCCGACATCATGGTAGCGCCGCTCTTTGAGGACAAGAAGGCCCGCGGCGTGTACCTGCCGAACGGAACCTGGATCGACTACCAGACCGGCGAGACCTACGAGGAGGGCTGGCACACGATTGCGGCGGGCGAGATCCCGGTGGTGATGCTGGTGAAAGAGGGAACGGTGCTCCCGCACATCGACCTGGCGCAGTCCACCATGAACATGGACTGGTCGGCCCTCACCCTCGTGAACTTCTCGACGGACGGTGCCGCCTCCGGTCCCCTCTTCCGCCCCGGCGACGACTCGATCCAGCAACTATCGATCCAGGACGGCACTCTCTCCGAAAATCCGTACGGCGATGCGGTAACGCTCGACGTACAGCACCACTTGGAGTGGCAGTAGCGCTCCCATTCGTCGTCTCGTGCCTCACGACGCTCCCATCATGCGCACCTCCGCTCTTCATCGCTGGCTCGGCCTCCTGTCCCTGGCGCTCCTGGGGCTGGGCTGCGGCAGTGCAGCCGAGCCGCCCGCCCCAACCTGGTCGGACAGTTACGCCGACCAGATGCGTCTCTGGTACGACGAGCCGGCTGCTGAGTGGGTAGAGGCCCTGCCCGTGGGCAACGGGCGGCTCGGGGCCATGGTCTTTGGGCGAACCGGCACCGAGCGCATCCAGATCAACGAGGAGTCGGTGTGGGCCGGGCAGCGCATGAACGACAACAACCCGGAGGCCCGAGAGAACCTGGACGACATCCGGAAGCTGATCTTTGCCGGGCGAAATGTGGAAGCGCGCAAAGAGGCGTCGGACCACCTCCTGGCAGCGCCGCGCAAGCTCCGCTCCTACCAGACGCTCATGGACCTGACGCTCACCCTGCCAGGTGGCGACACGACGAACTACGAGCGCAGCCTCGACCTGGAGACGGGCATCGTCACGACGACCCACATGCTCAACGACGTCCAGCACACGCGCGAGGTCTTCGCTTCGGCTCCCGACGACATGATCGTGGTGCGCTGGACGGCGGAGGCGCCCGAGGCCATCACGACGACGCTGTCCCTCTCCCGCTCCGTGGACGCGAGCGTGACTGCGGTCTCGGACACCTCCCTCCTCCTCGACGGGCAAATTCAGTTCGAGGCCAGCGACGCCCGCGGCCCGGCGGGCACTGGCGTGCGGTTCGCGGGACGCCTGCAGGCGAAGGCAGAAGGAGGGACCGTAACTGCCGACAGCGCAGCCCTGAGCGTGAACGGCGCTGACGCGCTCACGCTGCTCATCACCGGCGCCACCGACTATCAGCGCGATCAGCTTCGCGCGGATTCGACGCAGGACCCCGTCGCCGAGACCGTCACGATTCTCGGCGACGCTGCCTCGTCGACGTATGCCGACCTCCGCCGCCGGCACGTGAACGACCACGCCCCCCGAATGGACCGTGTGCAGCTCGACCTTGCCGACGCTCCCGTCGACTCACTGTCGACCGACCGGCGCCTGCAACGCGTGAAAGACGGCGCCGTCGACCGCCACCTGACCGAGCTCTACTTTCAGTACGGGCGCTACCTCCTCCTCGGCAGCTCGCGGACGCCTGGCGTGCTCCCGGCCAACCTGCAGGGCCTATGGAATGAGGACCTCCAGGCGCCCTGGGAGAGCGATTACCACGTCAACATCAACCTCCAGATGAACTACTGGCCCGCGGAGGTGACGAACCTGCCGGAGACGGTACCGCCGCTCGCGGGCTTCTTCGACGCTCTCCGAGACCCGGGGCAGACCATCGCGCAGGAGATGTACGGCGCCGACGGCTGGACCATGCACCACAACACCGACATGTTCGGCCGCACCGGCCTCCACGATGCCATCCATTGGGGCACCTTCCCGATGGGCGGCGCCTGGATGACGCTCCCCATCTGGCGCCACTACCGCTACACCCTCGACCGCGAGTACCTGCGCGAGACGGCCTATCCAATCATGAAGGGGTCGGCCCAGTTCGTGCTCGACTTTCTGGTCGAGGGACCGGACGGACACCTCGTCACGGCTCCCTCCTACTCCCCCGAAAACGCGTTCATCGACCCGGAGACGGGCACGGAGATGAAGCTTACCTACGCGCCGACAATGGACGTGCAGATCATTCAGGAGCTGTTTCAGAACACGATCCGCGCCAGCGAACTCCTGGGGACCGACGCTGCGCTGCGCGATACACTCCGTGCGACCCTCGACCGCCTCCCGCCCGTCCGCGTGGGAAACGACGGCACCATCATGGAATGGGTCAAGGACTACGAGGAGGCGGATCCCGGCCACCGCCACATCTCGCATCTGCTCGGCCTGCACCCTGGCACCACCATCACACCCGAAACGACGAAACTCTACGAGGCCGCCCGCGCCACCATCGAGCGACGGCTGGAGCACGGCGGCGGCCACACCGGCTGGAGCCGAGCCTGGATCGTCAACTTCTTCGCGCGCCTCCACGACGGCAAGCGAGCCCACGACAACCTGATGGCCCTCTACCGCCAGTCCACCCTCTCCAACCTGTTCGACACGCATCCCCCCTTCCAGATCGACGGCAACTTCGGCGGCACCGCCGGCATCGCCGAGATGCTGCTGCAGAGCCACACCGGCACCCTGCGCCTCCTCCCCGCCCTACCGGAGGCATGGTCGAAGGGATCCGTGACGGGCCTGCGCGCCGTAGGTGGTTTCACGGTCGATCTGTCCTGGGAAAACAGTGCCCTCACCGAGGCCCGCATTACGTCTACGGATGGCCGACGGCTCCGTCTTCACGCCCCGGACTCGATGACGGTGCGGGCCGACGACGAGCCGGTGTCGGTGGAACGGCAAGACGAAGTGATTGCCTTCGACACGGAGGCGAAAACCACCTACGTCGTCCAGCCTGAAGAGTAACTCCGCTTTGCCCACGCTCCTTGACTCTCGATCTTCGATGTTCCCATCTGCCCGCCTGCCCGTCGCCGTTCTCGGATTGGTCGTGGGCGTTCTATCCCTGGCGCCGGTGTCTGCGCCCGCGCAGGAGCGCCCTCACCTCCGTACGGCCAACGGCACTACGCAATTGATGGTCGACGACGAGCCCTTCCTGATGCTCGGGGGCGAGTTCGGCAACTCCACCGCGTCGAGCCTCGACTACATGAAGCCGATCTGGCCGAAGCTCCAGCAAATGAACCTCAACACCGTGCTGGCCCCGGTCTACTGGGAGCTCATCGAGCCGCAAGAGGGGGAGTTCGATTTTTCGCTCGTGGACGGCCTCCTCAAGCAGGCCCGCGCCCACGACATGAAGCTGGTGCTGCTGTGGTTTGGAAGCTGGAAGAATAGCATGTCGTCGTACGTTCCTGAGTGGGTCAAGCGAAATCCTGAGCGCTTTCCACGGGCGAGGCAGCCGGACGGCACACCCATGGAGATGCTCTCGCCCTTCTACGAGGCGAACTGGGAGGCGGATGCCGCAGCTTTCGAGGCCCTGATGCAGCATCTGAAGGCGGTGGATGGGAAGCAGAACACCGTCCTCATGGTGCAGGTCGAGAACGAGATCGGCATGTATCCAGTACCGCGGGGCCACTCGTCCGCCGCCGACGAGGCGTTTGCCCAGGAGGTGCCCGACGAGCTGATCTCCTACCTGCAAGAGCATCGCGACGCGCTGCGTCCCTCCCTGAAAGAGCAGTGGGCCGTGCAGGGCTACCCCACCAGCGGCACCTGGACGGAGGTGTTCGGAGACAGCCCGCAGACCGGAGAGCTGTTTACGGCGTGGCACTACGCCCGCTACACCGAGCGCGTGGCGTCGGCGGGCGAGGCGGCCTACGACCTGCCGATGTACGTGAACGCGGCGCTTTGGGAACCGGGGGAGCAGCCCGGCGAGTACCCGAGCGGCGGTCCCCTGCCGCACCTCATGGACGTGTGGCGGGCCGGCGCCCCGACGCTCGACTTCCTGGCGCCCGACATCTATTTTCCAAACTACAGCGAGTGGGCCGATCGCTTTAGGGTGTCGGGGAATCCGCTTTTCGTGCCGGAGGCGAAGCGCGCGGGGGACGCGACGACCGCCGCGAACGCCCTCTACAGCTTCGGCCGGCACGACGCCCTCGGGCACAGCCCATTCTCGATCGAGGATGCGCCCGCGGACGGCCCGCTGGCCGATGCCTACGCGACTCTCGAACAACTGGCACCGCTCATCAAGAAGCACCAGGGCTCCGACACCCTGACCGGCGTCCGTCCGCCGCTGGACTATGACGGCACGGTGAAGCACACGTCGCAGTCCGTCTCGATGGGCGACTACGTGTTCAACGTGACGTTCGTGGACCCGTGGACACCGCGCGAAGACCAGAACCTCAAGTCGCACGGTGGCCTCATCATCCAGACGGGCGAGGATGAATTCGTCGTCGCCGGGTCGGGCGTGACGATCACGTTTGAGCCGCAAAATGGAGAGGATGCGCAGGCCGGTATTGTGCGTATCGAGGAGGATCGGTTCGTGGACGGGACGTGGCAGCGAAACCGCGTCCTGAACGGCGACCAGAGCCACCAGGGCCGCCACCTTCGCCTTCCGCCTGGCGACTTCGAAATCCAGCGGCTGGAGCTGTACCGATACGAGTGACTCACCATTTTTAGCTTTTAAGCATGCTCCTCCTCGGCTACGACATTGGCACCTCAGCGATCAAGGCGACGCTCCTGGAGGCCGACGCCGGCAGGGCGGTCGCCTCGGCCCGCGCCCCCTCCGGCGACGAGATGGCAATCGACGCCCCGCGTCCCGGCTGGGCCGAGCAGTCGCCCGACGACTGGTGGACCCACGTGCAGGCGGCCACAGCGGCGCTCCGCGAGGAGGCCGAGTTCGAGTCCGAAGACGTGGCAGCCATCGGGCTCACCTACCAGATGCACGGCCTCGTGCTCGTCGGCGAGAATTACGAGGCATTGCGCCCGGCCATCATCTGGGCTGATAGCCGGGCGGTGAACCTCGGGCGGGAGGCCTTCGAGGCGCTCGGGGAGGACTGGTGCCTGCGCCACCTGCTCAACAGTCCGGGCAACTTTACGGCCTCAAAGCTCGCCTGGGTCAAGCGCAACGAGCCGGAGGTCTACGACCAGATTCACAAGGCAATGCTGCCGGGCGACTACATCGCGCTCCGCATGACCGGCACCCTGTGCACGACTCCCTCCGGCCTCTCAGAGGCCACGCTGTGGAACGTGCGTGAGGAGGGCCTCGCGACAGGCGTGCTCGACTACTTCGACATTTCGCCAGACCTGTGGCCGGAACCGGTCCCGACCTTTTCCGAGCAGGGCACTCTCACGTCCGGCGCCGCCGACGCGCTGGGCCTCCCCGCCGGCACCCCTGTTGCGTACCGGGCGGGCGATCAGCCAAACAATGCGTTCTCGCTCGGGGTGATGGAGCCGGGCGAGGTGGCCGCCACGGCCGGCACCTCCGGCGTCATCTACGGCGTGGGCGACCAGCCTAACTATGACCCGCAGTCGCGCGTCAACCCATTCCTCCACGTCAACCACGAGCCCGGCGAGCAGGCTCGCTACGGCACGCTCATGTGCGTGAACGGGACCGGCATTCTGAATCGATGGCTCCACGACACGCTCGGCGTCGACAATGACCTTCCCTACGAGCGCATGAACGAGGAGGCTGCTTCCGCTCCGGTGGGGGCCAAGGGCCTCTCCGTGCTCCCCTTCGGCAACGGCGCGGAGCGTACGCTAGGCGACCGCGATCCCGGCGCGTCGCTCCATGGTCTCAATTTCAACGTGCACGACCGCACCCACCTGCTTCGGGCCGCACAGGAAGGCATCGTCTTCGCCCTTCGCTACGGGCTCGACATCATGCGGGAGATGAGCCTTTCGGCCGACACGATCCGCGCCGCTCGTGGCAACATGTTCCTCAGCCCGGTCTTCCGGGAAGCCTTCGCGACGGTGACGGAGACGCCCGTGGAGCTCGTTCGCACCGACGGGGCCGAGGGGGCGGCGCGAGGAGCAGGACTTGGAGCCGACGTCTACGAAACGACGGACGAGGCTTTTGCGGGTCTGGAAACTGCCCAAACCGTGAGCCCCCGAACGGACCTTGCATCTGACTACGCAGATGCGTACCAACACTGGACGCATCTTCTCACTCACCAACTCAACCGCCTTTCCTAGCTATGCCCGATACTTCCCTACACAGCCTCTGCCGGTGGACCTTCCACGAGGGCGTGGGGCGCTTCGTCCCGAGCGGCGTTCGCCCTGCCTGGGGTCCCGATCAGTTCAACACCGTGGACTTCGTGCATCTGGTGCAGGACGAGATTGCTCCCCGCCTGCCCGATCACGTGGAACTCGGTGTCGAGATGCACTACGACAACGAGTACAACGAGGACAACGCGGCCGACGTGGCTGCTGCGTTGAGCGACACGGACGTGTCCCTGGCAATGATCTCACCGGGGGCGCACCTGCACTACGCCTACGGTGGGATCGCGTCGCTCGACCCGGATGAAAGGGCCGAAGCCGAAGACTTCTGCGAGCGCTGCGTGGAGGTGGCCTACGACGATTTGCGCCCCGGCTGGAGCGACGACCCAGCCAAGGTCCCCTCGCTCGTGATCTGGAACGGCTCGTTCGGCTACGACATCGCGACCGCCGAGCTGCAGCGCATGTACCAGAACCTGAAAGAGAGCCTCGCGAAGCTGTGCCAGTTTGAGGCGGAACAGGGAGGGGACCTTTACATCACTCTGGAGCCGAAACCCAACGAAGGACACCCGGCCATGCTCCTGCCCACCGTGGCCAGCGCTATCGTCATGTGGTACCGCATCGCCGACG
>CAZBIB010000006.1:13138-29794 GCA_964491575.1 uncultured Salinivenus sp. | reverse complement strand
AGGCCGGCACGGCCCTCTACTGCGCCGACCGGTCGGCCGAGGCCCTCGACCGGCTTCGCCGCTTCGTGGAGCAACACCCGGAGAGTCAGTTGCGGCCCGACGCGCTGTACCGCATCGGAGACATCCACTTCCAGCAGCAGCGCTACGAGGCTGCACGGGAGGCTTTTCGACGCCTGCTAGAGGAATACCCCGACAACACGCGGGCTGCAGAGGCACAGTACGCCATCGGGGACACGTACTACAACGCGGGCCAAATGGAACAGGCCGTGCAGGCCTACCGGACCGTTCTTGAGACCTATCCCGAGAGCCCGTTCGCCAACGAGGCGGCGTCCAGCCTCTTCTTCGCCCTCAACGCGGCAGGCCAGCAAGACCGAGCGGACGAGTTGATTCAGTCGATTGCGGAGAACACCCCGGGCACCAATCTCGCCGAGCGTCTTCGGTACCAGCGAGCCCGGGCGGCCTACCAGCGTGGGGAGTCGAAGCGGGCCCTCAAACTGTTCCAGTCCTTTGTGCGGACCGCCTCCGCCTCGTCCCTCGTTCCCGATGCATATTATCACCTCGGGCTTCTCTACGCCGACCTCGAACAGTACACGGAGGCGAAGAACTACCTTCAGCAGCTTACGGATCAATATCCCGAAAGCCAGTATTTTGCCGAAGCCAGCCTGCGGCTGGGTGAAATTCATCTCGACCAGGAGGAGTATCAGCAGGCCGCGGACACCTACCGCGCCGCCGCCGAGGACGAGGACACTCCCAATGAGCTCCGAGCACAGGCACGCTACGGGCAGGGCACAGCCCTCCTGCAACTGGGTCGCACCGACGAGGCCGAGGCGCTTCTGTCTCAGATTGTGAAGTCCGAGAATCAGGGCCCCCTCCAGAACGCCGCTCGACTCGGCCTCGCCCGGGTCCGCGAGGAGCAGGGACGAACGGACGCGGCCCTCAACCTGTACCGGCAGGTGATGAAGTCATCGGACAGTGAAACCGGGGCCGAGGCCCTGTATCGACTTGGGCGACAGCTTCGCAAGCAGGGCCGGACCCAGGCGGCCATCCGCGAGCTCCAGCGCATGTCGTCCCTCTTTGCGGGCTATCCGGAGTGGGAGGCTCGCGCGCTGCTCGAACAGGCCCGGGCGTACCGCGACCGCGGCGAGACGGGTCAGGCCGTTCAGCTCTACGAGGAAGTGCAACAAAGCTTCTCGGGCACCCCCTTTGCCAAGACGGCCCGCAACGAGAAACAGTCAATCGAGGCGGCGTCGTAATTCCTGTCTCCGAACGCACCGTTAAGACTGGATTTCAGAACGTGATCCGTAGTTCGTGAAACGTGATGCCCCCTCACGAGTCACGTCTCACGAATCACGATCCCCACCACATAGAGCATCAACTCTCCGTTCCCCACGGTCATAATTGACAGCGCAAGACGCCGGTCCCGGATGCCTTTCTTGAACCACGGCCCCGCCTTCATGCTTCCCCGCCCCCTTTCCCTTTGTATTGCCCTCCTTGCTGTCCTCCTCACCGTGGCCCCCTGCGCCTACGGACAGGAGGCCGACACGACCGAGTTGCCCGAAATTGCGCCGAGGGAGATCGAGATCCGTGGCGAGCGACAGGTTGCCCTTCCCTCCCTGGAGCGACAGCCCCTCACCGGGTTCGCGTCGCCGCCCACGCTGCCCACTGTGCCCGCCGACCACCAGCCGTACGTGGGTTCGTACAGGCATCCCCTCGACGAGCTGCCTGAGAGTCTTCCGATTCCTGAAACGGTCTCGGGCCCAATGCAGCCGTCCGTCGAACCGGCACTGGGGTACCTGGAAGGCGGAATCGGTCGGTACTTCAGCCGCTTCTTTGAAGGACGCGTGGGCATGCCCCTGTCGGACACGGAGCGACTGTCCCTGCATGGCAACTACACGGGCACCGAGTCGGACCCGAACGACGACGTGGCCGAGGCCTCCGCGCGGCTCTACAGCAACCGGGAGAGCGTGCGCATTGAGGCCGGGGTGCACGGTGCGGTGCAGCGGTATGACCTCTACGGCGCTATGCCAATTATGACGGACATCCCTGACGCTCCGGAGCGGGAAGGCGCTTCGGCAGGGGGATCAATTCAGCTCCAGAGCAAGGGAACGGTGTCTGCCGCCGCCGCACTGCGCTACGAGGGCGCCCAGTACGCCTCCAACCTCGATCCGAGCGCTGACGAACTGGTCTTTTCTCAGCAACAGATGGAGCTTCAGGGCTCAGTGTCGGCACCCCTCCCCTACCGCCCGCACCTTGAGGCCACCTACCGACGGTCCTGGCTCGGCGGGGACCCGCTGGACGACACCGCGTTCGACCTGGACGCCGGCGGCACCGTGTCTTTTCGACCGACGGCCTCGACCTCCGTGGAGGCAGGCGCAACGGTGCTCGCGTTTGCTACTCCTGCCCAGCCCACCGCTCCAACGCCCGGCTCCGCGGACGCCACCTTTATTGCACCGTCCCTCAACGCAGAGTGGCGGTTTACCAACGACGCTCGCCTCTACCTCCGCAACCAGCCCCGGCTCGGGGAAACGTCCCTGGACCAACTCTACGCAACGAACCCCTACGCCTGGCACGCGCCCTCCCTCCGCCCCACGCTCGAAACGACCAACGCTGAGGCGGGCCTGACGCTGAACCGCGGCCCTGTGCGAGTCGTTGCGGCGACCGGATACCGCTACGCCCCCACGTACCGCTACTTCACCCTCGCCTCCCAGCCGCAGGAAGAGTACAGCACCCTCTACCGGGTCGGGTACGACGCCGCTCGCATTTTCCACGGGCGCGGCCAAATCGCCCTCCAGGGCATCGACGGGGTGCAGGCCTCGCTGGGCCTCTCGGTCCAAGATGGCAACCTAACGTCTGTTGCGGACTCTCTAGACTCAGACATTCCTAACTTTGCGCCCGTCACGGCGGACGCCATGGTCGCAGTGTCGTTTGCCGACGGCGACGGCTTCGTCGAAGCTGTCGGCCATTTTGAAAGTCCCCGGGATGCCAGTCTACTGCCCCAGTCCCGGCGCCTTGACTCGTACGTCTCGCTGGACCTCGAAGGCTCCTATTCCCTGGGATCGGACATGGAGATTGTGGCTCGTCTACAAAATCTATCGTTCGAGGCTCCCACGCTTTGGGCGGCCTATCCACGTCCCCCCGCTCAGGTCTCACTCGGGCTCCGTCTGCAGTGGTGACGGGCTGAGGTGCAAGGCGAAACAGAATTGAGTCCCTGTGAGATTGGCTCTCGGCATTTTATGTTGGTTCCTGCGAACGTATCTTTAGGCGACGTCTCGGAACGCTCTTTCCGGCCTCTTTTTCCCTACCCTCCACGCGTTATGAGTTCGCTCTCGGCCGAAGATGTAATCGACGCCTTCGTCGATGTCGTCCGCGATCGACTGGAAACGGGAGACGCCGTCGACATCCCGTCCCTCGGCACGTTTGCCGTGAAGCATCGTCCGAGCGAGATTGAGGAAGAGGACGGCACTCGTCGCCTCGCCCCGCCCCGCAACGAGGTAGTCTTCGACCCCGACGGCGGTCGGGAGTGACTCAAACCTGTCGCTTACTTCTATGCCCGTGTCTATCACTCCCCTCCTTGCGGACCGGCTCGACATCTCGGAAGAGCGAGCCCAGTCGTTGCTGGAGACCATGATCCGAGAGCTCCGGCGACGGGCCGAGTCGGACAGCGTCCGGCTCCCGGAACTCGGGACCTTCCGCGAAGAGGACGGCACCCTGACGTTTGAGCCCAGTTCCTCGCTGCGTCGGCTCGTGAACCACCAGTACGAAGGTCTCTCCGCCGAAGATTTCTCCGTACCGGAGTCCACCGAAGCTCCATCATTGGCGACCTCCGAACCGACGCCGGAAGAGGAGACATCGGAGGCCGCTCCTGCCGCCAAGGCCGAGCCGGCCTCCCGAGGCACTACGGTCGACTCGTTCACCCTCATCAGCCTCGTCCTCGCGTTCCTCTTCGTCCTGGGCGTGGGATGGTTTGTGCTCGACCGAACGGACGTATTGTCGCCCGGCCCGAGCGACAGTCCCCCCGTAGCTTCTGAGCAGGCGCCCGACGAGTCGGCCCCCGGTGCCGCTTCGGACACGGTCGCCTCGGACACGGCCAGCAACCAGCCGCCTGACACTGCCTCGGTAAAGAGCACCGGCACACAGGTGGATCAAGACACCACTGCGTCCACGTCCCGGAACTGGGTTATCGTCGTAGCCTCCCGCTCCTCCCGCACCGCGGCCGCCGCCACAGCCGATGAGTACGAGAGCCGCTTCGACTCCGTGGAGGTCATCGCCGGAACGGCCAACGACAGAACTTGGTACCGCGTGGCGGTCGGACGGTACGCGTCCGCAGAAGCCGCCAAGCGTGCCCTCAACGAACAGGCCTCCAAGCTCCCACCCGGAGCGTGGCTCCATCACCTCCGCTAGCGTTTTCCCGAACCGAACCTGCCCCATTTTTGTGTTTTCTGCCCTCGCAACCGCCGCGACGCTCCTTCCCCAACAGGTCGATACGACAGCCGTCGACACCACCCAGGCCGCGTCGGGCCAGGCCTCGTCTTTTCTCGACATTTTGGTGCTGGGAGGATGGGTGATGATTCCCCTGGTGCTGCTCTCCATCCTCACCATCTACCTGCTAATCGAGCGGCTCATCACGATCCGGCAGGCCGCCTCCGATCCCGAGGCCATAACGAACCGGGTGCGGGAGTACGTGCGGAATGGCAACGTGGACTCTGCCATCCACTACTGCGAGCAGAAAGACGTACCCATCACTCGCATCCTGAAACAGGGCCTTGAACGGCTGGGGCGTCCCATTTCGGAAATCCAGGACGCCGTGCAGGCCGCGGGCAAGCACGAAACGTTCGAGCTGGAGAAGCGCACCAACCTCCTGGCCAGCATTGCCGGCATTGCCCCAATGCTCGGCTTCTTCGGCACCGTGGTGGGCATGATCAAGGCGTTTCAGCAGATCCAGGACCTGCAGGGCAACGTCAACCCCTCCGTGCTGGCCGGGGGCATCTGGGAGGCCCTCATCACCACTGCGACAGGGCTCCTCGTGGGCATCCTGGCGCTGTTCGCGTACAACTTCCTGATCGGTCGCATCCGGCGCCTCTCGAACGACATGGAGCGCTCCGCCACCGACTTCATCGACCTCCTGCAGGAACCGGTGTCAACCGAGCGCTCCGAAGAGCTGCCCTCGTAACCGTGTCCCTGCCCGTGCCGCTCGTCCGTTCGTCGATCCATTCCTCCTGCCATGCCTCTTGACTTCTCCCCATCCCGCGAGCCGATGACCACCTTCAGTCTCGCGGGCATGACGGACGTCGTCCTCCTGTTGCTCATCTTCTTCCTGCTCACCTCGAGCTTCATTCCCCAGATGGGGATTCAGGTAAACCTGCCGCAGGTGGACAGCTCGTCGCCCGTCTCTGAGCAATCGATTACCGTGTCCCTCACAAAGGACGGCAGTTACTACGTGGCCGGGTCGCCGGTGCCGAGGGCGCGCCTTGTAAGTGAGCTCCGATCGATTCGGACGGAGCAGAAGTTCCTCATCCTGCGAGCAGACCAGCAGGCCAACATCGGCCAGTTCGCCGCGGTGGCCTCGGCAGCCCAGGCGCTGAACATGCGGGTGCTGGTGGCAACGGAACGGGCCGGACGGACACAGTAGGAATCCAAGTTGTGACCTTACACGAGTACGAGTGCCTTATCCATTCCACCAGTCCCGGTCCAGCGAGCGGTACTGGATCGCTTCCGACACGTGCTCTGGCCGGATGCGGGCCGACTGCTCCAGATCTGCCACCGTACGCGCCACCTTTAGGATGCGGGTGTAGCCGCGGGCGCTGAGGCCGAGACGATCCGAGGCGGTGCGGAGCAGGTTCGTCCCTGCGTCGTCGAGGTCGCAGTGCTCCTGCACGCGCTGGGCGTCCATTTGGGCGTTGCTGTAGAGGGCTGTCGCGTCCCCGAACCGACTCGATTGCTGCTCCCGCGCCCGCACCACGCGCTGTCGCACCGTGGCGGAGGACTCACCGGTTCGGTCGGCACTCATCTCGTCGAAGTCCACCGGCGCCACCTCCACGTGCAGGTCGATCCGGTCCATGAGCGGACCGCTGATCTTGCTGAGGTAGCGCTGCACCTGTGCAGGAGTGCACACGCATTCCTGGTTCGGATCGTTAAGGTGGCCGCAGGGGCATGGGTTCATGGAAGCGATGAGCATGAAGCGGGCCGGGTAGGTGACGGTCGTCTCCGCGCGGCTGATGGTAATGCGCCCCTCCTCCATCGGCTGGCGGAGCACCTCCAGGACCCGCCGCTGAAACTCGGGCAGCTCGTCGAGGAAGAGGACGCCGTTGTGCGCGAGGGAGATCTCGCCGGGCGATGGGTGCGCACCGCCCCCACAGAGACCTGCGTCGGAAATGGTGTGGTGCGGCGCTCGGAAGGGACGGGTGGCCAGGATGCCGTGGTCGGCCTGCAGTTCGCCGCTGACAGAGTGAATCTTCGTCGTTTCGAGCGCCTCGTCGGTGCTGAGCGGCGGCAGAATGGTGGGCATACGGCGGGCGAGCATGGTTTTCCCAGACCCCGGTGGCCCCACCATGAGCGCGTTGTGTCCCCCGGCGGCCGCCACTTCGAGAGCGCGCTTCACATTCTCCTGCCCCCGCACGTCGCTCAGGTCGCGCCGGTGTTGACGGGCGTCGTTGAAAATGGCGTCGAGGTCGTTCGTGTAGGGTGCCGGGGCCTCCGAGCCGTGCGGATCCTGCAGAACTTCGAAGGCCTCGGTGATCGTCTCCACCGGAAAAACCGTGAGGTCGTCCACCACGGCGGCCTCGGCGGCATTCTCGGCGGGCACCAGGACGCCTTCGTACCCCTCCTCCCGCGCCTTCATGGCCATCGGCAGCACGCCATTGACGGGCCGCACCGTGCCGTCCAGGGCCAACTCGCCCGTCAGCCAGTAGCGGTCCAGGACGGTGCCGTTGAGCGCCTCACTGCTGGCCGCCACCCAGCCCACCGCCATCGGCAGGTCGAACGCCGCGCTCTCCTTCGGCACGTCCGCCGGGGCGAGATTGATGGTGATGCGGCCCCACTCCACGGGGATGCCGTTGTTCTCGAGGGCGGCGCGGACTCGGTCGAAGCTCTCGCGCACCGCTGCTCGCGGGAGGCCTACCACGGAGAGGCCCCGCATTCCGGAGGCGACGTTCGTTTCAAGTTCGACGGGCAGAGCCTCCACCCCGTGCGTGGTACTACTCCAGACCTGACTCAGCATGTGACACCGGTGGATCGATTTGGCAGTGACAGAACACACAGGATAGACACATCGATCCCCGGTGGTATAACGTTCGTTCTCTGTGTAGTCGCACAAAGACAGGATCTCCGCGTGGTCTTTCGGTTTCTCCAGGATTGCACAGATCACGGAGTACAGCCCAGATCGGAATGAAGAACCCCCTCTCCGGTTTGGGATTTCAACTCCATAGAGCACCTCACCTCTCATGACCGATCCCGATCTTTGAAATGTCTCTGTCCGAAGCGAAGCACCTGGCCCTGAATACATTCCAGGCCTACAGTGCCGACCACGGAGAGCGCCTTGCAGCAGCACTCGCCTACTACGCGACCTTTTCGCTGGCCCCGCTGATCGTGTTGGTGCTTGCCATCGCCGGACTGTTGTACGGCCAGCGGTCTGACGCCGCGCAGGAGGAGTTAATGACACTGGCAGGGGACATCTTGGGCGCCGATGGAGCTGCCTTGCTGGGGGGCATGCTGGAAGGAGCGGCTGCCGAACCGACCGCGGGCGTCTGGGCCACAATCCTGAGCAGCCTCGTACTGGTCCTCGGCGCAACGGCACTGTTCGCGCGCTTACAGGAGGCGTTGAATACCATTTGGGGCGCCACGCCCCCTCACACGGGCGTGATGGGATTTCTGTGGAGCCGGGGGCTCTCGCTCCTGCTCGTGATTGGGGCTGGGGCCATCATGATCGCGAGCCTCCTGCTCAGCTCCATCATCGCCGGGCTGGCAGAGCTGTTCGCGACTCCGGTGCTGCTCAGTGTGGGAGAACGGCTCGCCTCGCTGGCTCTCCTCACGCTCCTCTTTGGGGTACTCTACCGCACTCTCCCCGACGCTCCGGTGCGGTGGGCCGACGTGTGGCTCGGCGCCGTCCTCGCGGCGGCGCTCACCACGCTGGGCACCTGGGCACTCGGATGGTACCTGGGCTACGCCTCCGTTACGTCTTCCTACGGCGCGGCCGGTGCCCTCGTGGCGTTTCTGCTGTGGATCTACTACTCGGCCCAGGTCTTCTTCCTCGGAGCCGAATTGACGACCGTGTACGCTCGCCGGAAGGCACCGACCGCCGTCGCGACAGCCCCACCCTCCGAACCGCCCCCGTCGACACCGCCGGCTCCTGAGCCGCAGACCCGCGCCTCGTCGTGGCGTCACCGACTCGGATGGGTTGCACTCGGAATCGCCCTGGCCCAGCTCTTCCGACGGTGACAGGCGCTCTGGACTCCGGTGTCGTGTCGTGGGACGGGCACGGACGACAGCGCCCCTCCTGGATCCCCCCTGCTCCCACTATCCTGCATCGGTCTCATCCGGCGCGGGATCCATCTCAGTAGACGAGGAGACAGCCTGCTCGTCGGTGGTCGTCGCTGGTCCACAGCGTCGCAGGCCCGGCGGATCGGCACTGTCGGCCGCCGTATCGGCCAGGAAGGACTCCAGGCGATCGTGCTTCTGCCGCGCGTCGTCGTAGCCGATTTCGAGCAGCCGCTCAATGTAGCCAGGGTGAAAGAGCAACACGCTTAGCCAGTCGGGGCTCTCCCGCTCGCGAATTCCCAACCCGGTGGTGAGCATCTGAATCGAGCTTGGTATCTGGTCTCGAAAATCGTGCGCAAGGGCATCCAGGTCCACCGAAGGCCGAATCTGAAGCAGCTCCAGCGGCCGCATGCCGTGCCGCTTCCGGGGCGGCAGTTCGTCGAGGAGCATGTTGATGCGGTGCATGGTGTGGGCGTCCTGCGGCAGCGAGTCCAGGAAGATGGAGTTCATGAGCACCCCCGCGATCTGGGCGGTTGGGGGATATCCCTCCAGGACAATCTCGTCGCTCTCCGCTCGGCTGCGCGAATACTGGGTGGAGATGGCGAGAATCTTGTCGGCTCCGAGATGAACGGCTGGCGCGAGGGGTGCGGAGAGGCGAATGCCCCCGTCCCCGTACCACGAAGTGCCGACGCGCACGGCGGGAAAGACGAGCGGCAGCGCCGTGGAGGCCATCACGTGGTCAACGGTGAGCTGTGTCTGTTTCCCGATCCGATCAGGTCGTTCCCATGCATCGAAGTCCTCGCCCTGCACCCAGGTCACCGTTTGCCCCGTGGCATAATCGGTAGTCACTACGGCCAGGGCCTGCAGGCGACCGTCGGCCAGATTGGGACGCACGCCCGAGAGCGTTCCGTCCGGTTCGTCGAGGTGGCTGCGGAGCGTGTCCCAGAGCGGCGTGGTATCCAGGAGGCCGTGTGTGGACCGTACGTTGGCCGAGGTGGGCTCCTCCAGCGCTGGAGCCCTCGCGTCCCAGAACAGGTCCCAGAGCAGGCTGAGGCCCGATTCCACCTCGACGATGTCGTCGATCTCGCGGCCCGTCCAGGCGTCCACCACGTGCTGGGCCGCCTCTCTGAAGGTGCCGGTGTGGTTGCCCAGGTGGGCTGCGTTGATGGAGCCGGCCGACACCCCAGTCTGAATTGGAAAGTACGCCTCAGGAAAGGCCTCCGCAATGTAGCGGATCACCCCTGCCTGGTAAGCCGACCGTGCCCCGCCTCCCGAAAGAAGAATGCCGGGAACCGAACGGTCCGGGGCCTCCCTGAAAAACCTCATCAAGGTCTGCCGGAGAGCACTAAACACAGTAGAATCGCAAGTGGGTGGTGAGACGCTGTACAGGGAAAGTGGCACTCAGTCTACAAAACCGCAATCGGCCGCTTAGCGGTCGCCTTTTTTCTTTCCGCCAGCAGTCTGTATGATGTGGAGCGCTTCGTCTCTGTGAAGTGACCCCGGATTGCCATGCTGAACTACATCTGGAGCGGGCTCATCATCGGAAGCCTGCTCTTCGCCCTCACTGTGGACACCCAGGAGCTGGTCGAAAACCGGTTCCGCAACGACAAGACCCTTCCGGTGGCCCTTGAGTTTCCCGAGGGCTACAAGCCGGATGCGCGGCGCCAACCGGTCGAAATTCGGATCGACTCCACAACGTACCAGAAACTGTACGGGACGGACGCGGCACCGGACTCGTCGTATTCCGGCACGCTGGTGCAAACGCAGGAGGGACGGAAGGTCGAGTTCGACCCCGGGGCCGACTTCCCCGAGCCCCTGGCCACCATCCAGTCGTACCACGCCACCGACGACAACCCGGCCCTGCGGGGCACCCTCACCTCTGCCCCGGCGGTGGGCGCAGACACCGCGCAGCTGGAGACAGCCCTCCAGTTCGAGCCGGTGCGCTTCCGCAAGCTCCGCGACATCGCTCAGGCGGCCCTCGACTTTGCCGAGACCGCCGCCTCCCTCGCCCTGAGCCTGATCGGCATCCTCGGGCTCATGCTGGGCCTCGTCAAGATCGGCGAAGAAGCGGGCCTCATTCAGGCCCTGACAGGCGTAGTGCAGCCCGTCCTGAGTCCCCTCTTCCCAAACGTGCCGGACGACCATCCGGCCCTCGCCAACATCACGCTCAACCTGCTGGCGAACGTGTTTGGACTGGGCAACGCCGCTACGCCCCTCGGCATCAAGGCGATGGAGGACCTGCAGAGCCTCAACCCTGAGGACAACACGGCCACCGACGACATGGTGATGCTGCTCGCTTTAAACACGTCGAGCGTGCAGCTCGTCCCGCCGTCGCTCCTGGTGGCCATCATGGGGCTGCAGATCAACCAGCTCTTCTTCTCCATCATGCTGGCGACGCTCTGCTCCACCATCGCCGGCATCCTCGGCACGCTGGCGCTGCACCGTGTGCCCTACTTCCGGGCTACCTCCCCCCACCACAACACCGACGCCGAGGCGGAGGACACGCCTGAGTAGGATCCTTGCCTCCCTCCCCACCCGCTTTCCACTCATCGCCTCTACACGCAATGATCGAAACCATTCGCTCGGTCGTCAGCGTCCTGTCGGCCTTCGTGCTCCCCATCCTCATCGTCGGCTTCCCGCTCTACGGCCTCATCAAAGGCGTCCGCGTCTACGAGGTCTTCGTGGAGGGCGCCAAGGAAGGATTCGACGTGGCCGTGACAATCATCCCCTATCTCATCGCCATCCTATTTGCCATCGGCATGTTTCGGGCGTCCGGGGCCATGGAGTTTCTGGTGAACGTTCTCGATCCCGTGCTGAGTGTGATCGGCGTGCCGGCCGAGGTGTTGCCCATGGGCATCGTCCGCCCCCTCACGGGCTCCGGCTCTGCTGGACTCGTGGCCGACATGATCAACCAGTACGGCGAGGACTCGCTGGTGGTGAAGATGGCTGCGACCATGTTCGGCTCCACAGAGACGACCTTCTACGTGATCGCGGTCTACTTCGGCGCCGTCAACGTCCGCGACACGCGCCACGCCGTGCCTGCAGGCTTGTTTGCCGACCTGGTTGGGTTCCTGGCGTCGGTGTATGTGGTGCAGCTTCTATTTGGATAGTGCGTATTGCGTATTTCATTTCGCCTGGAGTTTCTTGCGAAATACGCAATACGAAATACGCACTATAGAGAGAGCTGCGCCAACGTGTTGACAATGGCGTCCTGAGCTGCGCGCACCGCGTCGGTATCTGCCATGTGATGGTTGCAGAAGATGACGAAGGAGAGGGGCGTGCCCTGCCCGGACTTCACGTAGCCGCTGAGGGCGCTCACGTTGGAGAGGGTGCCCGTCTTCGCCTGCACGTTCCCCTGGGCCGAAGCGCCGTAGCGATACCGATATTCGAGGGTTCCTTCGCGGCCACCCGTGGGGAGCGAGTCGTAGAAGACCGATCGGAGGGTGGAGTCGGCGTCGACCCACATGAACTCCAGAAGACGGGTCATCGCTTGCGGACTGAGATAATTTTTGCGGGAGAGGCCGGAGCCATCTGCCATCTGCACGCGACTGGTATCTACGCCGACCTCGGCCAGTTCTATTCTTGTGGCGAGGGCACCGAGGGCCGCCGATCCTTTCGTGAGCTCCTCAGAAGTCGTGTCGGGACGGTTCACGATGGCGAGCGTGCGAAGCAGCTGCTCGGCGTAGAGGTTTTGGCTCTCGTGATTCATGGTGCGCACGATCTGTCGGAGCGGGGGCGACCGGTAGGTGCCCACTTGCCGCACCGAGTCAGCCGCGTAGTTTGGATCGATCGGCATCTGATCCACGTCGACGCCGTGTCCCTGCACGGAAATGCCCTCCTGAAGCAGGACTCTCCGCAAGACGTGGGTGAAGTAGCGCGTGGGATCGGTGACCGTGAGGGTCTCATCCTGAATCTCGTTCGGATAGATGCGGGAACGGACGGTGAAGGTGTTTTCGCCGAAGGGTCGGTCGTACTCCTCGTCGGAAGAAGAGTCCCGGGGAACGGTTCGGGTCTGGTTGCGGACGCGCACGAACTCGGTCTCGAAGGGCGTCCAGGTGATCCGCCCTGGCGCTCCCGGCCGGCGTCCACCCCGCACTTCGAGGTCGATAGCGTTGGTGTTGAATACGAGCCCGTTGATCTCTGCGGCGTAGGAATGAGGCACGTCATTCCAGCTCCACCCCTCCCCCAGCGGCACGTCGCTGAAGGGATCGTCGTCCCCGATAATGTCGCCCTCGATGCGCGTAATGCCGGCGGCCCTCAGAGAATCCGCCCAGTTCCGAAAGACGGCGGTCGGATCTTCGCGCTGCTCGTAGCCGCCGAGAGTGGGATCGCCGCTCCCCCGCACGATCAGGTTGCCGCGAAGCACCTCGTTACGGATGGGACCGTCGACGTAGAGCCGCGTTTCATAGCGGAAGCTCGGCCCCAGCCGCCGGAGCGCCGCCGCCGCGGTGAGGAGCTTGGTGTTGGAGGCGGGGGTGAAGAGCTGGGTCGGATTATGACGAAAGAGGCGGTGACCGGTGCGCAGGTTGGTGACCTCGATCCCCCAGTGTGCGCCCGAGTATCGCTCGGCCTCAATCGTGTCGGTGACGGCCTTACGAATGGTCGTTTGGGCAGATTTGACCTCGGGGGTGGGCTGGGCCTGGGCCGCGGTGGTGCCCAGAAAGACCATCAGCAGACTCATTAAGCCGGACAGTCGAAACGAAAAGGCGTGAGGCATGGGTGTGGCGCGTGTGAGCGTTTGGTGGGGAGGAGACGAAATGAACCCGAAACAACAGCCGCGTGCCCAGTCATTTAGGATTGCCCTTCTTCGCGGCGGCGTCGCTGGGGAGACGATCGGCGTTGCGGATCAGTTGCATGTAGTAGCGAACGACGGTCCGGTAGTCGTCGAGGGCGATGCGCTCATTGGGGCCGTGGATGCGGCTCCGGTCGTCGGACGTCAGCTCGTACGGCACGAAGCGGTAGACGGCGTCGGTGTCGTCGGCGTAGTAGCCGCTGTCGGTACGGCCGGGCACGAGGTAGGGCGCTACGACCACCGAATCGGCCGAGACCTGCCCAATCGTTCGCTGGAGCATCCGAAACGCCGGCGTCGCGACGTTGGACACGGACGGAGGCGGATTGGACTGAAGGCGCTTTATCTGGATGGGGAGCCCTTCCAGGGCCGACCGCACGTGAGTGATCACTCCGTCGATCGATTGGCTCGGTAAAACTCGAAAGTTGATCACGGCGCGGGCAGTGGTGGGAATCACGTTGTCCTTGACGCCCGCGTCGAGCCGGGTGGGCACGGTGGTCGTGCGGATCACGGCCCGAGTGGGCGGCCGGCGGTTCAGAACCCACCGGAGGGCGGGGGCCGAGAGCCATCGATTGGCGAGGACCGCCCGCATGGGCATCGTCATCTCGGGCGCGAGGTAGTCAAACATGGTGCCCGACACGCCTGTGAGCCGAGACGGCAACGGATTGGTACGGAGTCGGGTCAGGGCCTTGTTCAGCACCTCGATGCTGGTCTGATTGGGCGGGACGGACGAGTGGCCGCCGGGCTGCCGGGCGACGAGCTCCAGGCTCAGGTATCCCTTCCCCGCCACCCCTACGACGGCGAGGGGATCGTGGAGGCCCGGAAGGGCACCCCGCGTGATCGCGCCCCCTTCGTCGATTACGAGAGCCGGGGACACTCCATCCGCCGTAATCTGCTCGGCCAGGACACGCCCACCCCGACGGCCGCCCACCTCCTCATCGTGCCCCAGCGCCACGTAGACCGTGCGCCGGGGCGTCGCGCCACGCTTCAGGAGCGTCTCGATGGCTTCCAGAATGCCGACGGCGCTCGTCTTGTCGTCCAGCGCCCCACGCCCCCAGACGTGCCCCTCGGCGATGCGTCCGGAAAACGGAGGATGACGCCACTGGGAGGAGTCCTCAATCGGCACCACGTCGACGTGGGCCATCAGCACGATCGGGGCCAGGGACGGATCGCGCCCCGTCCACGTGTAAAGCCGACTCAGCCCGTTCACGTGCGTCGTGTCGAGCGTCGCGTGCACCCTTGGGAAGACCTGCCCGAAGTACGCGTAGAGATCTCGAAACGCCGACGAATCAAACTGAGCGGGATCGCGACTCGTGAGGGTCTGCACCTGAAGGGCCTGGGCAAGGCGCTGAGGGGCATCGGCGGGCACCTGTAGATCGACCGGTTCCGTCTGCACCTGGTGCGTATCGACCCGCCACGCCCGGACGACAACGATGGCGAGCAGGAGGACGAGACAAAGCGCAAGCCCCCCGAGGAGGCGTCGCCAGCTAAACCGAGCGGACACCATGAATCGAGAACCGTGGCGAAGCGGTGAGGAACGACGTCGCGAACCGCCTCTCGCCACGGTCCTCCCGACCGGAGGTTCCGAACGGGCAGCCCGGGGTGTGCGTACGTCTGCATCCACGCGACAATCGTTCCTCCCCCCACTCCGAGCCATGACACCGGACGCGGTGCAACCGCCCCCCGAGCTGGACAATCAGTACGAAACGGATCGCGTGCTCCGAAGCTATCTCCACCGCGTTCTCCCCGACGAGGTGCACGCCGCAGTGGAGCCAGGTCTGCGGGCCATGGGGAAACTCGCAGGCGGGGAACTGTATGCGCTCCAGCAGGACGACATCGGTGAGGAGCCGACCCTCACCCAGTGGGGGCCGTGGGGCGATCGGGTCGACCGCATCGAACTGACGGAGGTGTGGGAGCGAGCTGAAGAGGTCGCTGCCGAGCAGGGTGTTGTGGCAACAGCGTACGAGCAGACGCATGGCCCCCACAGTCGCATCCACCAGATGGCGCTCGCCTACCTGTTCATCCCCTCCACGGACATGTACGGGTGCCCCCTGGCCATGACGGACGGGGCCGCCCGCACCTTGCTCGATCGGGGCCGTGAGGCGCTCGTGGAAGAGGCGGTGCCGCACCTGACGGCCCGCGACCCGCAGTCCTTCTGGACCTCGGGCCAGTGGATGACGGAAATCGCGGGCGGCTCCGACGTGAGCAATACCCGCACCACGGCGCGGCGCGATGCAGATGGCACTTGGCGGCTCTACGGTCGCAAGTGGTTCACCAGCGCTATCACGGCGAACATGGCCCTAGCCCTGGCCCGCCCGGAGGGCAATCCGAATGGGAGCGAGGGCCTAGCTCTCTTCTACGTCCCCATCCGCGATGGGGACACCCGGGCGGAGGGAATTTACGTAAACCGACTGAAGAACAAACTCGGCACCCGCAAACTCCCCACCGCCGAGTTGACTCTGGATGGGGCCGCTGCTCATCCGGTCACGGATGAACCCCGGCACGGCACGCAGCACATCGCCCCCATGCTCACCATTACCCGCACCTGGAATGCGGTCACGGCGGCGGCGTACCTGCGGCGCGGGCTGACCCTCGCCCGCGACTATGCCCGGAAGCGAGAGGCCTTCGGCGAAGCGCTCCTCAACCACCCCCTCCACCGAGAGACGATCGCCGACCTGCAGGCCCAGCTGGAAGGCATGGTGCACCTGTCGTTCCGGGTTGCCGAGCTCCTCGGTCGCCGAGAAACGGGCCAAGCCGACGAGGGCGATCGGGCGCTCCTCCGGCTCCTCACTCCGATCGCGAAGCTTACCACCGCCCGGCAGGCCGTGTCCGGCACGAGCGAGGTGATCGAAGCCTTTGGCGGGGCTGGATACGTCGAGGACACGGGTCTTCCCCCACTCCTTCGAGACGCCCAAGTGCTCCCCATCTGGGAAGGCACCACGAACGTGCTCGCGCTGGATCTGCTGCGGACCGTAAATGAGATCGGAGGAATGGAACCCGTCGAGAACGAGTTCGAGCGCTGCTCCAGGGCGGCCACCACACCCCGGCTCCAGCGCGCAGTTCAGACTGCGCTCGATGCATTTCAGACGGCCGCCGAATGGTTCCGCACCGCAGAAGCGGAGAGTCCTGAGGTCCTTCAGGCCGGAGCACGTCGCTTTGCGCGTACGCTCGGGCACGCCCTAGAGCTTGCCTACACGACCCGCCACGCCCAGTGGTCGCTGGAGCATGAACGGGACGGGCGATCCGCCGCCGCGGCCGAACGCATGGCCGCGCAGCCGATCGATCATATCACGGAGACTGACGGGGAGGGCATGGAAGTGCTGGCCCGAGAGCAGGCCGACTCGTCGCTGTTCGAACGCTACGACGTCGACACGACGAAATTCGAAGTATAGCGC
>CAZBIB010000006.1:0-13038 GCA_964491575.1 uncultured Salinivenus sp. | reverse complement strand
CGGCTCAGACTCGTCAGATCGGTAAAGGATGTGAGGATCGATCCCTACACTCCCACGCCCCCCCTTGGAACCGACGATCATCACTGATATCTTGGGACTGCGACCGACAGTCGTCTCCCGTCGATGCACTCGTGCCTCATTTCAATGACCCGACTTCTCAGCTCTATGCGACGCCTCCTGTTCTGCTGCCTCATCGCCACGTTTCTGATCCCCTACGCCACTCACGCCCAGTCGCCGCCCGACGCCGAGACTCAGATCACGGCTGCGGTAAAGGCCGCCCCCCAATCGATGCGCGACGCGGCGACCGTGCGCGGCTACGGAGCCGACGGCACGATCACGACGCTTCGGGAGGGCTCCGGAGAACTCGTTTGTCTCGCCGATGACCCGGAGGAGGAGGGCTTTCAGGTCGCCTGCTACCACGAGTCGCTGGCGCCCTTCATGCAGCGGGGACGCGACCTGCGACAGCAGGGAGTAACCGCCGTCGACAGTGTGCGCCGGGCCGAGATTGAGGACGGTACTCTCGCGTACCCGAACCATCCGGCTGCTCTCTACAACCTGTCCGGGACCTACGACGCCGCGGCCGACACCGTCCGCGACGCCTCCCGCCTCCACGTGGTCTACGTTCCCTACGCCACGGCCGAGAGCACCGGCCTCCCCACGCGCCCACAGGGCGGACCATGGCTCATGGAACCGGACCAACCCTGGGCCCACATCATGATCTCAAATCCATAATTTTCCCCTTCCTCCCAACGCTCTCCTCCTACTTCTTCCCACTTACCTGTTCCCCTCCCAACAATGAGTTCCGAATACCGAACCGAAAGCGACTCCCTCGGCGACGTGCGCGTCCCTGCCAATGCTCTCTACGGCGCCCAGACGCAGCGGGCCAAGGAGAACTTTCCCATCAGCGACCTGCGGTTTCCCCGCCGCTTCATCGAAGCCCTCGGCCACGTGAAGCGCGCCGCAGCCCTGGCCAACCGCGACCTCGGCCTCCTCGACAGCGAATCCGCCGACGCGATTGTCGAAGCCGCACAGGAGGTCATCGACGGCATACACGACGACGAATTCGTGCTCGACATCTTCCAAACCGGGAGCGGCACCTCCACCAACATGAACGCCAACGAGGTGATCGCCAACCGCGCCTCCGTGCTGGTCGGGGCCGAGCGGGGGAGCAAGGCCGTCCATCCGAACGACGACGTGAACATGTCGCAGTCGTCGAACGACACAATCCCAACGACCATGCATGTGGCCGCCCGGATGGGGATCGAACACGACCTGCTTCCGGCGCTAGAGGCACTGCACGAGGCTCTTTCTGCGAAAGCCGAGGAGTTTGACGACGTGCTGAAGAGCGGTCGCACCCACCTCATGGACGCCACGCCGGTGCGCCTCGGCCAGGAGTTTGGCGGGTACGCCGCCCAGATCGAGCACGCCATCCAGCGTATCAAACAGGCGTCGAATCGTCTTTCGGAGGTGACACTCGGTGGCACGGCCACCGGCACGGGCCTAAACTGCCCGGAAGACTTCCCCGAAACCGCCCTCCAGCACCTCACCGACGCCACCGGTCTCTCGTTCTACAAAACCGAAAACCACTTCGCCCAGCAGGCCAGCAAGGAACTGTACGTAGACGCCCACGGCGCCCTGAACACACTCGCCACGGCGCTCCTAAAAATTGCCAATGACCTGCGGCTCCTCTCCAGCGGACCCACCAGTGGAATTGGGGAAATCAAACTGCCGGTCATCCAGCCCGGCTCGTCCATCATGCCCGGCAAGGTAAACCCCGTGCAGAGCGAGCAGGTGATGATGGTGGCCACGCAGGTGACGGGCAACCACCAGACCATCACCGTCGCCAACACGCACGGCAACTTTGAGCTCAACGTGATGATGCCAGTCATGGCACACGCCATGCTCCAGAGCATCAACCTCCTCGCCAACAGCGTGAATGCGTTCCGCACCAAGTGCGTGGAGGGCATTGAGGCCGACCGCGAGCGCTGCCGCGAACTGCTGGAGCTGAACCCCTCGATTGCAACCGCCCTCAACACGGCCATCGGCTACGACAAGGCTAGCGAAGTGGCCAAGACGGCCGCCGCCAACCGGGAAAGCGTGCGCGCGGTGGTGAAAAAAATGGATCTCCTCAGCGACGAGGAGCTCGACGAGTATCTGGACGTCCGCCGCATGACCGAGCCGGGCGTCCCGGGCGACGAGTAAAGCGAGTAAAGTTTCCATAGACGTTACTTCTGATCGCCCGTTTGCCAGATTCTTCTCCATCTTCTCAGGAGAATTTTCGTAGGTATAATCCGTCGGGAACGGGCGGTACGAAATAGTGGGGGGCGCTCGTTAAAACCTGTGAGCAAGTGTCGCTCTCGGGGCGCCCCTTTGCACTGGGACAGCGCCCCCTCTCGTCAGATTCTTTCCGCACGATTTTTTGCCCTTCCCCATGAGCACACAAGGCAAAGTCTCCCTCGCCGTTGTCATTGGCGGCGCCTTCTTGGCCGGCATTCTTTTCGCCACGGCTGGAGCCAACCTCTTTGGCGCAGGCGACGCCGTGGGCACCCCCAGTCAGGCTGCCAATTTGGACGGCTCAACGGCAATCGAGCAATCGGCCGGTGGGGTCCCGGACAGTTTCGAAACGGCCTTCACCAAGGTCGCCAAGTCCGTCAACCCGGCGGTCGTTCAGATTCGAGCGGCCAAGGTCGTAGAACGGCAGATGCCCAGAAACCCTTTCGAGGGAACGCCCTTTGAGCGGTTCTTCGGCCAGCCGGGCCCCTCCGAGCCCGACGTGCGGCAGGGCTTGGGATCGGGCGTCATCGTGCGCTCCGATGGCCACATCGTCACCAACAATCATGTGATTCAGGATGCCGAGCAGTTGAGCGTTCAGACGCTCGACGGCGCGCAGTACGAAGCAAAGGTAGTGGGCACCGATTCGTACAGCGACCTGGCGGTTCTCAAGATCGATGCGTCCGATCTCACGGCCGTGAGCTTTGGCAGCTCAGATCAACTGAACGTGGGGCAATGGGTGATGGCGTTCGGCTCCCCCCTCAGCCCGCAGCTCAACAACACTGTGACGGCCGGCATCGTCAGCGCCCTGGGCCGCCTCCAATCGAGTCCCAAACGAGCCCGCGACCCCGACCAGAGCAGCGGGGTACATAACTTTATTCAGACCGATGCGGCCATCAACCCGGGCAACTCGGGGGGGGCTCTTGTGAACCTTCAGGGCCAGCTCGTGGGCGTCAACACCGCCATCGCCTCTCAGACCGGGGGGTACCAGGGCATCGGATTTGCCATTCCATCGAGCACCGTCGAGCGCGTTGTGACGCAAATCATTGAGGAGGGCGACGTACGACGGGCGTATCTGGGAATCCGGTACGGGCCAGCGCCGCAGTCGCTGGTTCAAAACGAAGACCTCCCACAAGGCTCTGCGGTGATCTCACAGGTGGAAAGCGGCACGCCCGCCGCCGAGGCTGGGCTTCAGGCCGGGGACATTATCACGGCCATTGAGGACGAACCCCTCAATAACTACCTGCAACTCGGCAATCAGATTGCCAGCATGCAGCCCGGCAACGAGGTGTCCCTCCGCATCAACCGCAACGGGGAGACGGAGACCTTTACGATCACACTGGGAGCTCGCAGCAACATGGAGACGGCCTCTGCAGAGCAGGACAGCGGAACGCCCTCTTCTGAAGACGCCATTCAGAAGGAGCTTGGGCTTCAGCTTCGAGATGTGACCCCGGAAATTGCCCGCCAGCTGGGTCTTGAGCAGGATCAAGGGGTGCTCATCACCGATGTCGATCGCACAAATCCGATGATCCGAAACTCGGGCCTTCAATCCCGACAGATCATCTTTGAAGTGGCCGGGCAGAAAATTCCGGACCTTGACACGTTCCAGAAGGTGTATCAAAATCTTGAGCCGGGCAACGCCTTCCGGATGGCCGTGCGCAACCCCGACGGGTACGTCTTCGTGACAAGCCTCCGCAAGCCCGAAAACGGGTAGGAGTCGCTGCCCTTCTCGGCCCCAACAAAAACTTCCCCCATCCTCTCTCGTGAGAGGGTGGGGCATTTATTTGTCCGGATGCGAAACGGCCCTGAAGATTCCCACTCCCACAGCCCAGTTCACAACCGCCCTGTCCCCATGTCCGAGAAGATCGAGTTCTCGACGCTCGACGCTGCCCCGAACGCCGAGACCATCGCCTCCCTGCGCGAGCAGGCCGCAGACCGCGGCGAGTCGGTCGGGGTGACCTTCCCCGTCGCCGGTGACACGAAACGACTCGTCGTGTCGCCCCGCGGCACGTGCGTCCTGCTCAACAAGACGCGCGAGGACACTTTCAATCGCTCCGTCGCCGCCGAGGAGATTGCTGCCGCCCTCCAAGAGTGAGAAAATCGACGTGCAGGGTGGGCGGCGCTACGTCGCTACGACGCAGTTGGTCTCTCCGAACTCATTTCGGACGAAGTCGTCGGCCTCCTCGTCGTTGATCCAGCCCTGTTCCTCGCTGTAGTACCGGAAGGCGTAACGACCCTCCTCCGGGAGCATGACATTGGTGCTGTAGGTCTGATTGCTGCGCCGCACAAAGCGGTGCTCACCGGGGGTCCAGTCGTTGAAGTCGCCGACGACTGAGACGTCCTCGCCGTAGGGATGATCGTCTGGAAGCACGAACGTCACCTTGACGCTGTCATCCGAGCGCTTGTTTACCTTCTTAATCATAGTTCTTCTGGTTGATAGTGAAAAGATCAGTCGGCAGACGCCGCTACGATGAAGTGAGCGGCTCTCTGCATCTCCGTTCCGAGTGAACAATTATAAGTTTACGACGGAAAGTGACACATGAGAAATTTCCCGGTTCCTAAAAGCGCTTCCTTCGACCGTTTTTCGCAGGTCCGCGTTCGTAGCCGATCATGGGCGGAACGGCCCAACACCGACTGCGGCGTTCGTCCCGGCGAACATGCACCGCTTCTCGGCGTGCAGGATCCGCCCTTGCTCGGGTCGGCCCCCTGCACTCTACTCTCACTTCCCTCTTCGTGGTACTCTGCATCGCGACCCTGCACGAATGATTGACCGCCTCGCCCTTCTTGGAACCGGACTCATTGGCGGATCGCTTGGCCTCGTTTGGAGCCAGCGGCGCCCCGACACCACCATCGTCGGCCATGACCGACCGGAGGTCTTGGAGCGGGCCGAAGAACGAGGGGCGATTGACGTAAAGGCCGCCGATTCCATCACGGCTGTGTCGGACGCCGACCTCGTGGTCCTCGCCACGCCGGTCGCCTCGATTCTCCGTCTGATGGAGACCATCGCCGACGACCTCCCCGAAGGATGCCTCGTGACCGACGTGGCGTCCGTGAAGCAGCCCGTCCTGGAGCAGGCTGAGGACGTGCTTCCAGACCACGTCGGCTTCCTGAGCGGCCACCCAATGGCCGGAGCCGAGCACAGCGGCATCGACCACGCGGATCCACTGCTCTTCGAGAACGCAGTCTATAGCCTGTGCCTGCCCGAGGACACCGACGAGGATGCACTGGAGGGATCGTTGGCGCCGATCGTAGACCTCGTGGAGGCGACCGGTGGCCGTCCGCTGGTGCTCGACGCCGCGCGCCACGACCGCCTTGTCGCCGCAGTCAGTCACGTGCCGCAGCTTCTTTCCGTAACGCTGGTGAATCTCGTCGCCACGACCGACGACGAAGACGAGAACTTGGCCCTCCGGCTCGCAGGGGGCGGCTTTCGGGACATGACCCGCATTGCCGCCTCGCCCTTCGAGATGTGGCGGGACGTGCTCGTGGGAAATGAGGGCGCCATCCACGACGCCCTGAGCCGCTTCCGCCGTCTCCTGCGGCAAATGCGAAATCGGCTGATCGAGGAGGACCTGGACGCGCTCGATGACCTCTTCGACGACGCCCGCACGGCCCGCGAGGCCATTCCACAGGACAGCAAGGGCTTCTTGCACCCGCTGTCCGACATCTACGTGCGCGCCCCCGATCAGCCAGGCGTCATCCACGATCTCACGGGGTACCTCCTGGAGGCAAAGATCAACATCAAGGACATCGAACTCCAAACCCTCCGCGAAGGGACCGGGGGCACGTTTCGACTGGCGTTCGAGGACGGAGCCGAGGCTGAGGAGGCCGTTGCGGTTCTGTCGGACGCCGGATACGAGGCGTGGCGACCCTGATGAGTAAAATCATTTCCCTTTCGTTGACTAAACTGGTTCTCTCGGGTATTATGGGAGGTGGTACCGGGGCGGGGTTTGCGCCTGAAGTCCGATCTCCTCTCACCGACCCGTCACAACCTCCACGGCTTTTATGGCCGAGTCCGCCCCCTCCCTCCAGACGACGCCCTTGCACGCGATCCACGAAGAACTCGGTGCCCGGATGATGGCATTCGGCGGGTTCGAGATGCCCGTCCAGTACACCGGCATCATCGACGAGCACATGGCCGTCCGCACCGATGCCGGCCTGTTTGACGTGAGTCACATGGGCGAAGTGCTCATTCGCGGAGACCGGGCGTTTGACTTCGTCCAGCACCTCGTTACCAACGACGCCAGCAATCTGTATGACGGGCGGGCAATGTACACGGTCATGTGCACGCCCGACGGGGGCATCATTGACGACGGCATCGTGTATCGCCGGAGCGAGGATCACTACCTGATGGTCCTCAACGCAGCCAACACGGAGCGGGATCTGGCCTGGATGCACGATCACAATCCCATGGACGCCACCCTCCAGGACATCTCCGCCGAGACCGCCCTGCTGGCCCTGCAGGGCCCGAAGGCGCTCGACATTGCTCAGCCGTTCCTCGACGACGACCTCGACGATCTTAAGTTCTATCACTTCTGGGAACGGAGCAACGGAGCCTTCCTCGACTGCGACGAAGCGATCATCTCCCGCACGGGATACACCGGCGAGCCGGGACTGGAACTCTACGTGCCCGCCGAACAGGCCAATCACGTGTGGACCTCGCTCCTGGACGCCGGCGAGGACCAAGGGTTGAAGCCCGCGGGACTGGGCGCGCGCGATACGCTCCGCCTCGAAGCCGGGCTGTGCCTCCACGGCAACGACATTACGGAGGAAACCAATCCGTACGAGGCGGGCCTCGGGTGGCTGGTGAAGCTCGACAAAGGGGACTTCATCGGTCGCGACACGCTTCAGGAGATCCACGAGCAGGAGCCCGAGCGCCAGCTTATCGGCTTCGTGGCCACCGAGCGCGGCATTCCTCGACACGACAACGTGATCCAATCGACGGACGGCGACGCCATCGGGGTGGTCACGAGTGGCACGCAATCTCCCATCCTCGACACCGGGATTGGCCTCGGGTACATCCCCAATGAGCCGCGGTACACCGAAGAAGGCCGCTCGCTTCAGGTCGCCAGCCGACGCCGCACATTCGCCGTAGAAGTCACCGATCCGCCGTTTCACAAAGAGAACTGACGTGCTTCTTCCTCCTCGTCCCCTCGTTTTCCACCTCCCTCCTCTTCCCGTCTGACCCGCTGCACCGATGGATGCTGAAGTTTTTTTGACACATTCGAATATTTCGGAAGGCGACGTTCAGGGCCGGACCGTCGTCGTCATCGACGTGCTCCGCGCCTGCTCCACCATCGTCACGGCGCTGGACCACGGCGCACGGGCCGTGATGCCGGTGCTCGACATGGCTCAGGCCGGCAAGCTTGCGAGCAATCTCGATCCCGACGTGTACCGCCTCGGCGGCGAGAGCGGAGGCGAAAAGATTGAAGGATACCACCTTGGAAATTCGCCGCGCGAGTACACGCAGGACATCGTTGAAGGACGGGACATTATCCTGAACACCAGCAACGGCACCCGTGCCCTCAGACGGGTCAAGGAGGCCGATACCCTCGTGGCCGCCTGCTTCCTGAACGCCGGCCGGGTTGTAGATTTCATTCGGGAGACCACCGACGCCGTCACCATCGTCTGCGCAGGCCGGCAGAACCGGCTCGCCCTTGAAGACACGCTCTGTGCGGGACTTCTCCTGGATCGCCTCTGGAACGGGCACGAACCGTATCCAGTCACCGACTCGGCCCACACGGCCTACACCCTGTACCACACGGATCGTGAGGGCCTCGACAACGCTCTCCGGGGCGCCAACCACGCCGAACAGCTTTCCAATCAGGGCCACGAGGAGGATCTGGAGTACTGCTTCCAGATTGATGCCGTGCCAGTGCTTCCATACTATACCGAGAACCGGCTGCTCCTGTACAAGGAGGCCGTTTCGGCCTAATTGTGCGGACAGCTCTTGGAAAGCGCGGCGGTCTCATTGCATTTTTGCGCCGCTCGGCCCACCTTAGTGATGAACAGTGAATGCACATGTGAGTGGTGTCCCCTCGCATGTGCTACGCATCCGCTCTTGCTCTCTGCATTTTCGGTTGTATGGCTGCCTCGGGCTCCGACACTGGGAACGGGTCGGCATTCCTGATCTCGCCGCGGCGAAAGGCGGAGATCTTTGGGCTTGTGCTCATGGTGTTGGCCCTTCTCCTCTCCCTCGCCTTTGTATCCTACCACGCCGGAGACAATGCCGTCCTCCGCTCAACCCAACTCAGTGAGGCTCTCCTGAATCCGCAGGAGGCACAGACGGAGGTTCCTGTCCAGAATGTGCTTGGGCTCCTTGGCGCGCAGCTTGCTCGGTGGCTTGTGCCCGGCTTCGTCGGCTACGGGGTTCTTCTCCTGAGCGGTCTCCTCATGGTGTGGGGCTACGCCATCTTTCGCCACTCCTCGCTCCAGCGCCTCTACTATCCCTCCGTTCTCACCGTCCTCTCGGCCTTCGTGCTCTCCTGCATCCTGGGCTGGTTCGACCACAGCCTGGAGGCCTCGCTCACGGCCTGGGCCGGAACCGTGGGCATCGGCACCGCGGGCTGGCTGCAGAACGTGTTTGGGGAGGTGGGATCGTTCATCCTCCTGCTCCTCGCCGTCGCGGTGATGCTTCTACTGGTGGTGGACCACGACATCCAGCGCACGGTGGATCGGGTCATTGAGGTCCTCCAGACGATCGTGACAGGCTTCGCGTCGGCCGGCACGTACGTGCGAACCCAGTGGGCGCAGGCCAGGGCGCAGTCGAGGACGGAGGCGGAGGAATCGTCCTCCTCTGAGGAGCTTGCAGAGTCCGCCTCGACATCCCGCGCCTCCAATGCCTCGCCCTCGACCGAAAAACCGCGCCCAGACACCTCGCCCTCAAGCGCGCCCGATCCGTCTGCATCCTCCGAACCGATCGAGTCTCCCGACTCCGAGCCGGAGGACCCCTCCGTTCGTCGGAATGACTTGTTTCGTCCCGAATCTGAGTCGTCCTCTGAGTCCGTCGAGGAGCGAGAGGGCGAGGAGGCGGACCAGGAGTCTTCGAAGGCAACACCGACCTCTTTGGACGAGAGGTCCCCAACGCAGCCGGTCGACCGACCTCCCTCGTCGCCCTCCTCGGAGGAGCGCCCTGAGGACCCTGCTCCCTCCTCTGAGTCTCCCCCGTCCCCCTCGGAGGACGACCGTTCGACCGTCGAGACGAACGACGACGCTTCTCTCCGGGATCACCTGGAGGACGACGTCTCGATGACGATCCAGGAGCAGGTCGAAGAAGAAACGACCGACGAAATTGACCGGGCCCCCGAAACCCCCGAGGACTTCGAGTACGAGCCGCCCTCTTTGGACCTCCTCGACGAGTCGGCCTACGACGACTCCACGATCGACCGGGAGGAGCTGGAGGAAAACAAACGGGTGCTCCTCGACAAGCTTGACATGTACAACATCGAGATCGAGGAGATCAACGCAGTGGTGGGCCCCACGGTCACTCGCTACGAACTGACGCCCGCGCCCGGCATCAAGGTGAGCCGCATCAAGTCGCTCGAAGACGACCTCGCGATGGCAATGGCGGCGCCCGGCATCCGCATGATTGCCCCGATTCCGGGCAAGTCCGCCGTCGGCGTCGAAATTCCCAACCGAAACCGGGAGCTGGTGCGTCTCCGGGATGTCATTGGGACTACCAAGTTTCAGGACACTGAACTCGAGCTTCCCCTCCCCCTCGGCAAAACCATCGAGGGTGAGGTGTACCTGGGCGACCTCACGACGATGCCGCACCTGCTCATTGCCGGGGCCACCGGCTCCGGGAAGTCCGTGGGCCTCAACGCCATCATCACAGGTCTCATCTACGCCTGCCACCCAGCGAACCTGCGGTTCGTCATCATCGATCCCAAGAAGATTGAGCTCCAGCAGTACACCCCGCTCGAAACGCAGTTCGTGGCGGTGCCGGAGGACATCGACCAAACCGTGATTACCGACATTGACGAGGCGTCCGGGGTCCTCAAGAGCGTGGAGCGGGAGATGGAGACGCGCTACGACCTCCTTTCGGACGCCAACGTGCGCAACATCACCGGCTACAACGAGAAGTTTCAGGCCGGCGAGCTGGATCCGACGGAGGGCCACCGCCACATGCCGTACCTCGTCGTGGTGGTCGACGAGCTGGCCGACCTCATGATGGCGGCTGGCGACGATGTAGAGGGCCCCATTTCCCGGCTCGCGCAGATGGCTCGGGCCGTCGGCATCCACCTCGTCCTGGCCACACAGCGACCGTCGGTGGACGTCATCACAGGCCTCATCAAGGCCAACTTCCCCTCACGCATCGCCTTCGAAGTCGCGTCGCGGGTGGACTCGCGCACCATTCTGGATCAGGGCGGCGCTGAGGACCTCGTCGGAAATGGCGACATGCTGTTCCTGAGCGGCAGCGACCTGAAGCGCCTACAGGGTCCATTTGTGAGCGTCGAGGAAGTAGAGACCGTCGTGAAATACGTGGCCGACCAACCGGGCGTGACGTCGTACACGCTTCCCTCCCTCCAGGACGCCGGTCACGGCCCCGACGAGACCCTGGGTGTGGAGGACACCGACGACAAGTTCGAAGAGGCTGCCCGCGTCATTATTCGCCGTCAGCAGGGGTCCGTCTCCCTTCTCCAGCGCAAGCTGGCCGTGGGATACACCCGGGCCGCCCGCATCGTGGACCAGCTCGAAGAGGCCGGCATCGTCGGCCCCTTCAACGGCACGAAGGCACGGGAGGTGCTCGTGGAGGACGAGGAAGAACTCGATGAGCTGTTGCACGGTGAGGAAGAACCGGAGCCCGATCCTGAAGACGCCTAGCGCTCACCCCAACTGTGACTCGGTCAATGGAATACGTACCACGAGATACGCACTCCGCACTCTGAGACTCGCTACGTCACTCACCTGGATCCCCCTGTACGCATGGAGTCGACGTTTCCCACGATTGGCATTCTCGGCGGCGGCCAGCTCGGTAAGATGATGGCTGCCGAGGCGGTGCGCCTGGATATCGATACGAAGCTCCTGTCCCCCAAAGACGCCGGTCCCATGCGTCATTACGCGGACGCTCAGGTGGGGGACTGGACCGATCCGGAGGTCCTGCGCCCGTTTGTCTCGGAATGCGACGTAGTGACCGTTGAGAGCGAATGGGCCCCGGCTAGCGCGGCTGCCGAGGTGTTGCCCGAGGACACTGCGCTTTGGCCCTCCACAACGACCCTGTCCCTCATCAAGGACAAAGGCGTTCAGAAACAGCACCTCGCCGACGCGGGCTGCCCGGTGCCCACGTTCGCGCGATGCAACACGACCGAGGAGGCCCTTGATGCGGCAGAGGCCCTCGGCTACCCCGTCGTCCTGAAGCAATGCCGGGGCGCCTACGACGGGTATGGCAACGCCACGGTCCACTCCCCGGACGGACTGCAAGACGTCTGGCCCGACCTCGCCGCCGAGGATGGGCTGTTGGTCGAGACGTTTGCGGACTTCTCGCGCGAGCTGGCGGTGCAGGTGGCCCGACGCCCGAGCGGGAAGCAGGTCGTCTATCCGGTAGCTTACACCGAACAGCACGACCATCGCTGCCACGCCGTAGAGGTGCCGGCGGATATTGACGAGGCGGTCGCTGAGGAGGCGCGGGACATTGCGCAGGCAGCTGTGGAGGCCGTAGAGGGAGTCGGCCTCATCGCCGTGGAGCTGTTCGAAATGCCGGACGGTCGCATCCTCGTCAACGAACTCGCGCCACGCCCTCACAACACCGGCCACTACTCCATCGAGGGCAGCGACACGTCCCAGTTCGAAAACCACGTGCGCGCCATCCTGGACTGGCCCCTGGGCTCCCCCGCACTGCGGCGACCCGTGGCCGTGATGGTCAACGTACTGGGTCGTCGCGAGGGAACCCCCCCGCGCACCACCGGCCTGTCTCGAGCTCTCAACGCTGACGGTGTGTCCACCCACATCTACGGCAAACCGGACGTACGACCGGGGCGCAAGATGGGCCACGTGACGGCCCTCGGCAGCAATCGGGCCGACGTGCGGAAACGCGCCGAAATGGCGGCGAGCGCGATTGAGCTGTAGCGATTTGTGACTGCCCGTCCGATCCGAATCTGCGCCGTCGAAGGCCGCGCAGGCTTTCGGCATCCAGTGCTACTTCGTATTGCGTAGTGCGTATTGCGTAAGCATGTACGTTCATGACAAAATACGCAATACGCACTTCAGGACAGCTCCCAAGCCTTCATTTTTCGCCTTCTCCCGTCCCACACTACCCCCAAGACCGATAATGTCTACCTCTACCCCTCCCGTCGGCATCGCCATGGGCAGCGACTCTGACCTGCCCGTCATGGAAGACGCCGCAGAGGTGCTCGACGAGTTTGACGTTGCCTACGAGATGCGCGTTCTCTCCGCCCACCGCACCCCGGGGGTCATGAAAGAGTATGCCGAACGCGCTCACGAGCGCGGTGTGCAGGTGATCATTGCCGGGGCCGGAGGAGCCGCCCACCTTCCCGGCATGCTGGCCGCGAGCACGCCCCTTCCCGTCATCGGCGTGCCGGTGAAGACGAGCACCATGAGCGGCGTGGACTCCCTTCTCTCCATCGTACAGATGCCGGGCGGCGTCCCGGTCGGCTCGGTGGCCATCAACGCTGCGGACAATGCCGCGCTGCTGGCTCTTCAGATCCTCGGAACTGAGGACCCAGACCTGCGAGAGCAAATGGTCGAATACAAAGGCGCCCTCACGGACAAGGTCGAAGACATGGACGAGCGTGTGCAGGAGCGATCGACCAC
>CAZBIB010000005.1:11880-29910 GCA_964491575.1 uncultured Salinivenus sp. | reverse complement strand
CAAAGCGCGTCCGTGCCTGTCCAGCGGAATGAACGAATTTCGGGTAGGAATTGGGGCGGGATCGTACTCCGCGTTCTCCCATTCCGATGGCTACAGACCTGACGCAGGAACCCCCGCGTGCTAACCAGATACGAGAGACTTTCTTGCAATAACGGAAATAGATATTGTCCGGCTGTGGGAACTCCTGGAGCGTCCTCCTCGACTGAGGTGTGAGAAAGTTCTCAACGTGGAGGCGTCCCAGCGAGACGCCTCTACGCATCATTATACTCAAAAACAAAACTTGCCGTCCGCCGTCACCGCTGTGCAGACTCCGCAATCAGCACGTCCTCCATCCCCTCCGGCGCAAAATCATCCTCGTCCGTCGACACGTCGAGGGTGCGCGTTTTCGTCACGTCGTTGTTTTCGTCGACGTGCACTACGCGCGGGTGATGCTCGCGTGCCTCTTTGGGCGTGAGCTGCGCGTAGGCGATCACGATGACCTCGTCCCCTGCCTCCGCGAGGCGGGCGGCCGGACCGTTCAGGCACACCGTCCGCTCCCCCGCCTCCCCCGGAATGGTGTACGTTTCAAGCCGATTCCCATTGTTCACGTTCACCACCTGCACCTTCTCGTACGGGAGAATGCCGGCGGTGTCGAGGAGCTCCTGATCGACGGTGATGGAGCCCTCGTAGTAGAGATCGGCCTCCGTAACGCGAAGGCGGTGAATCTTCGCTTTGAGCATCGCGATGTCCATGGACGGGCGCGGCGGGCGTTGTGCGAAGGATCGTTGTCCGTCAGCCTCACGGCTACGGGACCTGAACGAAGGTGTTGTCGATGAGGCGCGTGTCGCCGAAGAAGACGGCCACGGCGGCCAAAATCTCCTGCCCGGGTGCGAGGTGCTCGGCGGGCTGAAGTGTGTAGGCGTCCACGACCTCGGCATACTGCACGTTCGCATCGGGGGCCGCGGCGAGCTTATTTTCCATCGCTCGAACAACCGCTTGGGCCTCCTGTTCCCCCCCGTCAATCGCCTCCTCGGCGGCGGTGACAGCCTCATAGAGCACCGTCGCCTGTTCGCGCTCGTCGGGGTCGAGATAGTCGTTGCGGGACGATTGCGCCAGGCCGTCGGGCTCCCGCACCGTGTCGACGCCGATGATTTCGATGTCGAAGAGGAGGTCCTCCACCATCCGCTGAAGAATAACGTACTGCTGCGCATCTTTTTTCCCGAACACGCCAATGTCGGGCTTGCAGGCGTTGAACAGCTTCGTAACCACCGTAGTGACGCCCCGAAAGTGTCCCTCTCGGTAGGCGCCGCAGAGGTGCTCGTCGAGTCGCTCTACAGATACCCACGCGAGTGGCCCCGGGAGCGCTTCGTCGTTAACGTACGGATACATCTCCTCCACCGGGGGGGCGAACATGGCATCCACGTCGAGCGCCTCCAGCTTTTCGCGATCTCCCTCCAGGTCGCGCGGATAGGCGTCGTAGTCCTCATCAGGTCCGAACTGAGTGGGATTGACGAAGACGGAGACGGTCACGTGGTCGGCCTCCTCCAGGGCGGTGCGGATGAGCGCGAGGTGGCCTTCGTGCAGAGCGCCGAGGGTGGGCACGAGCGCGAGCGTCTGGCCGTCGGCCCGGGCTGCGTCGGCGTGGGCCTGCATCGCATCGACGGTGCGGATCAGTTCCATCGGTGGAAAGAGGGGAGGTACGACGAGGGGACGAATGAGAGGCCGCCCGCAGCTACGGAAGCGCGGGGCTCTGGTTCGACCTCGGACCGCCCTCGCACCCACTCCCCCACGCTCCCATTCTCAAAGACTCCCCCCATCGGCACACATTCCGCCGCCGCCGTTATAGAGTGGCACAGAGACGTCTCCCACCACCAAGGCCACCCCTCCGTCGACGACTATGTCCCAACTCGACCTCGCCCCCACCGACGACGCCGTCGAAGACTACTATGACCAGCTCGACGCCTACGAGCGCGTCGGCGCGCAGCACGAAGGTGCCGTCCGCACCGCTTTCCGCGACCTCCTGGACCACGGCGGCTCGCAGATGGGATGGGAACTCGTCCCCGAATGGAGTCCCCGCGACCGCCGCATCCGCATCGACGGGGCGCTGCTCGACGAGTATCGCCTCACCCACGGCTTCTGGGAGGCAAAGGACAGCGACGACGACCTGGAGGGCATCCCAAAACGTGCGCACGACTACCGCCTCGCCCACAAGAGCGCCCTGGAGTGGCTCACGAGCCGCTATCGCATCAAGACGTACGGCCGCTACGACATCACCCACGACCCCAACGACCCCGACGACAAGTGGCACATCGTCGACCTGATCAAACGGGTGACGAGGGTGAGCGTGGAGACGGTGGAGATCGTGGAAGATCTACCGGAGCTGGAATTGCCGTCGGAATAGCCCCCTCTAGCGGAGCGGTGTCCGAGCGACAAAAATCCCCAAGCACGTCATCCCGCACACCCTTTTCAGGCCCATGAACTATTCCTTGGATGTTATCCTCGACCTCGTCGGCACACTCGACGACAGCCCCGGCGAGGATACCGCCCGCGAGCGATTTCGAAAGTATCTTGGGCGCGAGGTTGAGGATGTAGGCCACACCCGGGACCTCATCGAGGAGTGCCTCCGCGAGTCGGGCCCCCAGTACGCTCGTGCCCTCCAGGACCTCGTCAATTACGTCGGCCACATCCTCGGCTTCGAGGTAGAGCACGGACGCTACCAGGGCACGACCAACGATATCGGCCACGATGGCCTCTGGACGAGCCCCACCGGCTTCCACGTCGTAATCGAGACGAAAACCACGGAGCAGTTCCACATCAAGACCTCCGCGCTCACCGGGTACGTCAATGAGCTCATCTCCGAGCAGCGGATTTCAGACTGGCAGAATGCGATGGGCCTCTACGTGATCGGCGATTCCGATCCGGAGGTCCAGCAGCTCCGAAATGCCATCGTCGCGGAGAACAAAATCGACCAGCTCCGCACGATCTCCATCGACGCTCTCCTCTCCCTCGCCGAGTTGCTGAGCGAGTACGACGTGAACCACGAAGATGCCCTCGCCGTCCTGCGCCCGAGCGGTCCGTCCATCGACCCCATCGCGAACCTAATGGCGCGAATCGTCGCACAGGAGCAGGTGCGCCAGACTCAGGAGAGCTCCAAGGAGGTTCAGCGCACGCAAGCGGAACAGATGAGCACCGTTTCTGAACCCGATCCGCAACCCCCCGCAGACGGGGAATCCTCGTACTGGCTCACGTCGGTGAGCGGCAAAGAAGGGATGACGCCCGAGGAAGTCGTCTACCGACTCGTTGGGCAAGACCAGATCTACGGATACGGAAAACGCACGCCGGGTCGAAAGGACCTTTCCCCTGGGGATCGGCTCGCCTTCTATGCCAGTGGCGAAGGTGTCGTTGCCCACGCAATCGTGGGCTCTGACCCCGAGAAGAAAGCAAATCCTGACAACTACCTTGCAACCCCCGATGCGCAGGACTACCCATACATCTTTCAGCTCCGCAACCCCACGCTTTACCTGGACGAATCGGTAGTCATCGACGAATCACTTCGCGGGAGGCTTGAGGCATTCGAGGGACGCGACCTGGGCAAGTCGTGGTCGTGGTTTGTGCAATCCAGTCGTGAAGTGAGCAAACATGATTTCGAGGTGCTGACCCGATAACCGCAGATTGCCATTCCTTGCCCGTCCAGCACAAGGGACCTCGGAATCTCGTCGACAAAAATCCCCAAGCACGTCATCCCGCACCCCGATGCGGCGCTGGAAGCGAAGCGACCGAGTGCTCTTGGAGCGGATCTCCCCGATGAGGACAGTTGCCACATTCGAGGAGATCCTGAATCAAGTTCAGGATGACGAGCTTTGAATGGAATTTGTCGGGACTGCGGCAGCGGAATGCCCCCCTTAGTTCGCATTGAATGGGACAACGGCTACAGGCATTGCCGGGCACACTGACTCAAGAAGAGCCGTAGGCACTCTTCCAGATGTCCGCAATGAAACCGGCCAACTCATCCAGGGAGTCCTCGTCGCGCAGGTAGCCTTTGTGGGAGAGGGGATTCCAGCTTTTGTACCACTTCCCAACGTTCACCTGACGATCCTCGAGGTAGCCGTCCTCGGCCATCTCCTTGTAGCGCTCAGTGAGCCGGCTGATCGGGTAGCCCAGCACGTCGTTTTCGTCGTAGATGTTGAACCATTTCGGCTGGAGGTTCGGGTAGTGTTCTGCCAGGGCCTCGCCGGGAAACCGGATGGACTTGTATTCGTCGCCGAACCGAAGGCGCCAGATGGCAAGGGGGCTGCCGTAGGTCACGAGAAGCGCCAGGGTCTCGCCGCGCTCCAGGGGCGTCTCCAGGTTCGTGAGCGCATCCTCAAACTCGCCAACGCGGGCATCCTCCTCGTGCTGCATGTCGTAGAGGTAATTGTGGGCCACCACCGATCCCATGCTGTGCGCGACCACGCAGAGAGGGGCGTCCGGACCAGCTTCCTCTGCCAGATTCCCAAACGACTCAGCCATCGTTCGGTGCACGCTCAGGTAGAGCTCCCTGCGGCCCTTGCTCGGCTGATAGGCCAGGGTGTCGCCGGCAATGTTGAAAATGAAACGGCGAATCCTCATGTGGTCCATATCACCGACGCTCGTGACACGCTCCCAGACTTCTTCTTCGAGCTCCCGCGGCAGATGGGCCCAGTAGACCGGTTCGATGGCGAGGTCGGCCTGAGAGCGCGCCTCCGTAGACAGATGGTCTGGAAATCGATCCTGCAAGACCTGGACGACGTTTTCGGCGAAGTCGGGTTCTTTGCTCCCGGTGCCGTGAACGACGGCGACGGCAATGCTTTTCTGGCCCATGCAGACTATAGGAGAAAGTGAGTACTGGAACTAGACCTGGCGGCAAGTGCAATCGCCGCTTTGTGTCAACAATCTACGAAGGGCTCTCCTCGTGGTTGTCCAGTCAAGTACCATCCTCCAAACCCATCTTGACTTCTTCCCCGAGAACCCTCAAGTAAGAGCCCGTCCACGAGCACGCACTTTTCGGCGCCCCTCTCTTCGATTCCCAGCAGCCCCTCATGACCTTCCTTCTCTACGCTCTGATCGCCGTCGTTGGCACGGCCGTTATCTGGAAAGGAAGCGAATGGCTCGAATCGTCGAGCGAGCGGCTGTCGGTGTACTATGAACTGCCTCCGATCATTCAGGGCGCCATCGTGGTGGCGGTTGGATCGAGCTTTCCGGAGCTGTCGACTGCGGTGTCTTCCACCCTCCTTCACGGCGAGTTTGAACTGGGCGTCGCCGCCATCGTGGGATCGGCCCTATTCAATGTGCTCATGATCCCGGCCCTGGCGGGGCTCTGGGCCAAAGACGTGCTGACCTCGAACCGGGATCTCGTCTACAAAGAGGCGCAGTTCTACCTCATCTCAATCGCCGTGCTCCTTCTCGTCTTCTCGTTTGCCGTCATCTACAACCCCGTCGAGGGCGTCGCAGGAGCGCTGGCCGGAGAGGTGACGCGCCCCCTGGTACTCATTCCATTGGCCATGTACGGCCTGTACGTGTTTGTGCAGTACCAGGACACGATGGACTACGAGGCAGAGGTGCAGTCCACCGAGATCCGGCCCGGGCGCGAGTGGACCGTGATGCTGGGCGCGCTCGTGGCCATCCTCGTGGGCGTAGAGGGTCTCGTCCGCACCGCCATCCACTTCGGCGAGATCTTCGGAACTCCCAACTTTCTCTGGGGCATCACCGTCGTGGCCGCGGGCACTTCCATCCCCGATGCCTTCGTAAGCATTCGGGCCGCGCGCAACGGAAACGCCATCACGAGCGTGGCCAACGTCCTGGGCAGCAACATCTTCGACCTGCTGGTGTGCATTCCGGCCGGAGTGCTCGTGGCCGGAACCGTGGCCATCAATTACTCCGTTGCGGCCCCCATGATGGCGGTGCTCACCCTGGCGACCCTCATCGTGTTCTTAATGATGCGCACGGACCTGCTGGTCTCGCGGCGCGAAGCGTGGTCGCTCATCGTGCTCTACGCCCTGTTTGTGGTCTGGATGGGGATCGAGACGTTCGGGGTGGTCAATCTCGTCCCGAGCCTTCCACCGGGGACGTGAGGACAACGCTCTCCTGGAAAGATACGCGGAAACTTCGAATCTTCTCGCCACTCTGTGCAGGAAGCTCCTTCAGAACGACCTTGATCACCTACACCAGACGCGGTCCGGTACATGCCGTCGGCAGGCAGTTACTTCACGTGCATCGTCCCATTCATCGTGGCCCAGTGGCCCGGGTAGGTGCACACGTAGCCGTAATCGCCGGTCTCGGACGGCGTGGTGAAGGTGACGGACACGGTTTCGCCAGGCTTCGACATGGGCGTCGCCGCGAGGATGGCCGGGTCCTCAGGCACATAGTCTGCGCTTGAGCCTGCCTGCACACCCGCCTGACCAATGCGCTTGAAAATCTCCTGGGACGGGGACTCGTTGAGTATTACCACGTTGTGCTGCATCGACGGACTGGTGGCCGTGTTATCGAAGACGAGCTTCACTTCGGTATCGGCCGGGACGGTGAACTCCGTCTCCCTGTACCTCATCTGGTTGCCCTCCGGGTGGAGCGTCACAGTCTCGGAGGCGCTACCGCCTCCCCCCTCGGCCGATTGACCCTGATTCGCGCTGTCGGACGCCGAGGCATTCTCTCCCTCCTCTCCGTCGCCGGAGCCTCCGCATGCCGTCAGAAGAGAGCCAGCCCCGAGGCCTGCGACGCCGAAGAGACTGAGGCGTTGAATGAAGTCGCGCCGTGAAACGTCGTGGTCGTGATCCATGATGGGACGTAAAAGTCGATTCGGAAGATAGTCGGGATGTCTGGCACACCACAGGATTGAAGGTCCCCCGTAGCAATGGGGTCCAACTTGTGATTAAGGGCGTGCGAAAAGTGTTTCACCGAAGGGGAAAAACCAAGGAGACGCCAGTGTGCGCCTCCTTTCCCTCATTGGGAGGAGAGCAGTACTTTCCTGCGGTCCCTGGAGGCTAATCGTCGCTGCGGGCTCCCTTGAACGTGTGCACGCGCCCGAAGAGGTCGTGCGGCCCCCAGATGCCACTGCGCAGGCATTCGAGCTGCACGATCTGGCTGTGGTCCACAAAGAGATTCACCTCCGGGCCGTAGTTCTGGATGTACCACGGAAAGACGTGCGGATCGGCGGCCTCGAACATCAGATTCTCCAGCCCGAGCTCGTCGATGAACTGGGCGGGGATCTCTGTGCGCATCTCCGGCACGTTCTCGGTGATGCCTTCGCTCTCCATCATGATCTGGTAGGCTCCGGCATCGAGAAAGCGCTTGGCGCGAGCGATGGCCTGCGAGGGATCCTGCTGACCGATCTGCTCTAGCTCCTCGGTCGTGGTGGCCCCGCCGCCGGCCCCGTGCTGAATGCCCACCTCGGGCTTGGCCTTCAGGCCCGCGTCCTGCACGGCCTCAATGAGCCGGAGCCAGTCGTCGGTAGGCAGGGTGATGAAACCTGCGGAGATCTCGATGATGTCGAAGCCGAGACGGGCACACTCGTCGATGTAGTCGTAGACCGCGTCGGTGCCCTGCGAGAGGACGTGCTCCATGAAGCCGCCGGTGGAGACGAGCACGTCGTGGTCGTGGGCAAGGTCGAGCAGCGTTTGCACTTCCTCCTCGGGCATCAGGCTGAAGGAGCCGCCCGCAAACTTGAGGTTGTCGACGTAGTGTCCCATGGTAGAGAGCACGTCGTCGAGGTAGTTGGGGCCCATGACGCTGTAGTAGGGCCCGCGGATTTCGGTGACGCCCACGTCGCGGGGCTTCTCGCCGCGGTCGTTGGTGTCGAGAAATTGAAAGGCGCGTCGGGGGTCGCCGGTGGTCTTATCGGGCATGGTTGATTGGATCTGTTGGTGAGAAGAGGAGACGCGGCGCTACCGCGTCTACAGGTTTGAGAGGAAGCGGATTAGAAACGCTATTCCGGAGAGAACTACGCGTCAGGCGACTCCACACGGGCCAGCAGATCGAAGAGTTCGCTGGCCGGGAGGGTTTCCAGATCCTGAACGGCATCGATGATGTCTTCGCGCAGGGCAGTGTCGGTGTATGGCTCGGCCAACCGCGTGAATTTCTCCGACACGGTGTCCCAGCTCATCGGGCGGGTGTGGAAGCCTTCGTAATCCTCCTTGTGCGTCTCGTAGACCTCGCCGTTCGCATGGATGCGCACGTCGCACACCATGTGGTCGGGGAAGCGGTCGCTGTACTCAGGGATCTCCTGCACGCGCACCTTCTGGAGCAGCGACTGCACGTCGTCCGCCTCGATTCGGGACGGCTCGTACTGCGCGGGCAGCACGTGATCATCGAGTAGGGCCACGGCGGTCATGTAGTGGAGACTGTGGTCGGCCTCCTCCTTGCGGCGCACGATGGTCTTGTCTCCCTCCTCTCCCCCGCCTATGATGTCGAAGGCCACGTCGAACGTGTCCACCTCAATCTTCTCGATGGTGGAGGGATCGATGTTGTGCTCGCGCTTCAGCTCCAGCGCCCCCTCCAGGGTGGCCTGCGAGTGGATCTCAGCGTTGTACTTCTTGATGATCGTGTCGACAACTCGCTCCAGGTCCTCCCCGCTCCAGTCGAGCTCAAAATCACCCGCGATGGAGTGCATGAAGCCCTTGTTGCCTTCAAAGACCTCAGGCGGACCGGTGATGCCGCGCCTCGCAAGGAACGCGGAGTGCGTGGCCGTAAAGCCGGTCTCCGGATACGCGAGGCCTTTCCAGTGCGAGATCTCTCCCGTGCGCGTTACACGGAGCGCGTTGTGAGCCGTACCGCTAATCGCAATGGCATTGGCCGTCTGCTCCGGGTCGAGCCCGAGCGCCTTGGCCGCACCGGCTGCGGCAGCGTACTGACCCTGCACGGTGTGGTCGAATCCTTTCGCACGGACCGGCGCTTCGTCGCTGAGGCGGCACTGCACCTGATAAGCGACCGCGAGGGCCGTGAGCAGGTGTCTGCCGGAGCCGCCCGCGTACTCGGTCGCCGCCATCACGGAGCCGAGGTTGTCACTCGGGTGTCCCGTTTCGCCTTTGGCCAGGTAGCTGTCGTTGTAGTCGAGGTAGCGAACGAGCGCGCTGTTGTAGAGAGCCGCGCGGTCGGGCGCCGTCTGTCCGCCCCCGATGAGCGTGGCCTGCTCGTTGCCGCCGAAGTCGGCAAGGTGAGCCCGGAGCGCCCGGATCGGCTCTCCGTCGAGGGCCCCGATGGCACACCCAAGGGAATCGAGCACCCGGACCTTCAACTGCTGCGCGGCTTGGTCGGAGAGATCCTCGTAGGAGGCGGACTGGACGAAGTCGGCGAGCTGGTCGACGATCGGCATGACGGGAAGTGTGATTGGTGATGAGAATGTTCACGATCGCGTTCTGGCAACGTCCGCCCCGGATCGGTCAATGAAAATGGGAGAAGCTATACTCAACCGATATTAAAGAGTTTAAGGTCTGAAACCATTCTGTATGGATTCAGCGTCTCTTGTCTTGAACTCCATCCGGCCTTCGTAAATCGCAGGGGTGCTCGATAAACGCGAATGTGAGTCAGGTCATTCAGGTGCCGGACAGACGGCCTCTACGACCATCATCCCCCACACCAGGTCGAACCGGTACCGGAACTGATATCGGACCCCGAGACCAGCGGCCCTCAGAAGGGACGTTATCTCGTCGACGGTATAGCAGTCGTGGTGGGCAGGATCGAGATGGCGGAGGACAGCGTCCATCACGCGGCACGTCCAGAAATCGCGGCACCAGTCGAGGAGAACAAACCGCCCGCCGGGACGGAGCACTCGCGCCACTTCCTTTAAGACAACGAACGGATGCGTGAAGTAGTGGAATGTGCTCGCACAAACGACAATGTCAAACGCATCCTCTCCCAATGGCAGGTTATGAGCATCGGCGCGTTCAAAATGAACGGCAGCCTCTCCATCGAGCTTCTTCCGTGCCCGATTGACCATGGACGATGACAGATCGACGCCGACGATCTCGGCATCGGGCACCGCCTGCACGATACGCCGGGACAACTCTCCGGTCCCGCACGCCAGATCGAGCATCCGCTCTCCCGCCTCCACGTTCGCAACCTGCTGAACCACAGGGAGCGTCTTGTTGACATAGCGACGCCAAAACACGTCATAGACCCGGGCCCACTGATCATATTGGCTGGATACCGCCGTCTCTTGGCGTTTTTCAAGCCCAGTACCGCGGGTCATGAACATGACTTCTAATCAGCAGAGCACACGCGATCAACAGAAGCTCCTCCTCGCGGCCACTTCCCTCACATGTCAGCAAACAGGTCTGCCTCCTGCGAAAATTACTTTACCTATTGGCGTTCCTTCGTGGATTCATGCTGAGTAACGTGGACCCATTCCCATCCATCGTCTTGAACAAAGGTTCGCAGCAGACGGCGGCGCTTCTCAATGTCGGTCGTATCATCCACATGTTGTGCCAGGGGTGAAGGAGGCGGCGCAACCTCCCTTTTGAGAAACCCTGTCTCCAGCGTTTCCAGCACGTTGCCGATAGCGCCGCGTACCAGTTTCACAGCAAACGGCGGGTTTGCTCCCCGTTGCTCAGCGTCCACAGTAATTACCGAAAGAGCTTCGTCCAGAGCGGCCATTCTGGGAGCAATTGCCTCGTGGGCATGCCGGGTATGGTAGTAATGAAGGACGGGATACGCCAAATGGCGCTGCGCGTGCAATTCAATCATTGGGCTTAGTTGCGTGAGGGTACCGTCCAACACAAAATTTCCAGATTCGTCCCACGCCCGATCCAGAATAGAGTCGGGCGTTTCGCCAATGTTGGCAATCACGGCAGCGATCTGGCGCTTGTCCGCGACGGACGAAAGCACAGACACAAGGTACGTGATCGACAACGTTGCCAGAAAAAGACCATTCAGCGATGCAAAGGCTGTCAGGAAACGCCAGCCCGCTCCCTGCGGCGCATAGTCCCCAATGCCGAGCGTAGAAATCGTGAAGCCGACAAAGTAGATTCGCTCCCAGACCCCTGCCGGTTCATTTGTGGAGGTGTTCACTACCGCAGTGGGTTCACCGCTAAACATCAACAGATATCCGACCCAGATCATAAAAATCCACAGTACAATGGCGCTCATGAGGATCACGGGACCCATGACGGCCAACAGCCGATGCCCATTTGTACGCCGATGTCCAGCCAGCGCCAGGTCCCAGAGGCCTCGTGTCAGGCGCTTCGTAAGCGGCCCTGCCCCGGCCGCCGCAACCGTTGTCCACAGAGCATCCAGGACCGCCATGACGACAAGTAAAATGCCGACAATCAACGCAAGTGTCTGCATGGGAGATGCTTGTAAAACCTAGTTGTGACCTGCTCATGTGCCTTTATCGACGGGGCGGCAGATCCCGAAGACCGGTATTATCCATGCGCAGCCTGCACGTCTCTGCGCATCATACGGGGGTTCATCATGCCCTCTTTCACCCCGTACTTGATGAGAAGCACATTGACCGGGTACGCTGCGAGAAGACCCATTGTCAGCGAGAACAGGAGAGCCGTCCAAAACAGAACCTCCCCCATCGTGGCCTCGCCGGCGATCCAGATGTCCACTCCGATGGCAACTGCTTCCATGAACACGATACTGGCCGACTCAGAGTAGAATGCGTCCGTAACGGCTTCGCTCCATTCAACCCCTTCCTGCACGAGCGGCCCGATGGTGAGAATCATCCCGAAAGTGTAGGCAAAGGAAAACGTCGCGAGCGCCACGATGACATTGCTCGCCACCGCGAGGATGCCCACAGTGAGCACGATACCCACGATCTCGCCCGCTCCGCACCCGGAGTAGCAATGGCTGGTCGAGCGCCATCCTTTGCGCCAGACCGAGTCGCGCCGAATTTGTTTGCGTCCGGTGTAGTAGTAAATGGCCAGCCCCAGCGGACCGGAGTAAAGAGTTGTCAGGCCCCAAACATACTTCATGAGACTGCCCAGTTCGGGATTGTTTTTGCGCAGGTCCCACACCAGCACAGCGAGGCAAACGAGCGAAACCACAATCCAGATGATGAGCGTAGCCGGCTGGGAAAGAAACTCTCGAAATGCTTCCATGGACTCGGTTGACGTGTTTGAGGAGAACTGCTTCAGTCCAACCGAAGGATACCAATTCTCCACCGATCAGCGGAGAATTACCCGGCGCTCAACGTCTCCAGTGAGTGACTTGATTTGGCTCCCATCCTTGTTTAAGAGTCTGTTTTGATTCATGTCTCGGGCTCCGAGCGGCCTCGATGGGCTGCAAATTGATCCTTCACTCGACCGGCACGCGACAGCTGTCGCGTGCAGGCCTCGATCAGGACTCGATTTTCGCTCTATCAATTCTCACTCTCGCTGTCCGATCCGAAATCAAAACAGACTCTAAGAAACGAACTCTAAGAAACGAACTGCGGGTCGTCCTTGCATCCAGAGATCAGATCGATCATGCGCACTGAAATCTTGCATTCAGCACTCGTTGATGTTCCTATTCTTCCATCGAGATCTCATCTTCTGTGTAGCGCCGCCCTGCCCTTCTTCCAGACGCGCCGGCAACGCGGCGTCGCGCGTAGGCACAGATGAGTACCGGAGTGCCTCTAGCCGAACACGCCGGTCTTTCGAACGACAACTGAGAAGTTAGTCGACCTGAAGGAAGCGTGCGTTGACGGCCACGATCACAGTGCTCAGACTCATCAGCACCGCCCCGACTGCGGGACTCAGAAGAATGCCCGCGGTAGCGAGCACGCCCGCAGCGAGCGGGATTGCAACGACGTTATACCCGGTGGCCCACCACAGATTCTGCACCATCTTCCGGTAGGTCGCCTTCGCCAATCGAATCACGTCCACGGCGTCGCGCGGGTCGCTCTCCACCAGCACGATGTCGGCGGTCTCCACGGCCACATCCGTCCCGGCGCCGATGGCGATGCCCACGTCGGCGGTGGCGAGGGCGGGCGCGTCGTTCACGCCGTCGCCCGTCATGGCCACGAGGCGTCCCTCCGCCTGCAAGTCTTCAATGACCGCACTTTTCTCATCGGGCAGGACCTCAGCAATCACACGGTCGAGCCCAAGCTCCTCGGCCACCCAGTTCGCAACCCGCCTGTTGTCTCCCGTGAGCATCACCACGTCGATCCCGAGGTCGTGCAGCGTCTGGATCGCCTCGCGGGACTCCTCACGAATGACGTCGGCCAGGGCCAGAGCACCGAGGGCCCTGCCCTCTCGAACGACGTAGACGACCGTTTTTCCCTGTCGTCCGAGCTGCTCCCCCTCGTGCTCGGGAAGATCCACCTCCGCTGCCGCCGCGGCGGGACTCAGCACCCGAACCTCTCTTCCGTCCACCGTCGCCCACACGCCCTCGCCCGTCAAGGCCTCAAAATCAGTCGCGCCTGGTACGTCGAGACCCCGATCCTGCGCGGCCCGGAGAATGCCCGCCGCAATGGGATGCTCGCTGTGTTGCTCCACGGCCGCGGCCTGCCAGAGCACCTCGTCCTCCCCCTCTCCGTCGAACACGAGCACATCGGTCACGCCGAACCGTCCTTCCGTGAGCGTACCGGTTTTGTCAAAGACGACGGTGTCGAGGTTGCGGGCCTGCTCGAACGCCCCGCGGTCGCGGATCAGGAGGCCGCGCTGGGCACCGAGGCCGGTGCTGACGGACACCACGAGCGGAATCGCCAGTCCGAGAGCGTGCGGGCACGTGATCACCATCACCGTCACCATCCGCTCCAGGCTGAAGACGAACGTTTCGCCGAGCCCAAGATACCAGGCACCGAACGTGAGTGCACCCGCTGTGAGCGCGATGAGGGTGAGCCAGTAGGCCGCGCGGTCGGCCAGATTCTGCGTGCGACTCTGGGAGGCCTGCGCCTCGCGGACGAGCGAGATGACCTGATTCAGGTAGCTCGACTCGCCGGTCTTCTCCACCGCCACCACAAGCGAACCGGTGCCATTCACTGAACCCGCAATCACCTCGTCGCCTTTCGCTTTCTCGACGGGAACGCTCTCACCGGTGAGCATGCTTTCGTTGACGCTCGAGGTGCCCTCGATAACTGTGCCGTCCGCCGGAATCTTCTCGCTGGACTTGATGCGCACCCGGTCGCCCAGCTGGAGGTCGGCAATGGGCACCTCCTCGGTGTCACCACCGTCGGTGAGGCGGTGGGCTGTGTTTGGCATCAGGCGGGCCAGCTCCTCCAGCGCCCGGCTCGCCCCCATCACCGACCGCATCTCGATCCAGTGTCCCAGCAGCATCAGGTCAATGAGCGTGGCCGTCTCCCAGAAAAACATCTTGCCGGGCACGCCGAGCGCGACCGCCGAGCTGTAGAGATAGGCCACGCTGATGGCGAGAGCGACGAGCGTCATCATTCCCGGCGTCCGCTCCCGCAGTTCGTCGACGAGGCCGGTGAGGAAGGGCCACCCGCCGTAGCCGTAGACGAAGGTCGAGAGGACGAGCAGGGCCCACGTATCTCCCGGAAAAGCGAGAGCCTGACCGAGCCCCAGCCACTGCTGGAGCATAGGGCTGAGGGCGAGGATGGGAAGCGTGACCACCAGGCTCACCCAGAACCGGCGGCGAAAGTCTTTGACCATCGCCGCGTGGTGCGAATGGTGGTCATGTCCCTCTCCGTGATCGCCATGACCGTGCGCATCCGACGAGGCAGTTGTAGAGGCGTGGTTGTGGTCCATGGCACAGTGCAAAGTCAACTCCGACGACTCCGACGTTGAGGATGGACAACGAGCAGATACACAGTCGCACCCAGCAGTCTACGCCGATGCCATCGACGGTGCCGGGGCGGCCTGCTCGCTCGACAGCGGCACTGACAGGCGACGCAGGCGCAGCGCGTTGCCGACGACGAAGAGATCGGAAAACACCATCGCGAGGGCGGCGAGTGCCGGGGAGAGGAGCAGGCCGAACGCCGGATACAGCACACCGGCCGCCACTGGAATCAGCAGCACGTTGTAGGCAAACGCCCAGAATAGATTCTGCTTAATATTGCGCAGTGTGGACTTCGACAGGTGCACCGCATTGGGGACGCCGCGCAGGTCGCCGGCCATGAGCACAATATCGCCGCTCTCGATGGCCACGTCCGTCCCAGTGCCGATGGCAATGCCCACGTCGGCAGTGGCGAGGGCGGGCGCGTCGTTGATGCCGTCGCCGACAAACGCGACCGTTCGGCCGTTTTTCTGGAAGGAGCGGACGGCCGCGGCCTTGTCATTGGGTAGCACCTCGGCCTGCACGCGGTCGATGCCGAGCTCGCGGGCGATGGCCTGTGCAGTACGCTCATCATCGCCCGTAATCATGGCGACTTCGATGCCGAGGTCGTGGAGCGCGTCGAGCGCCGCCGGGGTCGAGTCCTTGATCGGATCCGCCACGGCCACCACCGCGGCGAGCGTCCCGTCCACGGCCACGTAGAGCGGCGTCTTGGCGGCGTCGGCCAACTGATCCGCCACGCCCTGATCGTCCGCGCCAATCGAAACGCCGAGCCGCTCCATCAGGCGGGCGGCGCCCACGGCTACGGTGCGGCCCTCCACGGTCGCCGTCACGCCGTGGCCCGGCACCGCCTCGAAGCCAGTGGCCTCGGGCACGTCGATCCCGGCGTTCTCCGCTCGCGTTACGATGGCCTGCCCAATCGGGTGCTCCGATTGTCGCTCCACTGCGGCGGCCCACCGCAGCACGTCAGGTTCACCAAATTCGCCGCGCGGGAGTACATCCGTCACCTCGGGTCGCCCTTTCGTGAGGGTGCCAGTCTTGTCGAACGCCACGAGGTCGGCGGTCTGGAGGGCCTGCAGGGCCTCGCCCTCCCGCACGTATATGCCCAACTCGGCGGCGCGCCCGGTGCCCACCATCACCGAGATCGGCGTGGCGATGCCCATGGCGCACGGACAGGCAATGATGAGGACCGAGACCGCGCTGACGAGCGCAAACGTGAGCGTCGGCTCCGGACCCACCACCATCCAGACGCCAAACGTAATAGCAGCAATCGCCAGGACGAGAGGGACGAACACGCCGACGACCCGGTCGGCGAGCGACTGGATGGGCGGCGCCGAGCCCTGCGCCTCTTCGACCATCTCTACGATCTGGGAGAGCACCGTTTCCTCCCCCACGCGGGTGGCGCGAAAGGTGAAGCTCCCCGTCTCGTTGATCGTCCCCCCCACCACCTCGTCTCCTTCGCCCTTGCGCACTGGTTCTGGCTCACCGGTCACCATCGATTCGTCGACGTGGGACTCGCCGTCGATCACCTCCCCATCGACGGGCACCTTCTCACCGGGCCGCACCTGAATCACGTCGCCCGGCACCACGTCTCGCACATCGACCTCCACCGGCTCGCCGTCGCGGAGCACCCGGGCAGTCGTGGCCTGAAGGTTCAGCAGGTTCCGGATCGCGTCGCCAGCGCGTCCCTTGGCGAGGGCTTCCATGTAGTTGCCCGCCAGGATGAGCGTGACGATCGTCGCGGCCGCCTCGTAGTAGACGTGCACCGTACCCGCCGGCAGCACGTCCGGAAGGAACGTCGCCACCACCGAGTAGCCGTATGCGGCCGAGGTCCCGATCATGACGAGCGTGTTCATGTCCGGACTGCCGTTCTTTAGCGCCGGCCAGCCGTGCCTGTAGAAGTACAGGCCCGGACCAAACATGACGACTGAAGTGAGGCCAAAGAGGACGTAGTAGAGCGTCTGCGTGGAGACTAGGTTCTGGATCCACGCTTCGATGGTGGGGACGTGCATGAACCCCATCTCCAGCACGAACACGGGAAGCGCGAACGCAAGCGCCCAAAAGAACCGGCGCTTCATCGATTGCTTCTCTTCCTCGCGCGCCTGTCGTTCCACGTCGGACCGATCCGTGTCGCCCTCGGCCTCTACCACCTCGTATCCGGCCTCGCGGATTGCCGTCGTAAAATCAGCCGGTTCCACTGTGCCCGGCACGTAGCGGATCGTGGCCCGATCGGTGGCCAGGTTCACACTTGCCTTCACCACGCCGTCGAGCGCCTCCAGGGCCGACTCAACTGTCGAGACGCACGAGGCACAGCTCATGCCCTGCACCGTGAGGGTCGTCTCGGCGGTGCGGACGGCATAACCGCTCTCATCGACGGCCTGCGTGAGGACACGAATCGGGGGCTGGTCCGAGCCGAGCACGACGCTCGCCCGCTCCGTGGCGAAGTTGACGCTTACGTCCTCAACTCCGTCAACACCCGTCAGGGCCTCTTCCACACTGCTCGCGCAGGACGCACACGACATGCCCTCGACGGACAGCGAGATCTTGGTCGACCCCGAGGGGACGGCAGTCTCCCCCTTCCCATTGGTGCGATCAGTGGCCGGAGCCGTACAGACTTCTCCATCCGACGAATGATCGTCGTGCCGTTCAACGTCGTCGGACGTGGATACGTCGGTTTCCGAGGAGGGACTGCTCATAGGAATGTCGGAGTCTCACTTGAGTTGCAGACAGTGACCGGCCTTGCCGGTGCGACAAAACGCACTGCGGACTCGACGAAAGGATCCCCGACCATTCGAAAGCAAATCGGGGACAATGATGCGCGAACATTTCCTATTTCTTATAGGGTACCCCCCTATACCATATCAGCATCTGGAGGTTTCGACTCCTTTTCGTTCGCGGTCCGGAGAAACGCCGTCCTGCCAAGAAGCCGTACAGCCCGGAACCCCTTCGCCGGAGCGTCAATAGAGGGAGTGGCCGAAGTCGACGACCCAGAATCCACCATACGCGTCTTCTTCCTCTCCTTCTATTCCTCACGCCTCCATGATTGAAGTCACCATCCTCAATGCCCAGGAACTGGCTCGTCAACAGATGGGCGCCCGTGCGGCGCAGGCCTCCGGAGCCGGCGTTGACATCGAATCGGCCGTTCGGAACCAGATGGCCGACCGGTTGGAGGATGGATTTCGGAGCCGCGGAATCAAGGCGAATGTCGATACAAAAGGGGCCCGCAAACTGGAGATTACGATTGAGGACGCGACGGAGGCGGCGTGGCAACAGGGGTACCTCGCGTGGCTGGTGGCCAAATTTGTGCCGAGCACGGTGGAGCAAAATCTGGCCCCGGAGGTTCGGGATCGGCTCGAAGAGCAAGGCATCGAGGCGGAGGTGGACGTG
>CAZBIB010000005.1:0-11780 GCA_964491575.1 uncultured Salinivenus sp. | reverse complement strand
CCGTCGACGTCGTTCACGCCGCCCTTTTTCTCCACCACTTCCACGGCGACACGGCCGTTCGGCTGCTCTATGAGATGCAACGCATCGCCCGCCGGGGCATCCTCGTCAACGACCTTCACCGCCACCCGATGGCGTATGTCGGCATTTGGCTTCTGAGCCGCGCGCTCCGGATGGCTCCCATGGTGCAGCATGACGGCCCGATGTCGGTGCGACGAGGGTTCCGAAAGGAAGAACTGAAGACGCTCGCCCACAAGACGGGCCTCTCGCCCTCCTTCATCCAATGGCATTGGGCGTTTCGGTGGACCCTCTCGACCATTGCGAGTGGCGAGTAATACGTGAAGCGTGATTCGTGAAAGGACGGAGACTCACGCATCACGAGTCACGGATCACGATTTCTATCTCAGCAGCAGTCTGGGAAGAAGGCGACAACATCTGAAAATTGAGCCGTTGTAATGCAGTAGTTGTCCTGGAGCAAACACCTGTGCGACCGGCCTGATATTGCGGTCGCCTTGCCCTTCGCCTCTCCCCCGCTCGCCTCTCAGCGACATGTCCTACAACGCACTCGTCATCGGGGGCGGCCTCGCCGGGTGCAGCACCGCTCTCCAGCTGGCCCGGGATGGCTACGACGTCCTCCTGGCCGAGCAGTCGACGTATCCCCGCCACAAGCTCTGCGGGGAGTTCCTGTCGCCCGAAGCCCAGTCCTCCTTTCGCCGGCTCGGCATCTTAGAGCCCATCTACAAGGCTGGGGCCTCCGCGATTAACCGAACGCGCCTCACAGCCCCGAGCGGCACAGCGACCGAGCACACCCTCCCCAATACGGCTCTCGGACTGAGTCGCTACGCACTCGATCGCCTCCTCTTCCAGCAGGCCTGCGCAGCGGGAGTCGAGGGGCGGCCCGGCACGCGCGTGACGGACGTAAACGGAAGCCTCGACAATGGCTTTGCGGTCACAGTCGGCGGGGAGACTGTAGAAGCACGCCTCGTCCTGGGTGCCTACGGACGGCGGGGCGTTCTGGATCGGACGCTGGAGCGACCCTTTCTGGAGCAGCAGCCTCCCTACGTCGCCTTCAAGGCACACTACACGGGATCGCCAGCTGCCGATCTCCGAGACACGATTGAGCTTCACAGCGCCCCTGGCGGCTACTGCGGCCTCTCCCCAGTCGAGAAGGACCGCGTCAACGTCTGCTGGATCGGCCACACCGACGCGCTGAAAGATGCCGGAGGGACCCCCGCCGGGATGCTCGACGAGACCCTTCGGCAGAATCCGGCTCTGGATGATCGCCTTCGAGGCCTCACCCGCGCGAGCGACCAGTTCGAGGCGGTGAGCCAGGTGCCGCTGATGCCCAAGTCTCGGTTCGCCGGCGGCGTGTGCATGATCGGCGACGCGGCCGGGATGATTGCTCCACTCTGTGGGGACGGGATGGCGATGGCCCTCCGGACGGCCGATCTTGTCAGTCCGCTCGCGTCCGACTTCCTCGACGGGCGCCGCACGGCCTCGTCGTTTCGGACTGCCTACGAGAACACGTGGACGAATACGTTTGGGCGTCGCATGCACCTCGGACGATGGATTCACGCGGCGGCGTTTCGTCCCGGCGCGGCTCGGTTCCTGGTGCAAAGCTGTCGCCTCCTCCCTCCTCTCGGCCGATGGCTTATCCGCTCCACACGCGGTTCCTGATTTGCACAGGACTTTTTGCAATAACAGAACCATCGCCTACCGCTCGGACGCTCGTTCTAGACGGTCGTTGAGCGCACGGCCCAACCCCTCGGGCGGGACGATTTGGGCATAGATAATGTCGCATCCCGTCTCCTCACACTCCCGAAAGATGTGAAAGAGATCATAGGCATACGTTCTTATGTCTTGCTCGATGTAAACTGACCCAAACGACTGTGAGTCCTCCGGCTCATCAATTCCGACGTAAGCAGCATTGGGACCGGGATCGACTTCGGATGGGTCGTTTACCAGACGAACGCGAACCGACGGGGCGTAATGACGATGACGCGTCCCCGGACTCCGCGGCGTGGACTCCTCGTCGGACGACGCAATCCGGACTGTCCCGAGCACGTCCCGCAGCGCCTCGACGGAAACAGCCCCCGGCCGCAGCACCTCGACGGGCTCCGTGGTACAGTCCACCACGGTCGACTCCACCCCCGCCTCCGTGCGCCCCCCTTGTAGAATGCAATCGATTCGTCCATTCAGATCGTCCTGCACGGCCTCCCAGGTCGTCGGGCTCGGCCGCCCCGACCGGTTGGCCGACGGTGCGGGAACGGGGGTGTCGCAGGCCTCAAGAAACCTCTGAGTCAGCGGCAGACCGGGCATCCGAACGCCGACCGTGTCCAGCCCGGCCGTGACGACCGACGGCAGCTCGGGGTGCTTGGGAAGAATGAGCGTCAGCGGACCCGGTAGAAAGTACTCCAGAAGCTTCTCCGCCGCGGTCGGAACCGTGGCCGCCACCTGACCAATTTGCTCGCGACGGCGGACGTGCACGATGAGCGGATTGTCCGACGGTCGTCCTTTTGCCTCGAAGATCCGCTTGACGGCCTCCGGTTGAAAGGCGTCCGCGCCGAGCCCGTACACCGTCTCCGTGGGAAAGGCCACCAGCCCGCCGCAACGAAGGCGATCGGCAGCCTCGGTGGGGGATGTGGTCAGGATGGTCGTCACGGGCGGAAGTGGGAATCAGACTCGGAGTTGACTTTCCTCCCCATCGTCTCTTAGAATCGAAGCACTCCCTAGGCTCTCTCATCTCCACAGCGTCTCATGACCTCCGACGAGTCTAAGCTTGATTCCCGATCGACGGAGCTTCCCCACGCTCTTGACTCCCTCCCCACCAGCACGGAACTCACCGAGACCCTGACGGAGGCCACGCGACGCGTCCTCCGCCGGCGCTTCCGGGTCGTCCTGCTGATTCGGGACGCCTACACCCACATGGAAGCAAATGCCGGCGCCCTCACGGCCGTGTGGGACGACCTCCGGGCCGCCCTCCGTCTCCTGATTGCCTGGGCTCAGCACTCGTACCGGCAGGTGTCGGGAGGATCCATCGTGCTACTCGTGGCTGCCCTCGTCTACTTCGTAACCCCCGTCGATATCATTCCCGACACCCTCGGCGCCATCGGCTTCGTCGATGACGTTGCCGTGATCGAGACGGCCATCGAGGCAGTGCGGACCGAACTGGACCGATTCCGGGACTGGGAAGACACCAAAGCCCTCCCGTCGTGATTCGCGTTACGGATTGAGCGTTGAGGAGAGGCGCCTACGCAATACGAAATATCCCGACAGTGGTCGGGACAGGCTGCAATACGTCCCCTCTCACGCATCACGCCTTACGGATTAGGCCCCCATGCTCACTTACATGCTGATCGGTCTCGTGGCGGGCATATTGACGGGAATCCTGATTGCCTGGTACCGGAACCAGGACTGAGCGCCTACTACGGCACAATCTGTTCTCCATTCTCATCTTCCACGATCAACGCGTCCACCGGGCAGAGGGACGCCGCCTCTTCCAGTCGTCCGGTCTCGATGTCCGGGGTCTTCTCCTGAAAGTCCACGATGTTGTCCTCTCGGATCACAAAAATCTCGGGCGCAATGTTCGTACAGTTGCCGGACCCGATGCAGAGGGTGCGATCAATGCGGACCGTCCTGCCACTGATTTCACGCTCGCGGGTGTCGTCCATGCTTCAAGCTGTCTGATCGATAAGTACACTCGGTGGAGGGAAGAACACGATCCTGTGCCACGAGCCGAGCGGCAACGCGTTCCCCTCCCAGACTTCGTACTCGTAGGATCGATTCGCACTCAGAGAGCTCGTTTGGCCCTCGCTCAGGAAGCGTCCCTGCCGGACTGCGCTGTGGCCGCTGTGTCGAGGTCTTGCTCGTCGTCGAGGCCCAGCGTCTCGTCGAGGAGGTTGCCCGCAATTTGGATGAAGTCCTGCTCGGTAATAATCCCGACTAGCCGATCTTCCCGGACGACGGGCAGCGCCCCGATTTCGTGCTCGCGCATGAGCTTGACGGCTTCGAGGGTGGGGCGATCCGGCGAGACTGAGATCGGCTCTTCCACCATGATGTCCCCCACGGGCACCCCTCCTTCCGGCCGCTCCGCCCGCTCGGCCATGTGTCGCAGAAGCGTCCGGTGGCTGATGAGCCCCACCAGCCGATGTTGCTCGTCCTCCACGAGCACGTGCCGGATCTTCTGCCAGTCCATGAGGCGCGCCACAAACTCGATGGACTCCTCCTCGTGGACCGTAAACAGATCGGTGGTCATGTAGTCCTCGACGTGCGTATCCTGCATGCCCGTGGGGGTGTACCCCTCCTCCAGGGTCGCCAAGGACCACTCGTGCACCGGCTCGCCCTCTTTCTGACGGTCCACCATACCCCGAGTGAGGGCGGCAAGGCGCTCGGCCCGCGAGCCGACCTCCTTCATGCGCGCCATGGAATCGAGCTGCCACTGCGATCCGGTTTGCTGGGTTTCTACGCGCTTCTGAATAATTCCAAGGTAGTGGTCGATGTCGTCCGAGTCGATATCGGACGACTGAAGACCCCGCTCGGCGAGGGGAATGAGCGTGTCGAGGATGAGCTCGTGGGCCGGTCGATTCGATCCATCCAGCCACTTGAACTGAGAGGCCAGCCCATTGCGGGCGGCATCGGTGAAGTTGTAGCGGGCCTCATAGAACTCGATCTGTTCAGAGACGTCCTGATACTCGTCGGCAATCCCCGCTACGAGCCCATACCAGAAGGCGGCATTGGCGACCTCATCGACGATGGTCGGTCCAGAGGGCAGGACGCGGTTTTCGATGCGCAGATGGGGCTTGCCCTCCGTAATGCCGTAGCAGGCGCGATTCCAGCGATAGACGGTTCCGTTGTGGAGCTGGAGGGCCATCAGACTGGGAACGCCTCCCTTCTCCAGCACCTGCAGCGGGTCCTCATTCAGATCGGTCGTCAGGAGGACCCGAAAGCGGGAGATGTCTTCCTTGAAGATCTCCATCACCGACTCGTCCACCCAATCCGTGCCGAAATGCACGCGCGGGCTCATCTCCCGCAGGTAGAGGTTGCTCGACCGGGTGTCGACGGCTTGCTGGAAGAGGGCAATGCGCGTTTCGCGCCAGAGCCGCTTGCCGAACAGCAGGGGCGAGTTCGTCGCAGCCGCCAGGCACGGCGCGGCCACCACCTGGGCAATGTTGTAGTAGCGGGGAAACTCCTCCGGCGACACCTGGAAGTGCGTCTGGAAACTCGTATTGCACCCCTCCAGCATGATGGAGTCGTGCTTCACGAACAGCTCGTCGATTCCCTGGATCTGATACTGCCCGGCCCCTCCCCGCAGGCGCGAGAGGGCGTCGTTGAGGGCGTAGTAGCGGGGCCGCGGCGTCATGTAGTCGAGGGCAAAGTCGGAGAGATGCGCCGTGGGCAAAATCCCGGTCATGGCAATCTCACTGTCGACCTGCCGCGTAAGCCTCCGCACCTTCTCGATGAGCCCCGATGTGGACTCTTCCATCTGGGCAAAGCAGTCGCCCCCATACTGGAGCGGGTCCATGTTGAATTCAACGTTGAACTTCGTCAGCTCCGTGACGATGCGCTCGTCGGTATTCTGCTCAAGGACCTGCTCGATCACCGGCGCGGGTTGCCCCCGCTCGTCGACCATAAAGAGCTCCTGCTCGGCTCCAATGCGGCGCACTCCGGTCTCGAACATATCCTCGTGGAGCATGAGCTCCAGCGCGCGAACGTCGCGCATCAGATGATTCGTAAACTCGCGGAGCACCGAAGGCTCGGCGCCCCGCTGCACGTTGTGTTCACCCATGAGTACGAACTGTTATTCAGCGACAGCGCGGTGGACCCTTGGCCCTCGTGCCAGAAATGTTGCCCCACCAAGGGGGTCTCCGAAGCGAATACAGGTCTTCGCACACTGGAAGCAAGGTAGAAACGGTTCACTGTCATTATCAAATCAAAATGAACCACGTTCCCCCTCCGCTCGTCAAATGAGTGCGTTCCGGGTTGATTTGGAGTTTTGGGAGCGTCCGACTCAACGGGATAAGTGACCAGACTTTGTGATTTAACTCTGTGGTGGTTGTGCAGCCCATGTCGCTCCCGTCAATCTTTCGCAGCGGTATTGCGCTCCTGTGTGCAGGTCTCATCGGAGGCATTGTGTGCGCAGAGGGCGTGGGAGCACCTCTTTCCGCGTCGCTTCCCCCTGACACCACGGACAATCCTCACGTTCAGAAATATCTGATCCAGGGAACCACCGAAGCGCAACTGGGAGACTACAAGGAGGCGATCTTGTATTTCGAGACCGCCCTCGACAAGGCCCCCAATGAGCCGGCCCTCCTCCAGGCCCTTGCCGATGCCCACGAAGCACAGGGGGACGTCGCAACGGCCCTTTTCTACGCCCGGAAAGCACGCACACACGGAACGGAACGTCCCCATTATTACCACCGCCTCGCCGAATTGCAACAACAGGCCGGCGACCCCCAGGCCGCCCTGCAAACCTACCAGAACATACTGTCTCGCTTCCCAGAAAATAGAGACGCGTACCGAGCCTTAGCCGCCCTTCAGGCAGAGCTTGGGCGCCCCGAGGCCGCGCTCGATACGTACAACACGCTTCTGAAACGCATCGATCGCCCCTCCGTGGCGGTGTATCGCAAGATGCTCGCGCTCTATCGCCGCACCGGCGATGCTGACGGCATCGAGGAGACGCTTCGGACTCTTGCAGAGCGCCGCCCCAACAACCGCGCGTACCGTCGCCATCTGGGCGAGCACTACGCCGAGGAGGGTCATTCGGAGAGGGCCCTCGACCTGCTGGCGCCCCTGTCCCAACAGCACCCCGCCGACGCGGCTTTGCAGCAACAGGTGCGGCGGCTCTCCCAGGAGACCGGTCGCGCGACGACCACCCGTCCCGCCGATGCCTCCTCGTCCTCGGTGGAACCGGACGCCATGACGGTGGAGCAGATTGTCCAGAAGGCCCAATCCACGTACGACGAGGCGCTCTCCTCGTCTGCCGCGCCCGACTCGACTCGCCTGCGGAAAGCGGAGGCGTTGCTCCAACATGCCCTCGACCGCGCTCCCGCCCACGTCGCCGCTTTGTCCCTGCGTGCCCGCCTCCACCAGCAAAAGGGCGAATACCGAGCGGCGGGACAGGTCCTGGAGCGGGCGCTGGAGGAAAACCCACGCGACGCCGATCGGTGGGCCCGGGCAGCATCGGCCTACCTGCGGGCCAATGAACACAAAAAGGCGGCGTCGGTCTCCGAAGAAGGACTCCTGCTCTTTCCGGGGCACGCCCCACTAGTCCGAACGGCGGCATTCGCCCGGTTGCGCTCGGACGACCCGAAGCGCGCGCTGGATCATTTCCGAAAGGCCCTCGATCTCTTTGACGACGCGGCCACCCCCGCCGAGACCGCCGTGCTCCGCGCTGGACTCGGCCTCGCCTATACCCATCTCGATCGCGCGGAGGACGCCACCACGACCTTCGAGACGGCCCGGTCTCTGGCCCCCGATCACCCTGCGGTCCTGCGCAGCTCTGCCTACAGCCTGGCGCTCCGAGACACGGATCTGGACCGCGCCCTCAAAATGGCCCGCCGTGCCCTTGAACAGACGCCTGAATCTCCCCTGTCCCTCGACACGCTTGGATGGGTGTATTTCAAGCGCGAAAACCTGGAGGCGGCCCGCCGCCATCTTCAACGCGCCCTCAACGCCGGGCCGCCCTCCGCCCGGATTCTCGAGCACTACGGCGACGTGCAGCACGCCCTGGGCAATGACGCAGCGGCGCGGACGTACTGGCAAAAGGCGCTGGACCGCGCACCGGACCGCAGCGCGCTGCGCAAGAAACTCGACGAAGGCCCCACCTCGTAGCTCCTGCTTCCTGACTCCGGACGTAGGGCGTCTTTAATCGTGACTTTTAGATCGGCATTTCTTCGTTCTTCAGCGCGAATGCGGAGTCCGTTGTGAAGTGTGACTCGTGAAACGTGATGAGTAAAGAGTGACCCGTGAAAGGGGGAGAGCTCACGAATCACAAGTCACGGATCACGATTTCGAACGAAGCAGTAGGCTTTAGAGAAAATAGGCCTTGCCAACACAGTAGCGGCCGCTCTTTGCTTTTCCCTGAACAAGCTTTCGGATCCCCGTCTTGACGTCTCGCTCTCCGTTTTCTACGTCGCATCTCTTTGCTCTTGCTCTTGGCACGGCCCTCCTGATCGCAGCCTGCAGCGGTCCCGCCCAAACGACGACCGCCCCGGGGCTGCCCGAGAACTTCCCCAACCACTCAGCCAACGACATTCGAAAAGAGATTCTGGGGGCGACCGACACCCTCCAGTCCTACTCCGCGAAAGCACGCATCACTGTGCAGTCGCCCAAGCAGAACCGAACATTCAATGCCGTCGTGCGGCACCGGCGATCGGACTCCCTCTTCATGCGCTTCAGCCTGTTTGGGGTTGAGGGAGGGCGGCTGCTCTTAACCCGCGACAGCGTCTTCTTCTACAACTCCCGCAACGCGGTCCTGCGCGTAGGGCCGATCGAGGCCGTCCAGCAGATTTTTCCCGCCCCAGTGACGTCGGAAAAGTTCTTCCAAAACATGCTTGGGCTTATCGCCCCGGATCCGTCGACCAACTGGTCTCTCCAGTCCGATAGCTCGCTGTATTATTTCTCCGGCCCAGCCGACCGCACGCGCTATGTCGTGGACCCGACGCGATGGCGAGTCGTACGCTACGAAGAGCAGACCCAGGCCGGAACCGTCGTCCAGAAACGACTTTTTTCAAACTTCCGGCCCGTGGAGGACGTCCTTCTCCCCTCCATGCTCATCTTTCAGCAACCGGCGGAGGACCTCCGGGCAACGGTGCGATATAAGGAGATGAACCTCAATCCAGAGGACCTCTCGTTCGCCCTCAACATCCCCTCCCAGGTCCCCCGCAAGCCCTTTACCCAGGATCGTTGACGGCCCGCTCTGCCGCGCCGTTGCCTTCATCACAGCGCTGTCAATCACTATCTGTTCTCCTATGCAGGTGGCGAGGCCCTTTGTACGGATCGCTACAGGCGGCCCCGCTTTTGGGCGTGCACTTTTGCTGGTGGGAATGGCGACCGCGCTCCTCCTCTCCCCCCCTGCCCAGGGCCAGGACCAAGACCTAGCGTCCCAGCAAAAATCGACACAGAATCGACTGGAGCAGCTGCAGCAGCAAATCCAGCAGGAGAAGAAACGCCTACGGGACACGCGGGCGGCTCAGGAAACCTCACAGGAAAAACTGAAGTCGCTCCGGCGCGAGATTGCCCTCCGCGAAGAACTGGTGTCCACCTACCAGACGCGCCTCAATCAGTTGGAGCAGGAACGCACGCGCCTCCGCGACACCCTGTCCACCCTCCAGGATCGCCTCGCGACGCTCCGCGAAGAGTACCAGCGTCGCCTCGTGCAGGCCTACAAGTACGGCCGACTCCACGATCTGGCCCTCCTCCTTGCCTCCCGCTCCATTAACCAGATGCTGATTCGGGCGCGGTACCTGCGGCAATTTGCCGCCGACCGTCGCGAACAGCGTAGCACCATCCAGGCGGCGGCCGCCGAGGTGCGCGCCTCCAGGAAGAAGCTTGCCGACAAGCGTTCCGAGACCCGCCGTCTCCTCGCCGAGGCCCGCACCGAACGCGAAAACCTGCGAGCCCTTGAACGGGAGCGCCGATCAGTGATCGAGAACCTCCGTGCCCGGCGTTCCAAGCTCAAGGAACAAATCGAGCAAAAGCAGCAGCAGGCCCAACAGCTCAAACGGAGAATTCAGAAGCTGGTGGCCCGCTCCGAGAACGAGGCGGGCGACACAGCTTCCGAACGCGCCGCCTTCTCTGCCAACCTCTCTGCCTCGTTCCAGAAGAATGAAGGCTCGCTCCCGTGGCCGGTGGACGGGGCCGTCACCGTCGACTTCGGAAATCAGGTGGATCCGGTGCACGGCACCTCCACGTATCACCCCGGCATCCTCATCGCCACAAATCCGGGAAGTCCCGTCCGCGCCGTGTTCGACGGCACCGTGAGCGGCATCGACTTCGTGCCGGGCTACGGCACCTACGTCGTCATCCGACACGGTGAGTACCTCTCCGTGTACAGCAACTTTTCGAGCCTTTCCATTTCTGAAGGTCAACGGATCGAGGCTGGAAAGGTCATCGGCCAGGCTGGCACCGAAGATGAGCCTCGAGGCGCGAGTCTCTTCTTTGGGGTCGTCAACCGCTCCACGAGTGAGTTTCTGGATCCTGCGGGATGGCTCTCGGCACGATGATCGCTCTCTGATCTCCAGGAGCCGGATTCACAGAAACCTTTCGGCCCACAGGAGGCGGCGATTTGGGATTGCCGAAGGGCGGGGCGTATCTTTGAATCTGCTCACGTCTCTCTCACTGATTTCCCCTCACGTCCCTATGGCTACGGACTACGATTGCATCGTCGTCGGCAGCGGTCCCGGCGGGTACGAAACGGCGATCCGCGCCTCGCAGCTCGACATGAACACGGCCATCGTCGAGAAAAACAAGCTGGGCGGGGTCTGCCTGAATATCGGCTGTATTCCCACGAAGGCTCTCCTCAAGAGCGCCGAGGTCATGTCGGAAGCCACTCACATGGACCAGTTCGGGCTGGAGCTCGACGGATCGGTTTCCCCAAACTTTCCGAGCGTCATTGAGCGAAGTCGGGGCGCGGCCGATCAGATGAATCAGGGCGTGCAGTTCCTGATGAAGAAGAACGACATCGACGTGCTCCGCGGGCACGGTCGTCTTACCGATGCAGACACCGTGGAGATCGAGCCGTCCGTCAACATGGACGGAGAAGAAATCGGCGAAGAGCAAACCGTGACGGCCGACCACATCATTCTCGCCACAGGGGCGCGGCCCAACGAGCTTCCCTTCCTCCCCATCGACGGCGAGAACGTGGTGAGCTACGAGGGGGCCATGCTCCAGACCGAGCAGCCCGACTCGATGGTGATCGTAGGGGCCGGGGCCATCGGCGTCGAGTTCGCCTACTTCTACCACCACATGGGCACGGACGTCACCATCATCGAGGTGATGGACCGCGTCGTTCCCAACGAGGACAAAGAGGTCTCGAAGGAGCTCGCCCGCGCCTTCGAGGAGGCCGGCATCGACGTGATGACGGGCGCCAACGTGCAGGGCGTGGACGACAGCGACTCGCCCCTGGAGGTGGAGGTCGAAACGGACGACGGCACCGAACACCTCGAGTGTGATCAGGTGCTCTCCGCCGTGGGCGTCGTGGGCAACGTCGAGGACATCGGCCTCGAAGAGGTGGGCGTGGAAACGGATGACAATGCCATCGTGGTGGACGATTTCTATCGCACCAATGTGGATGGGGTGTACGCCATCGGCGACGTGGCGGGCGGCCCCTGGCTTGCGCACAAGGCCAGCCACGAGGGCATCCTCTGCGTCGAAAAGATCGCCGGGCACGACGTGCGACCCATCGACAAGAACGACATCCCGGCCTGCACCTACTGCCAGCCGCAGATTGCCTCGGTGGGCTATACCGAAGAGGAGGCCAAAGAGGAAGGATACGACGTGAAGGTCGGCAAATTCCCCTTCAAGGCCAACGGCAAGGCCGCCGCCCTGGGCCACCAGAATGGGTTCGTGAAGACCATCTACGATGACAAATACGGCGAATTCCTCGGCTGCCACATCATTGGCCACGACGCCACCGAATTGATCGCTGAGGTGGTGGCCTCGCGCAAGCTGGAAACGACCGGGTTCGAGATCATGGAATCGATGCATCCGCACCCCACGCTCTCGGAGGCGGTGATGGAGGCCACGCGCGTCGCCTACGGCCAGCCGATTAACATTTGACGGAT
>CAZBIB010000004.1:2988-30853 GCA_964491575.1 uncultured Salinivenus sp. | reverse complement strand
TCCGCGGCTTCGGTTCTGTAGACGTAGTTGTCATTGGTGGCACTACTTCGGAGAATGAAATAAACGAAGTCATTCTCAATTGTCACTCCGTCACAGTTGTCGAAAGTATTCGACTCGTCGGGGACATCGTTATTCAGATCTTGTGGTGTCCTGTGCACGTTGAGCGATGAGCCGTCCCAAGTGTATATCCCACTCGCATTGGCGTTGAAAAACATGAGCGAGCCCGACGAGAGCTGGACGAGACACTGAACATCGGTCGTGTCATTGCTCGGAGCCAACTCCGTTGAATCTGCTTCGATTTCGAATGTCTGTGCCAACGCCATCGAGGCGCCGAATAAGAGCAGAACAGCAGTAAAAAGCGATGTCTGTATTAGTTTCCGCATGACACTGGGTGATATTGGGTAAAGAGGAGTGTGGTATGGTGGGTGGCCGCTTCTTTGCGTCCACACGAGTAGTGCTGGTGGTTAACGTGATACTAAGAATACAGTATTCGATTAACTTTGTAAAGGCCTCACCAATCAACTTCACATTCTTAGATGCTGGTGAGGCCCCTGGCGCTACTGCATCACGGTCAGCCGCGTCGTCCGGGTTTGTCCATCGGTCCGCAGCCGCAGGAAGTACACGCCGCTCGACAGGCCTGAGAGATCGACCTGGACCTGCTGGCGGCCCGACTGCGGCCCGTCCACAATCGTCTTCACCCGCCGCCCCAGCACGTCGTAGAGGTGGAGGGTCACGTCCTGCTGCCCCGGCACCGCAAACGGGACAGTGGCCTGCCGACGAACAGGGTTCGGGAACGGCGCCCGCAGGGCCACCTCCTCGACCGTCCGTTGCACGGTCGCCGGCTCAGAATAGGACACGCTGCCGTCGAGGTCCACCTGCCGGAGCCGATACGTGAGAGCCTCGGGTCCAAATGGAAGGGTCGCGTCCGTAAACTGGTAGGTGCGCGCCCCCTCAGTGGTACCGCCCCCCTCCACTACTCCGATCTGCTCCCATCCGTCTCCGCTTTCCTCCTCTCCCCCACTCTCCCATTCTCCCTTTCTCTCCACCTCAAATCGTGCATTGTTCGTCTCGCTGGCAGTCCGCCACGTGAGTTCCACGGAGGAGCCGCTCTGCACCGCGTCGAACCTCGTGAGTTCGACCGGCAACGGCGGCGCGTCGCTCACCTTTGCGATGTAGTCCGGCCCGAAAGCACCGCTCGCTACGAAGACCTCCCCCTGACCATTCGCGGATAGCGTGCGGGAAAAGGCGGCGCTAAAGTTCGAAACTGAAAGATTGCTCGTGAGGTCTGTGGCCGTGAAGAGACGGTTGATGGCCTGATCCGAGACCCGAATGGTGCCAAACTCCTCTCCCTCAGGCGCAGTGGAGTTCTGGTTGTGAACGACGACAAACTCGTTCCCACCGAAGGAAATTGCTTTCACGTCCTGAATCCCGCTGACATCCTCATTTTCAGGATTGCCCCCATTGAGCGGAGATCCGACACCGAATGGACTGGCAAGCACCTGGAACGAGGGGGAACTCGCCGTGACTTCGAGCGAAAAGAGCGTCCGGTTGAAATCTCCATTCCCAAAGTCGTTAGAGTAGCCGTACAGCGTCCCCCCAAGCACGTCGATTGTACCCGGCGACACGTCTTCGTTCGAGGCAAGTTCGGTCGGCGATCCCGAAAGATCCGCACTAATCTCAAAGATTCCATTGGCCGGAGCTCCGAAGTTACTGATGGCCGAGAGATACACGGTCGATCCACCGGCCGCTACCCCATTGGCCCCATTGAACTGCTCGAAGGAATTCTCATCAGGATTCGCAGCCTCCGTTCTGTAGACGTAGTTGTCATTGGTGGCGCTACTTCGGAAAAGGAAGTACACGACGTCATTTGCCACGGCCACCCCGTCGCACCGGTCGATGTTGTTCGACTCGGGGGAAATGTCGCTGTTAAGGTCCTGCGCCGATCGGTGGACGGAAAGGGACGACCCGTCCCAGGTGAAGATGCCTCCGTCCTCACTATTGAAGAAAAGTAGGTTTCCTGACGACAGCTGCACCAGGCACTGCGCGTCGGTTTGGCCGCTCGGCGGCGTCAGATCCGACTGATCGGCAAACAGCTCGAAGGTGGCAGTGGTCGGCGGCGGATCATCGTCCTCATCTGCCCCGCTGCCGTAGGCCCGATCCACCAGCGTCGAGTCGACCACGAAGGGATTCAGTGCGTTGTCCTGGTAGCTGGCCTGGAAGAGGGTGCGGCGCATCTCGGTGGCGTCTACCGGATCCTGCTCGTGCCAGGCCAGCAGCGTGTCTCGCTGTGCCTCGAAGAACGAGAAGTCCGCCCGGTTCGGGTAGACCGTGACAAAATAGAACGCAGCCCGCGCCACGTCGCCCTTTACGCTGTGGCGCGGCTCAAAATTCTGGTTGTTCAATAGCTCGCTCCAGAGGGGCCGATCTGTGGACGGCGGATCCATCTGCACCTGATCCTCAAAAAACCACTGATCCGTTTCCGCATCCGGGCTCTCGCCATAGGGCAGGTTGCTGCGGGCCGAATTCACCTCCGCGCGAGTCGGGATGAGGATGTGTAAGTTGCTCCGGGCCGGCTCCTGCCCCGCCCCCTTACTCTGCGGCCACGTGTGCTCGGTGTTGATTCCCTTGTTGGCCGCAATCGCACTCGGGTCGCCCTGCGTGGGGTCAACGGTGATCTTGTAGCCGCTGTATTTCCCCTCCACGGTGTCGGCCTCGCCGTTGTAGATTCGGGCGTACATCGAGTCGCGCGCCAGGTCGTAGCCCAGCGGGCGCGGGTCGCCGTACCGTTGCTGGAGCGAATCGATGAGCGCGTCGCCGCTGCCGCCCTCCGCGATGGGGGCCTGAGCAGCGGGACTGTCCAGGATCCAGAGCGTAAACCGCTGTGCCTGAGTGAGAACGCCGTCGTCCGATTCGAGCACCACCTCCAGGCGCTCCACGCCCTCCTGCTCGCTGTCCTCCGCCACGGTGAACGAGAGTGTCTGCGGCGACGGGTCACTTCCAGAAAAGGTGAGCGTCTGCGGGCTGGTGAAGCCGGTCACGTCCGTGCCATTGGTTGCCGTGCTCTCACCGCCCACCCGCGCCGTCATGGACACGGTCTCTCTACCCGTGGCGTAGGGCTTCACGGCCACCTGAACCGTCCCGCTCCCCTCCTCGGCCTGAACGAACGGCCGGCCGAACCCGAACGAAGTAGCGGGCTGTACATCGCCAGGGCGGACGGGGATGAGTTGGTACTGGCCGCTGAACTCGCCGACCACGCCGGTGTAGTCGAATGCGCCTTCCGGAATGGCCTCTCCAGCCAGAGCGGTCTCCCCGTTGTCCTGCACCCGAAACGTGGCCGTGCCCTGCTCGAAGGTCGCGGTCCCCGATTCATCCGAGACAGTGTAGGAGGTCTCGTTCGAAAAGGTGCCCGTGGCTGTGACAAAGTCAAGCCCCGTGATGCGCACCAGCTCGGACTCGTAGTTCTCGCCGTCGGCCCGGAGGGTGGACAGCGTCACATCCTGCGAATCGGGAAGCGTCCCCTGCCCCTGCACGGTGTAGCTGTTCAGGTCGTCCTCGTTGATTTGCAGGAGGCCGTTGAACTCGGAGAGCGTGCCCGTCACCTGTAGCTGCGTGCCCTGCCGGATCGTGTCAGATTCGATATCGTCGTGGAAGGAGCCGCCGGTCTTGCGCACGACGAGACCGCTGGCACCAGTCGGGCCGCTGTCGTCCTGAAAGCGAACAAAGTCGCCGTAAGCGCGCGTGACGGTGCCCTCCACAGTCACCGTGGAGTCGACGCCTTGATTCCGGGCCTCGTTGATCGTGATGGTCTGGCCGTGAGCGAGAGGAACGATCAGAAGGGAGCAAAAAACACTCGCAGCGAAGAGGCCGAGGGCCCGTGTCAGCACGTTCATGGGAGAAGGGAGAGTCGAATGGATGCGGGGACCTCAGCCCGCGGAAATGGATGGGGTCAATACATCGGTCCTATACACGGTCAACTCCGGCTCAGGGAACGGGGGTATGCCGTCACTCGTCCACTCGCCACGAGGCGCTACTCAGGCTGAATGTCGCTGGCCCGCACCGGAATCAGTTGATATCCTTCGTCGACATCTACGCCTCTGAAGTTGTTGAACTGGCCCAGGATGCCCTGATAGGTGAACGTGCCGTTCGGAATCGGAGTGCCTCCAACGTTCGTCTCGTCGGAGCCCTGAATGCGGAAGATGATGGTGTTTCCCTCCGGGCCTTCCGCTGTATAATCTCCCTCACTGAACGTCCCACTGGTATCGGCCTCTGGGAGCGTAAGGTCCTCAACGCGGATCAACTCACTCATGTACTCCTCCCCGTTCGGCGGCGCAATGTCGGAAAGGGTGACCGTCTGAGCCGGCGGCGGATCTCCCTGTGAAACGACGGAGTAGCTACTGAGCCCTTCGTTATTGATTTGGAGCAGACCGCTAAACTGGGAGATCGAGCCGGTCAACAGAATCTCCGTGCCCGGCTGGATCGTCCCGTCGTTGATGTCCTCCTGAAAGGCCGACGACAGCTCGCCGAACGTCTGGCGAATCATAATGCCGCTGGCCCCGGTCGGGCCGCTGTCATCCTGGATGCGGGCAATGCTCCCATAGGCGCGCGACACGGTGCCGCGAATCGTGACCGTCGTCTGTTCGCCGTTGACAAGGGCCGTTCGCCCTTCCGAGCGGGCCTCCGCAATGGGCTTCGCTCCAATGCTCAGGCCAAACTCGCGGGGCGTGCCAATCTCGACGGTCCCCTCGGACTCCAGCTGCTGAAGGGCAAAGAACGCTTCTTTCGAGCCCTCCGAGAGATCGGCGTTCGCCACCCCTACTTCGACGGACTGTGTGGCTCCGGGGCTCGCGTCCGCAGGAAACGAGACCGTTTTGGTGACGCTGGTCGAGTCAAATCCACCGAGGTCCGAAGAGCTTGCAGAACTCGCTGCACTGGCAAAGAGCACCTCGACACTCACCGCGGTCCCAACCGAATCGGTGAGTGTGACGTCGATGGTGACGGTGGTGTCCGTGGGCACAGCGCCGGCCCCGTCCGAGGCAAACTGTACGGATGGAACTGCGGCCTCCATGCCGGTCGTCCCGCCCGTGTCGCACCCGGCCCACAGGACCGCCACGGCGGTGAAGAGGAGGACGAAACCAATTCGGAATCGAAAGTGCATGGTTCAGAAGGAGGTCAAATAAAGACGCAACGAGGGCGGAGGACGGACGATCCGGGTCCGAGAGACTCAACAGAGACGCCCTAAAAAACGTATCGAACGCCCAGCTGGAGCTTCCACCGCGAAGCCGTGTTGGCCGTGCTGTAAAGCCGATTGCCGAGCTTGTCGCGCACCAGGCTCTCCTCAAAGTTGACGATCGGCTTCCCGACATCGTCTTCGGTGATGATGCGTCCCCCGATGCGACTCCCCACGTCGCCTTCCGCCACGTAGCCGTTCAGCCCCCAGGCGAACTGGTTGTTGAAGGGGGTGTACTGGATGCGCCCCCACTCGTCGTTGATCAGATTGGGGAGGTTTTCGAGGTTGGCCAGGAGCTCCAGGCGCTGCCCGTCGACGGTTTCAATGCGCTGGGTCACTTTCAGGTCGAAGATGGTGCGCCAGGGCGCCCGGTCCGCGTACCGGTTCACGAACCCACCGCGCGCTTCGTCGAGGGCCTCATTGCTGCTGATGAAGTCGTCCATGAGGTCCCAGTTTCCGCTGGCCACCACGACGTCCCGCTCATCCTCGGGGACGTACGGGAGATCGTTAAACCGAAAGCCGTCCCCGTTCGCGTCGGTGCCCTGCCCCGACGAATTGGACCCGTAGATCCAGGTCGTTGGCTGCCCGGAGCGTGTCTCAAAGACGCCGCCGATGGTGGTGGAGAACCGGTCGCCCCACGAGAACTGGTAGTTTCCGGTCACAAGGACGCGGTGACGACCCTCGTACTCGGCGGTGCCAAGCTCCGGATCGTTCGGATCCACCGCAAAATTCTGCTGCCAAAGACTGCTCGCCACGTCGAAGGAGCCGTTAAAGACGCTTCGGGCCCGGTTGTAGTTGTAGGCGACCGACCAGTTGAATCCAGTTGAAACTTGCCGCGACAGCTCAGCAGTCAGGAAGTACTCGTAGCCGCGGTTCGCATTTTCGAGCAGAATGACATCCTGAAACTGGTCGTGCATTTGGGCATCGTAGAGGGGACGCCCATAGGCCGTCTCTCCCGTCTGCTCGATGTTGAGGTTGCGTGCACTGATCCCGTTGATTGTGGTCGAGTACTGCCCTTCGAGCGTGGCGATAATGTTGCCCACGGGCAACTCCTGGTCGATGCCGAAGCTCGCCCGAAACTGCTGCGGGTACTTGAAGTCCGGATTCGTGAGGGCAACCTCCGCGCTCGTCGCCGTGCCAAGGATCTCCCCACAGGCCCCAGCCCCCGGCAAATCGCCCGCCCCCGTCGGCTTCGGGGCCTGCGCCGGATTGCTAGTTCCCACGAAGCACGACTCGGATCGCTCGTAGGTCCCGCTGTCGTCGGTGTAGGCTTGATCCGGACTGATGTTGTTGCCTGCCCCAGGATTCACCTGGAAAAAATCGACCCCAGTGGTGGCGTACTGATTCGAGAGCCACACGAACGGCGGGCGTCCGCTGAAGATGCCCGTACCGCCCCGGATCTGGGTCTCGACATCGGAGCCCAGGAGATTTTTGCTGTAGTTGAAGCCGAGGCGCGGCGACCAGAGGGGCTGGATCTCCGGCACCTCCGAGGTGCTGTAGCCGAAGGCCTCCTCCACCGCTGGGTTGTAGGAGGGATCCTCCGGGAGGTACGGCACGTCCACCCGCAGGCCCAAGGTAAGGCGCAACTGCTCGGTTACATCCCACTTATCCTGCGCGTACAGGCCGAACTGCATGCCGGTAAATTCGGACCTGGGACTGTAGTTGTCCCCGTGCACTGCTGGATTGGCATAGGTGTGGGTGTACGACACCGGCTGCCCCCGCTGGAAGGCCTCAATGGCGGTCACGGTGCTGTCGCCCACTTCGAACGATTCAAAGCGATACGACCCCACCAGATTCTGGATAAAGAGGTTTTCGAAGAGAAAGACCTCATTCTGGGTCCCGAATTCCAGGGTGTGATCTCCAAGCTGGTAGGTCAGGTTGTTTGAGAGCTCAAAGAGATCCTGATTGAGCCGGTTTGCCTGCTCGACGCCGCCGACCCCGAGACCGACGGACCCGGCCCCCGGGAGCTGAACGGTGACTGCTGGAAAGAGCTCGCCCTGCGGATCCCGGTTGTCTCTAATCCGCGTGTACACGAACCGAAACTCGTTAAAGATACTGTTGCTGAGCGTGCTGCTCAGCTCCAGGGACGTGCTGTTCTGCTGGCTTTCGAACCGGTACTGCTGATTTGCGAAGTCGTACGAATTATTGAAGCGACTGAGCCCCGTCTCGTTGTACGCGTCCACGTAGTTGTGACGGAGCGTCAGGCGGTGATTCTCGAGCATGTTCCAGTCCAGCTTCGCGAGTACTTTCCTGTTGTCCTGGCGCTGCGTGAGGGGACTGAAACCGCCCGGATCATAGTCGTACTGGTTCTGCGCAATGTTGCGGATGCGCTCCATTGTGGAGCGGCCCGCCGGAAAGACGTTCGCCGCATCCACGTCCGTTCCGACCCGCGTGTCCAAAGGCTCCCCCCGCCGAAAGAGTTCGACGTTCACGAAGAAGAAGAGCTCGTCCTGAATGATGGGCCCGCCGAGGGTTCCAACGAAATAGTGCTCGCCGAAATCGGTGCCGAACTCTTCCCCATCCAGATCCCCAATGAGGCTCTGATTCCGCCCCAGATAGCGAAGCGATCCCTCGAACTGGTTGCTTCCGCTCCTGGTGATGGCGTTAATGCGCCCTCCGGTAAATCCACTCTGCTGCACGTCGTACGGGGAGATATCGACGTTGAACTCCTGAATGGCATCGAGGCTGATCGGCTGTGTACCGGCCTGCCCTCCCGGAACCCCGCCCGAGCCCTGAAGCCCAAAGACATCGTTGAGGGTCGCCCCGTCGACCTGGACAGTGTTGTAGCGCTGGTTGCGGCCCGCAATGCTCTGCCCGTCGGTCCCAGTAAACTGCGGAATCAGCCGGGCAAAGTCCTGCAGGCTTCGCTGAATGGTGGGGAGCTCGTTGATTTCCTCGGAAGAGATATTGGTGCGGGCGCCCGTATGGCTCTTGCTGATCGTTCCGCTCTCCGAGCGTTGCCCAATTACCTCCACCTCATCCATTTCGGTGGTCTTTGGCTGGAGCTGGAAGTTGATCTCCTGCGTTTCGTTGAGCTGCAGCTGGACGCCCGTCCGCCGCACGGTCTGGTACCCTACAAAGGACGCGGTTACTGTGTACGGCCCGCCCACGCGCACGCCCTGAATCGTGAAGGTACCGTTCGGCGCCGTAGCCACCCCGTAGCGCGTGCCGGTGGGCTGGTGGACGGCCACCACGTTGACTCCCGGCAGGGGCTGCTCCCCCTCATCGATGACGGTACCCGTGATGGAGGCCGTCGTGCTCTGCGCTCGGACCGCCCCGTCGGGAAGTCCGAGGAGGACGGTCGCGGCAATAAACAGAACAAGGGAGGTCCAGCGTGTCATCATGGTGTGAGTAAAAATTCAAGAGAGCAGCCAAGAAAGCAGCACGGGGCGTCTCACCATGCCTCAGGGCCGATGCGCAGGGGGTGGGGGTTCCAAAAGCCAACGTCACCTGTTACAAGGGTAGTCGTTGAACGATTCCTTGTCCATGAAAAAAACCAATACTTCGCCTCGATGAAGCCTGCCCCTCCTTTCCAAGTCGACAGTCTTCCAACGAGGACGGACGCCCTACTTTTTTGAGCCCCCCTCCCCCACGGCAGCATGAACGGGCAGCACGAACAGGTCTCGCTGTTCGTTGGCGAGGCGGAGGGTTTGGGGCCCGTCCCACGTCACGGCCTCGACTTGCTTCGTCTGCTCGACCGGCAGGGAAATCCGCCGAGGCTCCGTCGAGAGCCACCGGTTCCCGTTGTCGGGACGCGGAAAGAGCCAGACCGACGAGTAGCTCAAGACAGCAAGCCGGTCGCCACTCGGGGACAGGGCTGCCGCGGTGGGCGGTGGAATGCTGTTGTGATCGTCGACTTTCGACAGGACGTTCACCTGATGCGGGTGCTCCGTGCCGAGCCGGTAGAGCTTCGTTCCCGCCTCCAGGGCGTTTGCCTCCCCGTCCTTCCGGTGTTTGGTGAGCAGGTAGATGGTCCCGTCGTCCACGAAAAGCCCCTCCGCATCGAAATGCCATTCGCTGGCCGGAAATGCGTCCTGCTCCGGGTAGGCAACGGAGAGATACGTGATCGGCCGCGACCGCTGGTCGTAGTAGAACGGCTCGGAAATGACGTAGATGCCCAGGTCGCGTCTGGCGTTGCCATTGTTTCCGATGTCCCCCAGATACAGCGTGCTGTCTTCGACCGCAACGTCCTCGTAGTCAATATGTGCGGCAGCCCCAAGCTGCACGCCCGGCCAGACAGGCTCGTCGCTGCTCTTGCCCTCGGCGCCTGCCGCGTAGCTCTCGGCCTCCCAGGGCGCTACGTGCACCGAACCGGTGCTGTCGATGGCAAAGAGCCGCGGGCCGTCCCCGCTGTCGTTGTGCACCCACCACACGTTCTCCTGCCATCGGCTCCGGACCATACCACTCATCTCGTCGATCGGCGGATGCTCGACGCGACCGACCCGTTCGAGTGTGGGGGTCTGGGAGGTCTGTGCATGTCCCATCGGGGGAAGGACAAACAACATCAGCACGCCAACAACGGCGCGGACACGACCAAAAATGGAGCACGACATCGGTGGGGAGGATTCTGGTTTGAGAGACAGCGTCCGCACTGAAACGCGGTCGGGAACGAGGTCCAATAAGCCCATTCAGGCGCTGAGTCGCAAGCGGAGAACACTGTTCAGCAAAGAAAAAACGGACGGCCGCCTCGCAGCGACCGTCCGTAGAGAGTCCATAGTACGCGACTACTGGGAACCGCCCGTTAGAATGTGTACCTCACCCCCAGCTGGATCTGGTAGAGCGAGCTATAGGTCGTCCCCGTCGTCTGGTACTCGAAGAGTTCCTCCTTACTCCGGGTGATCTGTCCTTCCTGGGTTCCGAGGTTGGACTGGTAAACCGGAGTGTAGTCGCCGGCGCCGGGGTTCTGGAACCGGACGAAGTTCACCGGACTGTACGTGCCGACGTTCTGGTAGCGGTAGCCCCACTCCGTGCCGAAGATGTCGCCCAGGAGGGACGAGAAGTTGAACACGTTCGCGTTCAGGGAGAGACGCTGGTTCCGCCCCACGAGCTCGCCGGCAAAGTCGACCGAGAACTTCAGGTCTACGACGCCTTCGACGGGGGCGCGGTCCCCATTCCGTGTCACGTAGTCTCCGCGATTCTCGCTCAGAGACTCCGTGTTGTTGATGAAGCGGCGCAGATCCTCGCGCTGCTCCTGCACGGTGCGGAGCACGTTGTCGTTCGGCCCCACGATCGGGTCGAACTCCAGATTGCTGACGTCCTCGGGGACGTAGAAGAGCGGCGAGCCGCCGCCGTCGCCGATCATCTGCTCGTTTGCGCCGCCGCCGATGGTGTAGGAGAACGGACGCCCCGACGTGCCGCTGTAGTAGAGCGACAGGTTTGTGGCGACGTTATCCGTGAACTCCTGGCGGTAGGCCATCTTCACCTGAATTCGGTGGCCGAGCGAATAGTCCGACCGGCCCAGGGTCAGGTTGTTGGTTCCCTGAACGTGCTCGTTCGAGTCCCAGTTCGAGCCCACTGTATCCCCGTAGTCGTTGAGGCTTCGGGAATCGCCGTAGGTATAGGACGCACTCGCCCGGACGATCCCTCCGTCCGTGATCTGGAACGCCTCCTTTTGGAGCCGGGCCGTCAGGTTGTAGCTGTATCCCGCTCCCCGATTCTCCATCAGGAAGATGTCTCCGTACCGGGAGTCCACCGTGATGGTGCTGTCCTCGTACGCCGACGGCCTCCAGATCGGGCGGTTGTCCGGTCCGTCGAGCGTAGCGTTCGCCTTCTTCAGGTTCACGTTCTGCGCCACAATCGTCTGGAGCTTGCTGCTGTACTGTCCCTCCAGCGTGCCGATGAAGCCGAATGGGAGCTCCTGATCGTAGGCGAGGCTCGTGCGCAGGACGCGCGGGTACGAAAAGTCCTCCGAGAAGAGGAAGAGATTTCCGGTTGGGAGAATTTCGTCGACCGGCACGCCGCCTTGTCCGAAGCCGCCTCCGCCGAAGAATCCGCCGCAGCATCCCGGTTCTGGGCGTGTCAGGCTATTTCCAGGCCGGCGAAGCTCCACTCCAGTGCCGGTGAGGAAGTCGGCCGATATGCCGTTGTTCAGGTACGCTCCACCGGGCCACACGAAGGGGAGTCGACTGGTGTAGACGCCGGCGCCTCCTCGAAGCTGGGATGTCCGCTCCTCATTGAGCGCGTAGTTGAACCCGCCCCGCGGGGCCCAGAACACTTGCCAGTCGGGCATCTCGCCGGCGCGCGCGCCATGGAGATCGTATCCGGCGTTCCGAATGGCCGGGATGGTCTCCGGATTGGTCGTCGGGTGGGTCTGCGGTTCGTCCAGGATCTTCGGAATGTCCGCCCGCAGGCCGTACGTAAGCCGAAGCCGGTCGGTCACCTGCCACTCATCCTGCACGAAGAGGCCGAGCTTCACGGCGTTGAAGTCGGACCGCAGGTTCGTGTTGTCGCTGGCGAGGGACTCAAACTCCGGCGTGTTTGGGTTGTCGTCGAGAAGCGAGTACTGTCGCAGGTACAAGCCCGTCTGCGGCTGCGGGTCTGGGTACTGCGCCTGGCAGATGGGACCGGGGCCGTCAATTCCGTACTGCCCCTGGTTCCGCTCGGCATAGTGGCAGATCGTCTCCGCGAAGTCGTCGACAGTGTCGAAGCTGTAGTTCCCCGGACCGTAGACCGCAAACCGATTGTCCATCCCGTAGAGTTCGTTGTGCGTCCCCACTGTCAGCGTGTGGTTGCCCAGAAAGATGTCCGTCTCATTCGTGAGGGTCCCGACGGTCTGCTCCAGGTAGTTCGGCCGCGAGAACGGCTCGGAGCCCAGGCTGAACCCGCCTCCCGGATCGGTCACTGAGATTGCGGGGAACGGCTCCCCTTCCACCCCCCGGTCGTCGACATTATTTTTCAACGTGGCCGTGGTTTGCGAGGCGACGTTGTTGCCGAACGACCCGTTCCACTGCAGCATCACGTTGTGCTGCCGGCTCGGAAAGACCTCCGAGTTGTTCTGGAAGTTGGCAAAGGTGTTCGTGCTCTGGAAGCCGTCGACGTTGTAGTGATCGTTGTAGAAGTACCGGGCCGTGAGGCGGTGATTCGACGAGATGTTGTAGTCAAGCCGAAGCAGGTACTTATCGCTATCCACGATCGACGCCTTGTCCCGAGGCGTGCCCGGATCGTATCCGGTATTTCGCTCCACGAAATCGCGGACCTTTCCGAGTCCGTCCAACTGGTTGTTATCGGTTCCCTCAAAGCCCAGGGCCCCCTGGTACGGCTGGTACGGAAGAGCCGTCTCCGAGCGGCGGATGTCTACGTTTGCGAAAAAGAACAGCTTATCCTGGATGATCGGCCCGCCCAGCGAGAACACAAACCGGTTGTCCGGAGCAGACGGCAGACCGTCGACAAGGGTCTCTCCATCCGCGGTGAATTTACTCTCTGTCAGGTCCGAGCTCCGACGGAAGTATTCGAAGGAGCCCTCGAACTCGTTCGTCCCGCTCTTCGTGACGAAGTTGATCGCCCCTCCGGTGAAGCCCGACTTGGTCACCTCAAAGGGCGACACGTCGACCGACACCTGCTCAACGGCGTTCAGGCTAATCGGCGCGGCGCCGGACTGGCCGCCGTCGGTGCCCTGCGCGGAGAGCCCGAATACGTCGTTACTAACCGCGCCGTCGATGTAGATCGCATTGAATCGATTGTACTGCCCCGCAATCGAGAAGGACGCCCCGTCGTCGTTGGAGTTCTGGACATAGGCCTGGGGTACAAGCCGAGCGATGTCGGCGATCTGCTGGCCCATCGTCGGCTGTGACTCAAGCTCTTGAGTGCCGATATTGGTCGCCACGCCCTTGCGCTCCGACGACAGGATGCCGCCCTGCCTGGCGACCACCTCTACCTCCTCCAGCTCGGCAGTCTGCTCCTGGAGCTGAAAGTCGAGGCGCAGCGTCTGGCCGAGGTCCAGCGTGATGCCTTCCTCGCGCTTCGACTGGTAGCCGACGAACGAGGCGGTGATCCGGTACGGCCCGCCGACGCGCAGATTGGCCAAGTTGTACTGTCCATTCCTGCCGGTGGACGCGCCGTACCGCGTGCCCGATGGCACATGCACAGCAACGACGTTCGCCCCCGGCAGTGCTTCTCCGTTTGCGTCCGTCACCGTTCCACTGATCGAGGCGGTCGTCGCCCCCTGCCCAAGCGCCGCGGACGGCCAAAGGAGCGCTCCGAGAATGAGTAAGAGCGGGATCGTAGCCCATCGTTTCATGAGTGGCGTAGGGGTGTGTTGGTGTACCTGTATGAGAAGTGAGGCATCGACCTGGGCATCCTGCCCCCGACCCAACCAGATGGAGTCGCCCCCCGACCATCTGCGCACGGTGACAGGGACCCGGGTCCTGCCGATCACTATCCGAACGATATAAAAGAGCCCCCTCTTTTGCTATCCCCCTTTTTCAAGAACGCATGCCTTGTACTTTTTTAATTTGCTGATAACAGTAACATAATCCATAGATGTACTCATAAATATGAATGTTTCAAACATGCCTTTCGGCTCCCTGATCTGACTCGGACATCGTCGCGTTTCTACAGCGCCCCCGGCACCAGGAGCGTCGCCACGAGACCCGACAGGACGACCCCGTCGAACGTCCCCGCCCCGCCAATACTGGCCATACCCGTCCCGATCTCGGCAATGTCGTCGAGGTGCAGGAGGTCGGCGCCGATGAGAGGTCCGAGCACTCCAGCCGAGAACGCAATGGGAGGAGCCCACTCCGGGGCCAGCACCAGGCCCGCCAGTGCCGCTGCGGCTGCTGGGATGAGGGGCTGCAGGGCGATGCCTCGTTGCGGCACAGGCGTGGCAAAGTAGTAGCAGAGTCCCACGTTGAGAACGAGCGCCGCGCCGAGGGCGAGCAGGGTCGACGGCGCCTGAAGGGCAATGCGTCCGATCTGATACCCGGCCAGGGCCGTCGGCACGAGGCAGCCACCCAGATTCACGGCAATGATCGTAAAGGACTGCCGCTGCACGGGCCGCGCGAGCAGGCGGTTCAGGCCGAGGAGACGGGTCGGGCTGTACTCGACGAGTTCCGTCTGCTCGATCCGCGCCACCGGAATGTTGACGAGCCCGCCCACAAAGATGCCGAGAGCCACCAGCAGAGAGCTTGTGGGACCGAGGCCGAGCTTGGCAAGGGCCACCAGAAAGACGTTGGCCAGGAAAAACGGCAGGAGGAGAAGGCCCAAAAACAGCAGCGACAGGCACCCAGTCGGAACAGTGCGCATGGAACGTGTAGGCGTTGCGTTGGATGGTGGAATTTCCGAAATGCGTCAGAGGGGTTGTACCTGCACGCTGTCGAGCTCGATGCGGGAGACGAGGCGCGCAGCATCCTGAGCCCATAGGTCGGGGTACTGCGCCAGCTGGTCGGCAAAGAGGGTATCGACCGTGTAGTTATAGTAGTCGGCCATGCGAACTCCATTGATCTGGCGGACATTGTAGGCGTCTCGGAAACGAGTGCCCGGCTCCTCGTTGGGTCCTTGGCCATAGGCGTAGGCCAGATAGTCCATGGCGTACGAGTCCGTGCGGAACCAGTACATGAAGACATCCTGCCAGTCCTTGCCCCCTCCCTCCCGGCGAAAGGTCACTTTCACGCGATGATACGGCACGCCGTCGATCGTGTCGCGGCCGCTGTAGACGGGCTGCACGGCGGAATCCCCGAGCGGCTCCGGCAGAAGAGCAAAATAGGTCACCGAGTTGACGGTGGTCTCAATGGTGTTCTGCTCTGATGCAGAGAGCGACACGGTGTCCCCTTCTACCACCCGGTACAGCCCCTCGTTTGTCATCCCCTCGGTGACGGATCGCCCCAGCGAATCGGTGTAGGTGCGCCGGTAGTGAAACTGTCCCTCGTTTTGCCGGATGCGGTACGTGTCGCCCTGGAAGTCGAAGGTGACGAGGGCCCGGTCGAGCACGGACGCTCCGTGGGCGGCGCGGGCGCTGTCGATAATGGCCGCGGCGGAGGGCGTCTGCTCGGGCGACTGGCAGCCCCCCACGAGAAGGAGCACTGCGGCGCAGAGGGAAACGAGGATACGCATGAAGCACAGAGGGCCGCGATGAGGAAACGTGGCGATTCATTATCGGTCCGTGTCATTATCGGTCCGAGGCGGACAAACTGCAACGGGAATCAGTGGGGCGTGGAAGCATAGGAGACGCGCTCTGCCCGGCAGCGCCCCCGGACGCAGAGCGGGTCGAACAGCGCTCCGGAGGAACGCGTAGATGCAACGTAACGACTCGCCTCTTCTGCCCCTGCCTACACTGGTTTCTGTGCGCATTCCTGTGCCCCGCGTTGTGCCGCCTGAGCTCTATGTTATGACGGGACTCCTTCTGGGAGCCGTGCTGCTCGGAGCCTGCTCAGGGCCCGCTCCATCTCCCGACGCGACGGAATCAGAGCCTCCATCCCGCGTATACCACGTCCAACTCCAGATGACTGAGGACAAGGACCAGGCTGCCGAGACTCTCGGTCAGGCGCAGCGGTGGTGGAAGCAGCAGCCGGACTCGACGCGTCCCTCACTCGTCCAGGGAACGCAGACATCCGACACCCCCGTCAACATCAAATGGAAAACGCCCTTCTACCGGGTCCAGCTCGGCCCATTCGCCAAAGAGAAACAGGCCGAACGGGTCCTCGATACCGCCCTCTCGGCGTTTCCGGACGCCTTCATCGTCCCAGATCAGACCGAGGCTCCATAAAAAGAAGGCCCTCTCCGTATCCCCACCGCGCCCCCCATCCCGGGCGCATCGCACTCGTGCAACACGCCGTCGCTGCTCCTCCGACCGATACGCTGGATCGCGACGGCTCTCAGCGTGGCCGTGCTTGCGAATGGGAGCTAAACCATCTCTTTGAGCTGGGCAATGTCTTCACTGAGCCGCTCCCCCATCTCTTCCCGATAAAACCGCGCCGCCGGATGATAGCTGACCATGTAACGCCGCCCATCCTGTTCGATGACCTCGCCGCGCGCCTCTTTGATGCTCTGAAAATCGTCGAGTAGAAAACCCGCTGCTGTACTTCCCAGCAGCATGATGACATCCGGTCCGATCAGATCCATTTGCTTGAACAGATAGTTCGATGTGCAGGTCTCGATCTCCGATGTATTCGGTCCGCGCTCCTTCGGCGCACGGCACTTCGTGAGGTTCGTGATGAAGAAGTCGCTGCGCTCAAGATCGTGTTCTTCCAGGACGTGATCCAGATAGCGCCCCGCCGGTCCCACGAATGCGTGGCCTTCTTCGTCTTCCTCTTCGGCAGGTCCCTCGCCGATGAGCATGGCCTTGGCGGAGAGCGGCCCGTCGCCGGGCACGGCGTGGGTGCGCGATTCCCAGAGCGGGCACTTCGTACAGTGCTGGATCGCCCAGGTCAGCTTGTCGAGCTGTTCTTTTCGGGAAGCCATAATACGTCACCGATCCGTTCATCCCTCGTCGCTTTACGCTGTATCCTTTCCTGACCTTCCGAGTTGCAGCCATTCTGCTATGAAGTTTTCCGACCTTGCAACGACCTACGACGAAATCGTTGAGGCTGACAGTCAGGAGCAAAAAGTGCGTCTTCTGGTCGATTTGCTCAGAAATCGAGAAGAGAAGACGCTGGACGCCGTCGCACACCTGACGGTCGGCGAGGTGGTAGCGCCGACGCTTACGGACGAGCTACGCATAGGGCCGGCCACGGTGCGCAGTGTGCTGGCCCGGCTGGCCGAGAAGGATGCCGATGAAATCCAACAGGCCGTCAAAGACACGGGCGACATGGGCGAGGTGGCGGCGCGCTCCGCGCCGGGTGGCTCCGACGGGCTTACGGTCACGGACCTCTGGCAGCGCGCCAACCGCACCGTCAAGCGCGACGAGGACCGAGAACAGTTGCTGGCGCATGTGTTCACGCACACGACGGCCCGCGGCGCAAAATATTTTACAGGAATGGTGCTTGGAAAAATGCGCATCGGCGTTGGGCACGGGCTGTTGACCGATGCCATCGCGGAAGCCTTCGAGGTGGATGCTGGGGCCGTCCAGCGTCCACGCCCTGACCAACGACATCGGGCTGGCTGCCACGCGGGCACGACGGGGATCACAGAGCCTCGCCCAGACCGGCCTGGCACTCTTCCGGCCCTACCAGTTCATGAACGCGCGCAAGGTGGAAGACGCCGACGAAGCGCTGAAGCGGCTCGACGGCGAGGGGCTTTTCGAAACGAAATACGACGGTGCGCGCCTGCAAATTCACCTCAAAGGCGAGAGCGAGCCGGAGGTCCGCTGCTACTCGCGCAAGCTGCAAGACGTGACGGCGAGCTTGCCCGACGTGACCGACGCGCTCAAGACGGCCTGGCAGGGCAAAGATGCCATCGTGGAGGGCGAGGCCGTGGCCTACGACACAGCCCTCCAGGAGAAGCAGCCCTTCCAGAAGGTGCTCAGTCGCATCGGTCGCAAGCACGACGTGGAAGAGACGGCCGACGAGATTCCGCTCGTGCTCTATCTTTTCGACGTGCTTTTTTTAGATGGAGAGAACCTGATGGACACCCCGCAGCGAGAGCGCCGCGCGCAGCTTTCGGATCTGTTTCGCTCGTCGCAGCGCGTGCAGATGACCGAGGCGATCACGGCGAAGGGGAAACGCGAGGTACACGGCTTTTTCGAGGACGCGGTGAAGGCCGGGCACGAGGGAGCGCTTGCCAAAGCGCCGGAGGCAACGTACGAGCCGGGGAAACGCACACACCGGTGGATGAAGATCAAGCCGCAATACGAGTCGCTCGATGTCGTCGTAGTGGGTGGCGTCTGGGGAAGCGGGCGGCGCAGCGGGCTGCTGTCGAGCCTGCTGGTGGCGGTGCGCGACGGGGAGGACCATAAGACTGTTGGAAAGGTCGGGACCGGGTTTTCCGAAGAGAAGCTCCAGGAACTGACCGACAGGCTGGAGCCGAAGATCATCGCGAGCGAAGGGCGCAGGGCTGAAGTTGAACCGTCGGTTGTGATTGAGGTGGATTTTCAGGACATCCAGACCACCGACGCCTACGACGCTGGGTACGCCTTGCGGATTCCGCGCTTCCAGAACGTGCGCACGGACAAAAGCCCCGGCGAGGCCGACACGCTGGATCGCCTGAATCAGCTTCACGACCAGCTTTCTTAAAACACTTACTGCGTCGCTGGTCGTTTGTCTCCTTGAGAAGAAATGACCCTGCAATGGCAATGGAGCGCTGGCACCGACTGCTTACCCGTCCCGCACTGCGGTCAGGCTATTCAGAGGGCAACCGGCTGCGGCTCTTTACGAGCGGCGACCGGATGTTTCGGACGCTCTGGACGGACATCAACCAGGCCGAGGAGCGTGTGTGGATGGAGACCTACATCTTCGATCCTGCCGACGCAGCGCGGCGCGGCTGCGATGTGGTCTTGATCTACGACAGCCAGGGCTCGTCGGAAGTCACTGAAGCATTTTTTCGCCCGCTGCGCGAGGCGGGCGGGGATGTCGTGGCGTTCAACCCCGTGTACCCCTGGCACCGGGTACGGCAGCGCCTCATGAACCCGCTGCACCGCGACCACCGCAAGCTCCTGATCGTGGACGACTGCACGGCCTACACGGGTGGTGCCAACGTCAGCGGGCACTACGCCGGGGAGGAGTGGGGCACGGACCGCTTTGTCGACCTACTCCTGCGTGTGGAAGGCCCCGCCGTTCAGGACTTGGCGAGTATTTTCTTGCAGTCGCTTAGCAAAGCCCCCTCTTTCGCAGGTGAGCGCTCGGTTCCAGAGCGCCATGACAGCGACCCCGAGGGCGCTCCCGCCTGTGTCCTCGGACTTGACGAGCGCTTGAGCCAGCATGCGCTCGACCGTCTGCTCCGGGAGGCCGTAGAGCAGGCGCAAGAGCGATGCCTGGTGACGGCCGCCTATTTCATCGCCCCCGCCCTGGCTGCGCAAGGAGCTGGCGAAGGCCGCCCGGCGCGGCGTCGAGGTGCAGATCGTCACCGCCGGACGCACGGACAACCACCTCGCCCGCACGGCCAAGCGACACGTCTACGGCGAGTTGCTCAAAAACGGGGCCCGGATTTACGAGATGCATGACCGTATGCTGCACGCCAAACACCTCGTCATCGACGACTGCTTCAGCTTCATCGGCTCCTACAACATGGACCGCTGGTCGGACGTGCACAACTTGGAGGTGGGCGCGGCCGTGGTCGATGCCACGCTGGCGCGCCGGCTCCGCGATCACCATCGGAGGCACCGGGCGCACTCGCAGGCTTACACGCTCGCCCACTGGAGGGAGCGTCCGCTGCACCTTCGTCTCCAACAGTGGGGACTGTACGCGCTCATGCAGGTGTAAAAAAACGCTGGACCCCAAGAACCTGCCCACACAACTCTCCATGAGTAAACCGCTCCGCATTGCCACCTGCAACCTTCAGAGGGGCGTCGGTACGACGCGCGGGTACTGGCATTACCTGCTTACGGCCTGGAAGTATCTGCTGCCGCATGACTCGGCGTCCGTCCGGCAGGCCGCCACTTTTCTGGACTCCGAAGCGGTGGACGTGGTCGCGCTCACCGAGGTTGGTGGCGGCTCGTGGCGCACGAAAGGGGTCGATCAGACGGCGCTGCTCGCCGAGGCGACGCCGCTGGAGCACCGCACGTTTTTCCCGACGCTCACCGCTGGGAAGCGACTCAATCAGGGCAACGCCCTCTGCGCGCGCTTCCCGCTGTGCGAGGCGAAGGCGCACGAGCTGCCGGGCACCGGCGAGCCGCGCTTCCTGTGCGAGGCCGACATCGCTCTCCGCGAAACGACGGTGCGCGTGTGTGTCACGCACCTGAGCCTGGTGCGTCCGCTGCGCACCTCCCAGATCGAGCACGTAGCCGAGATCCTTGCCCAGCGCCCGGATGTGCCCACAATTCTGGCTGGCGACTTCAACGTGGCGGACAAGAGCGAATTGCGCCTACTCACTAAAGGCAACTTGCAACGTACCGATGCAGGGCCGACCTTTCCTGCCTGGGCGCCGTCGAAGAGGCTCGACCACCTCTTTTTCAGCAAGCATTTTAATATTATCCGCAGCTACACGTTCAGCGCGTTTCTGTTTGCCGACCACCTGCCACTGGTCGCCGACGTTCATTTCGCCTGAGCAGAACAGTCTCGCCTGAGCGTACGCACTTTCTCACCCATCGCACACAGCAATGGCGAACGATTCAGAAAAACCCTCCACAAAAGAGCACGGCGCGGGTCTCGGTGAAGACCGCCCCCATGGAATACGGGCGAGTGCATCGTCTACTGAGGAGGGCGGTGTGCCGGACTACTTCTCGACGGACAAGATTTTTGCGCGCGTCCATGCCACCGCCGAAGAAGAAGTCGATCGGTCGGTGCGGATTCTTTTTTTGAGCGGTGTGGCCGCCGGTCTTTCGCTGGGACTTTCGTTCGCGTCCATGTCCGCCCTCACCGCCGCCGTGCCCGGCTCCTCCGACGTGGCGCACGCGGTGGGCAGTCTCTTCTATCCACTCGGCTTCCTCCTGATCGTCGCCGGGCGCTACCAACTCTTCACCGAGAACACTCTCACGCCCGTCACGCTGGCACTGACGGGTCGCAGCTCGGTGTGGGAGCTCTTGCGCGTCTGGGGGGTGGTGATGGCGGCGAACGTGATGGGCACCGCGCTGGTGGCGCTGGTGCTGGCGCACACGTCGGTCTTTTCGCCGGAGGTGGCAAAGGCCGCCCACGAGGTGGCTTCCCGCGCGATGGAAGGCTCGTGGGTCACGCTGTTCTGGAAAGGTGTCTTCGCCGGGTGGCTGATGGCCTCTATCGTGTGGCTCGTGCACGCGTCGCAGGAGGACACGCTGCGCTTTCTCATCGTCTTCCTCATCACCTACGCGATCCCTGTGTCCGGCTTCGCGCACTGCATCGTCGGGGCCTGTGAGGGGCTGTACGCCGTCTTCTCCGGCACCGCCGGTGTGGGAACGTTTCTCTCGTACTTCAGCGCCGCAGCGGTGGGCAATACGGCTGGGGGCGTCTTCCTCGTGGCGGTCCTAAACTACGCGCAGACGCAGAATTAGCAGTCGCTTACCCTTATGGAATAGACGGCTGGTGCTATTGGATTTCGCCGTCAAAAAGGAACCGTCTGGTGGCGGATAAGGAAACTCGCCGAAGCTTTCCACGCCAACCGACAGGCCTGCCGTTCCCAATTTGGGGACAATAGCATCATCCGTATTAATAGCCGAAGTGACTTCTCTCGCTGCCCCTACCTAGAATCATTCAAATGTGATTTTAACAGGTCATCTGAGCCTGTGTACTGATAATTCTACGCTTTCGATCGTGCAATAAAATACCTGTCTCCGACTATAATCTGAATCGAACGATTAGCGATCCGCTCAACGTCCGGTTTCTGAGCACGAAGCCTTGCGTTTGATCAATGTTATCGAACCCAAAGGTGTAGCGACCATCTATCGCGACTTCCCCGTTCACAAATCCGGACGGAAGCGGAGCTGCAATTTCCCCACCGACAACCCCTGCAAAGTCGTACAGCAGGAATCGCCGCTCGACCTCCGGCGTGGACTCAATACTCCTCTGAACATCAACGCCATTCTCCTCTGCCGACGCCAGAAAGCTGAGTGCGGGACCAGCAAGGGCACGGACCTTCACGGCCTCGATCGGGGCCGTGAGCTTCACGAGCAGAGGAAAATCATAGTAGTTGATCGTCAGGCGGTCCTCATCGTAGTCAAAGGCCGGACTCGACGTGTTGGGCGCTCCGCTGGACGTCACATTGTCGGCTCCCCGTCTCGTATACAAGGCGCCCAGCTCTACAGAAAGTACCTCAGTGACATGGTATTGGAAGTTCACCCCTCCACTGAAGCCCTGTCGACTGGAGGCCTCTACTCGATCCCCGGCAAGCTGGGACTGCGTGAGCCCCCCTTGTACTCCCAAATAGAGTTCCCCGGGCTGGTTCTGAGCCGTCGCGGACGGCGGGACAACTAGGCAGGCAGCGCCGACGAGAAATACGAAGGTTGAAGCCAAGGTTCGTGTCAACGTATTCATACTGTCAGCTTTTCGGTTAGGTGAGGACGATGGATGCGTACGCAGATTCAAGTCCCTCACTCGTCATTCCCTTCAATTGTCAAGGTGAAGGTTTTCAGGTTCTCCGCAGCCTCAACCCCCTCGCTGTCCTGAAGAGTCAAGAACAGCACGTGGTTGGTTTCAGCGTCGTCCTGGTTGTTATTCAGCACAGTCACGTCTACTTCCACTTCACTGGAGTTGGCCGCGAGTGTAGCCGACGTGGACGGGAGACTATAGTGTACCCCTTCCTCTGCCGTCGATGAATCATCCACGACAAAACTGACGGGCAGCTCAGAATCTCGTTGTGGCCCGATGAGCTGAATGGACGTGGTGATTGTCGTGTCGTCGGTTGCCGTCCCGAGGGTATCATCCAGGGCGGCCTCGTCGACCCCCTCATTCAAGGGATAGAATTCAATCTTTGGGTCATCCGTATATTTTCGGTTGCGCTGCTCGAACATGTCACAGGCCCCAATGGCCATCGACAGGAGGATGACACCGAGCAAAAGAGATATCGGTCTCTTCATGAACCTCATAGTTGCCTAGTCAAGTTTGGTGGAAAGCAGATCCGTGTAACTGGTCGGCTTGCCCGGAAAATCATTAATATCCGGGATTTTGTTGCAGGGAGTCGTTCACCGCGAGTTGGTCCTCCGGCAAGTCATCCAGAACCCGAATGTCCCGGAACGGAATATCCTCTCGGCCCTGCACCTTCTGGATGTCGCGTCCCAGCCGCTTAAGGTCGAAGAAGCGGTGTCCTTCAGCCACCAGCTCGCGACGCCGCTCTTCCAGAATCTCATTCATGGCAGAGGCTTGGGTGTAGTTGCCGGGATCCAGCATGCTCGCATTCCGCTGGCTCCGAAGGTCGTTGAGGCGTGCGATAGCCTCCGAGGCCCCTTGCTGATTCAGGCGCGCCTCGGCCTGGATCAGATACATCTCGGCAATTCGAAGATGGGGATGATTGTCGGCGTACTGGGATACTGCCCGCTCTGAGGAGTATTTGGTCAGCTCGTACCCTTCGTCATTCACCGCGCTACAGCCCGTTGGCTTCGAGTCAAAGATCTCGTTGTAGCAGGGATCGTACCACGCGGCAAGGCGCGCATCGCCCGGCTCGTAGAGGCTGACAAGGTCCTGGGTGGGCAGTTGTGCGAGATACTGGATTGTGGTGTACACGGAGATCGCGTTGTTCACGCCGGGGGACTCTCCAGCGTTCGGATCCGTCGCAATGGTAAAGATGGCTTCGGGGTTTCCATTCCGCTCGTCAAAGATGGACCTGACACTCCCCGAGTCCGGTGCTGCCAGCTCAGACCCAAATGTGGAACTTGCCAGATCAATTGCATTCTGGGCACGCGAATTCGCCGCGTCCCAGTCGCGCTGGTACAGGCGAACCCGGGCCAGCAGGGCCTGAGCTGCCGCTTCGGACGGGTAAAACTCCGAATTCTCCTTTACGGCACTGGGAAGGTTCTGGAAGATGCTGATCGCTTGCTCCAGGTCCGACACGATCTGGTCGTACACCGCCGGCACTGGACTCCGGGGTGTATCCGTAGCATCCGCTACGTCGAGTGTTGGCGTGGTTCGGATCTCAATTCCCAACTCAAACCCCTGTCCCGGCCCCGAATTGGGTGAGACGACGCCGCCCTGCCCGTTGGGGTCATACCCAAAGACGCGGACCCCATGGTGCATGGCCAGCGCTCGCATGAAGAGCCCCTCGGCCTCCAGCTTGCTGGCCTCGTCTTCGGGTAGCGCTCCCTCCTCAATGCCACTGATCAGGACATTGGCGTCGTTGATCAGATTGTAGAGGACTGTGTACCCGTTATGATCTGCCAAAGTGAGAAGCCCATCGCGCCGGAGATTTCGATTGAGTCCCTGATGCCGCTCCTGGTTGCCACGGAAGTACATGTTATCTGCAATCGCGGAGGGTCCCAGAAGCCAGTCAGTACTCAACGCCTCAGTGTGCATGCGGTCGTACATGCTCGCCCGAACCCCCTGAATGGCGTCGGGGTTGGAAAGGGCCACTTCCTGGGAGATCGACTGACTGGGTTCGGTGCGCTCGACCACACTGTCGCACCCCGAAAACAACGCAAGAAGAGCGACGGTGAGGACGGTCGTAGCAAAGGATCGCATATCTACAGCGTGTGCTCAGTGAAAGTCTGTCGTGGACAAGGAGCGGGAGCGGCTGGGGCACAGGCCCCGCCTTCTCCTCTGCGAGCGAGGACGGACAACTCTCTTCTCCTTAAAGGTCCAATTGGATACCAACGTTGAACTGCTGCTCAACAGGATAGTCCCCCTCTTCGAGCGCGCCGGAGGCTTCCGGCTCAATTCCCGGCACGCTCTGCCAGTCCACCAGGTTCAGTCCCGTCACATAAATCCGGGCACCTCGGAGACCCACCTGATCGGCCAGATTCGAGGGCAGATTGTAGCTCAGGGTCACGTTCTTCAATCGGAGGTAATTGACCCGAAACAGCCAGTAATTCGAGAGGCCTGACGGGTCTTGAGCGTCGTCGAAGGCACCGGAAGGGGTGGAGCGGGGATACGGCGCAATGTCTCCCGGCTCTCTCCATCGGTTGCGGAGCTCTCCCCAAACGTTTTCACCAAAGGCCGCCGTGTAGCTCGAAAGCGCGTTCTGGTACACGTGCTTGCCATAGCTATAGTCGAAGAAGGCATTCAGCGAAAGGCCCTTGTAGGTGACCCGGGTCCCGAAGCCTCCCACAACATCCTCCTCGGCCCCGTCGAAGAACTGCTCATCCGCGGCATCCGGATTGTACGTCAGTTCGTTGTTGGCATCATAGTACAGGGGTCGGCCGTCGGCAGGGTTCACGCCGGCCCAGAGAGGAACCTTGAAGGCCTGGAGTGAATGCCCCACTGCAACGGGCGTGAAGTCTGACGCCAGTTCCTCCGTTCCAGGCGTGAGCTCTTTCACCTCGTTCTGCCGAATCGACATGTTGAATCTCGTCGACCAGCGGAAGTCCTCGGTCTGGACGTTTACGGTTTGTAGGTCGAACTCAATCCCCTTGTTCTGGACAAGACCGATGTTTTCAGTGATCGACCCGTACCCACTACTTTCGGGAAGGGGGCGATCCAGCAACAGGTTGTCGCTGTTCTCGCGGTAGAGATTTAGGCTTCCGGTGATCCGGCTACTGAAGAGTGCCCAGTCGAGGCCCAGATTGATGGACCGCTTCTCCTCCCACGTGAGTCGCCGATTAGCCAACTGGTCGGGCCGGATGCTCGGCTGTCCGCTGTACGAGTCCGCGAGGCTGTACAGCCCTCGGGCCGCGTAGTCCCCGATTTGCGAGTTTCCGGTCACCCCGTAGCTGGCACGCAACTTTAAGGAGTTGACGTAGTCGGCGTTGAAGAACTCCTCCTCCGAGATCCGCCATCCGGCGGAGACGGACGGGAAGAACCCCCATCGACGGAGATCCCCAAACCGGGACGACCCGTCGTACCGAGCGGTCACCGTCAGGAGGTAGCGTCCGTCGTACGTGTAATTGCCCCGGGCAAAGTAGGAGAGCTGGCGGTACTCATCGTTGAACCCGGACGGCACACCGGACGCCGCGGCCGCCGCGTTTGCGACCCGGAGAAGGCTGTTGTTGAAGCCAATCACCCCGAACCCATCGTCATCCTCCATACGCCGGGTATACTCGGTCCCGAGAAGTCCGCCCACGTCATGCACGTCCCCAAACGTCTGATTGGCATTCAGCGTCGCGCTGAGGGTCATATTCGTAATCCAGTTGTGTCCGCGGAATAGCTCTCCGCCGTTGGCCGGCGCGACGGTCGGCGTGCCGTAGTCGTTCTCTTTCGCGATCTGCCAGTCGAGCCCGGCCGTCCCCTCTGCCGTCAACCACGGGGTGATCTGGTACGACGGTGAGAGACTCCCGACGAACTGAGTGATCGTCGATGTCCGCGTCTCCTCATTCAGGGTGACCGCCGGATTGTAAATCGGGCTCTGCTCCGTATCGGGGTTGTACTGCCCGTTGTCCAGGTACGGATACGAAATGGGCGGCTCCTCTCCAATCGCCTGATAGAACGGGCAGTTGATGTAGAATCCATCCTGGCACACCCCATTGCTTGTCTGATTACTCAGACTCAAATTCAGGTCCGCGTTCAGACTCGAGGTAAACTGCTGGCCCAGGTTGGCCCGGATTTTATACTGCTCATAGTCCACCGCTCCTGCGACCAGCGCCCCCCCAGTCTGCGCCCAGCTACCCGACAGGTAGAAGTCCGTGTTCTGGTCGCCTCCACTGGCGCTGAAGCCGACCCGCCGGTGTGCCCCCGGATCGAAGAGCCAATCTTGCCAATTGTAGTTTTGAAGCTCACTGAACTCTGTGTCGCGGTCATACCCAAAGTCCTCCAGGATGTCGCGGGTGCCAGCCTCCCCAAACGCGTCCATCTGGAATTCGAGCCACTCGTCCCGGTCCATCAAATCCCATCGCTGAGACTGAAACCGGACGCCTCCCTCAAAGTCGACCGACACGCGCGTTTCACCCTGGCGCCCCGACTTCGTCTGGATGAGCACCACGCCGTTCGCGGCCTGTGCCCCATAAATTGCGGCGGCGGCCGCATCTTTGAGAACCTGGATCGACTGGATGTCCGACGGGGCAATCGCATTTAAGGGACTCCGGTCCGTCAGCCCGACATTCGCGTCGAAGCTCATCTTTACCCCATCGACGATGTACAGGGGACGACTCCCAGCATTAATGGACCCCTCCCCTCGGATGTCGATACTGAAGCCGCTTCCGGGATTCCCACTCGTCGCGGACACCTGCACCCCAGATACGCGTCCCTGAAGAAGGCCTGCCGTGTTCTGGACCGGCACGTCCTGTATGTTTTCTTCGCTGATGCTGGAGATGGAGCCCGTTAACTCTCCGGCCGTTTGCTCTGTCCCGTATCCTGTCACAACCACCTCGTCGAGACCAACGGCGCCTGTCTCCAACTCCACGTTCACGGTCGTAACGTCGCCTGATTCTATCGAGACCTCCTCCTCATAGGTCTGATACCCGATGAAGGAAACGCGGAGCGTGTGGGTCCCTGTCGGCACGTTTTCGATGGTAAATGCGCCCTGAGGATCGGTGGCGGCTCCCTTGTCAATGTCCAAAAGCATAACGTTAGCCCCCGGAATGGTCTCTCCGGACTCGGCGTCGAGCACTTTCCCTGTGAGGGTCCCCGTCTGGGCCCAAGTATACGAGGGAAGCAGTACGAAAAAGGCCAGAAAAAAACCGAGTAGTAGTGCTTTGCGCATGGGAGGGCGTTGCTTGCTCGTTGATCTTGGCGTCGCTGATGGCGCTTTCGCCGTTGCGTTTTTCAACGTTAAGCCTTCGTTATCTTGATGTCAACGCTGACTTCTTTCAATTCCACTGAAGCGTGAACCGTCGAATCGGTCCTGAGCCGCTGCTGAGGGTGATTCGCCTTCACAAGGCGAGGTTTAACGTGCTCTCGTAGCGCTTCTGTGAATTTAGTTTTACGGGAACATCTTGGCTTCTGGCAGGGCGTGAATGATGTCATTTCGCCCTCTTGAGAACCAACAAACGCCGTCTTTTAAGACCTACCCTACGACCTGACCAGCCCGGAGTGGAATTTGATCGAGCCGCTGCTCCCGGCACCGCGTCTCGCCACGAAATCGCTCAAAGAGACGTTTTAGGTTGCTTAGGCTCATGAGGCC
>CAZBIB010000004.1:0-2888 GCA_964491575.1 uncultured Salinivenus sp. | reverse complement strand
ATCTCCTCCGGGGCGACGCTCCAGGTGCACGTCGCCGGTACAGAAAATTCTGTATCCAGTGTATCCCATGTGGTTACACTCTATCAGCTCAACAAAAAGGTCTACAGAGACGACGCGGCGGGGCGCCTCTACCCGACACAACCAGAACCTTCCTTACAGCTCAATCCACGATGGTTACATGCGTCCCGGCATCCGCGAACCACAGACCAGCGCAGGAAATGGGCTCGCCGAGCACCGCCGTCCAGCTCTCGGCATAGGTGCTGATCTGCTGGGCGTAGGGATGGTTGGCAACCCGGAGTTCAGACACAGAGCCGTCCACGTGATCGCTCTTGTAGTCGACCAGGATCCACCCCTCTTCCGTTCGATAGGCCAGGTCAATGACGCCTCGCCGCACGACCGGTCCCGAGGGATCTGACACCTGATGGGCCAGCGGGTACTCCGTGTACACTGGATCAGCGCCCGCCAGCTCCGTCCAGATCCGGCTTTCTAAAAATCGCTGCACCATTCGCCCTGCGCGCTGGACCTCCTTGGGGTCCGCCTCGGCCCCGTTTCGCTCCAGCACGGCCTCGATGACATCGTCGCTCATCGATGGGTCCCTCTCTCGCGACAAAACGCACCGCTCAAGCAAATCGTGAACCGCCGCTCCGAACGAATTCCCATATCCGTCCCACTCCTCCTCGGGACGAAGTGGATCCTCGGGGTGCCCCGCATCCACTCCCGTTACGGCCTCGGTGCGGTACGACGGCTGCGCCACCTGCCGAATTCGTTCTCGACGTTTGGCCCGCTGCGTGGAGAGATCCGGAGCGGGGGCCGTGGCGTGTCCGCCCGCGGTGTCGATGTCGGGGGATTCCAGCGCCGGCACGTCCGACGCATCTAGGTGCGGGTAGAGCGGGGCCCACGGCCCGTCGTTGGGCTTTTCCGGATAGGTGGACACGACCAGGAGGTTCTCTGCACGGGTGGCCGCGACGTACAGGAGGCGTCGCTCCTCCGCTGCTTCATGCCGCTGCTCGCGCTCCCGAAAGGCCTCGTCCCGACCGTCCGTCGGCTCGTCCCATCCGAGCGGAGGATGGGTCACTTTCTGGTAGTGGCCGCTGCCCTGCACGATCGGGGCCACGAGCTCCCCGGCGTCGCGGCGGAGGTGGCGACGGACCGGCGGACCACTGCCGCGACTGTACGGATCCGCCAGAAAGACAACTGGTGCTTCCAGTCCTTTCGCCTGATGCACGTTCATGACCCGAACGGCGTCCCCACTGCCGGTTTCCAGGGTCATTCCGTCCACATCCTCCTCCCCATCCACCACTCGCTGAAGCTCTTCGAGAATTTCGGCCCAGTCAAGCCCTTGTACCGCAAGCGATTGCACGTAATTAATCGTGCGAAGAACGCGACCGGCCCGGAGCGACCCCTCGGCGGGATCAGCGGGATGCGCGGCGCCAGCAAGGATCCCAAGATCGTCGACGATCTGTTCGAGCGCGACGGAGGGTCGTTCTTCGCGGAGATCCCGGCGGGCTGCACGAAGGCGCTCGAAAGCCTCGCCAAACAGGGCCTCGACCTCCTCTCCGAGCGCACTTCGGACGGCCGATGGAATCGGCTCGTGCATCTGGTCGAAGGCACCGCCGGCCTGGGCGTACCGGTACAGGTCGTCGTCGCTCGCCCCCACCAGCGGCCCTTTCAGATACGCCACGCATGCCACCGCGTCGTCCGGACGGAGGGCGCAGGTAAAAAGGTCCACCAGTGCCTTCAGTTCGAGAGCGTCGCCCAGGTCTTCGCTGCCGGTGACGGTATACGGAATGCCGTGCTCCGCGAGGGTCTCGGCGTAGATTGAGAGACGAGATTTGGTCCGCGTGAGGATCAGAAAGTCCGAGTAGTCCGCTCCGTCCGGAAAGACGGCGTCCTCGTCGTGTCGATAGAACGCCGGATCGAGGACGCCTTTGCAGGCTCCCCGAATAAACTGGGCGATGCGCGCGGCGTCCGCCTCGGCGATGTCGCTCCCCCAGTTGCCACGGACCTTTTCGATATCGATCCGGCGAAGCCTAACGTCCACCCGGTCCGTCGTCCGCTGCGGGTCGAACGGCGTGTAGGGCGCCTGGAGATCGGCCAGGTCCGGGTCGTCGAAAATCGGAGCGAACGCTGCGTCGCACCAGTCGCAGATGACGTCGAGCGACCGGAAATTCTTGGTGAGGGTTACGGCCTCTCCCCCGGTATCCTCGATCAGGCGCCCGACGGACTCGAACACCTCCATGTCCGCCCGCCGGAACCGGTAGATCGACTGCTTGTCGTCGCCCACGATGAAGAGGCTGCCCGGAATCGGGCAGCACTCGGTCCAGGTCGTCTCGGTCGGGTCGCGACTGGTGAGATAGAATAGAATTTCGGCCTGCAGGGGATCGGTATCCTGGAACTCGTCGACCAGCAGGCGGGGGTGCCGCTCCTGAATCGCCTCCCGGATACCGGGATGGTCTCGCAGCAGATCGCGCGTGTGCATCAGCAGGTCGTGGAAGGTGAGGCGTCCCTCCTCCCGACGAAGCTCGGCAAAGACCCCCACTGCCGGACGGACGAACTTTACAACCTCTCGGTGCACGTAGGCGCGCCACTGACGAAGGGCCGGCTGCACCACATCTCGCACCAGCGCGGGGAGATGCTCATCCCGGAGCGAGCGGGCCCAGTCGTAGGAATCCGTCTGCGAGCCGCGCCAGCACTTCAGGGTTACCTTGGCCGACTCCTCGTCCGACACGTCGGCGAACAATTCAAGAAAGGACGCTTTCTGGGCCGGCGTGTCCAGATTGGCATGAGAGAGCATCTTCTCTGCCTTGTCGAACGCTTTCATGACCTTATCCCGACCGTCTGTAAGGTTTTTCGGACGCTGGGCCTGCCATGCGGTCAGCCGCTCTCGG
>CAZBIB010000003.1:0-44030 GCA_964491575.1 uncultured Salinivenus sp. | reverse complement strand
CTGCCACACGTGAGCCTGGAAATGATTCTGGGCGACCGGGCCGGCGGGTTCCTCTACGACCTCGGGGAGTACGGGTGGCCCAATGGGTGGAGCCCACGAGGACTCGCCCCGCACCGCGCGCACCTCTGGTTCAACGGCCTCCCGTTCGATGATCCCTTGACAGGGCGTCCGCGTTACGAATTGCTGCCTCCCTCCTTTCTTACGATCCCCCGCACTGGAGTGGACCCTGGGGGCGGAGCAGTCGGCGTGCACACTCGGTGGCGCGCGTACGACACCGAGCGACCGCTCACCGAGATCCGTTACCGATTTGGCAACAGTGGGCTCCACGGGGTGGAGGTGGGACACTCCCAGAAACGCCAGCTCGATCTCTTCGGGCGGCCCGGGGTGCTACAACTGACGCTCGGCTATGGCGGGCGGAAGGCCGATGGGGTGTACAACGGCAGTGCGCTGCGCCGCGAACGGCGCATCTGGGGGCGCCTCCGGTACCAGACCAACGACTGGACCGTAGAGCTGTCCGATCGGTCGTACATCTACCGCATCGGCGCGCACGGCGGCGCCATTCCCCCCGTAGACTTCTTCGAGTCGATCTACGCCCTCCCGGTGGCCGGCAACAGCGTGCGAAATCCCCAAAACCGGCGCAAGACCATCCGGAACGACCTGTCGGCACGCGTGCGGGCACCCCTCCTCCCCTTTCTCGACCGCCGCACCGAGCTGTCCGCGCAATGGACCTCCCACACATTCGATTTCAGGGACGGAGCGCGGGACACGACGTGGACCACGAAGCTGAACGGGGGACACGTCCGCCTCCGCCAGCCCCTGACAGTGGGAGGGCACACCCTTACGGGAACGGCCCGGGGCTCTCTCTGGCAGATTGCCCGGGGCAACGTGCCGCAGCTCGACGGCCTGCGCAGCGCGGCGCACGCAACCCTGCGGGACTCCCTTCGCCTTGGGGCCACCGATCTTCTCCTCGATGTAGGCGGTCACATCACGTCCGAGCAGATGTATCCGTCCGCACACCTTCAGCTCCGGCATCCCGCCGGGCCGGTTCGCCTGAGCGCCTCGGTGGGCCTCACGGGACAGCGCGGCGCCTGGATCGAGGAGGCAGGATTTCGGTCCTACGTCCGTCCCCTCGACACAGATCGCAGCGGGACTGCGGATCGGATGGTGGAGGGCCGCGTGGGGGCTCGTGTGGGACTCGGCCCCTTCGACGTTCGGATGAAGGGATTTGCCCACGAGATCCGCAATGCCGTCAATCTCTACGCAGTCCTTCCCGAGACCCCGCCTCCCACGACGATCACGGATACCGTGGCCGCTCGCGCTACCCCGTCGCCTATGCGGCGGGCCGGGGTGACCCTCGCAGCAGGCTGGCGCCGGGATGCCCGTCGCGGGCTGTACGCCACGGGGCGCGGCACACTTCTGAAAACGCTCACCCCAAACGCATCCTCCCTCCACCAGCGTCTCGCTCGCACCTTGCCCAAATCCTTCGGCGAGGTGCGCCTCGGGGCCCGCTTCGTGATCTTTACCGACCTCACCACGGACCTCTACGTCCGGGCGCGGGGCTGGAGCGCCATGAACAGCCGCTGGTTCCACCCGCCCACTGGGCGCCTCGTCGTCCCGCCTCTACAGACCCCAGTTCCTGGCCCGACCGCCCCCGACGACGTCGGCCCGAGCGGGACCATCGACGTGCGCGCAGAAGCCCAAATCCGAGACGCCACGCTCTTTTTCACCTTCCAGAACGTGCAGGCGGGCACACAGCTGCAGGCCGGCACGTTCGTCGTGCCCGTGTATCCACTTCCGCCCCAGCAATTTCGGTTCGGTGTGTTCTGGCCGATTTTTGACTGAACGAATGGGCCAAACCTCCGACGACAGGAATCACCATTCTGTGCTGCCGGGTATAATTGAGATGTCTCAACAGCAGTGACGCTGTTTCTCTTTCATTTCCGTTCGGCTGCATGTCTCCGAGGATTGACCTTCCCCATTCCGTTCAAAATACGTTAACGGACCTCTGGGCGAGCGCAAAATATTACGGTCATGGGCTGTACCTGGAGCTCACGGAGAAAAACGTCTTCCTCTGGGCCCAGGCGATTGCCTTCAAGGTCCTCATCACGATTGTCCCCATCGTGATTCTCGCCACCGGCATTATCGGCCGCGTGCTTCGGGGTGAAGACGCGTTCGCCACCGTCACGAGATTCATTCGAGAGCTCCTTCCGGGAAGCCAGAGCCAGCAGATCATCGACTTCCTGATGCAACTCCAGGACGCCAGTGCAACCATTGTAGGCATTGGAGGTATCGGTCTTTTCCTCTCGGCCCTGTCGCTGTTTATCACCCTGCGGATTGCGGTGAGCAATGCCTTCGAGCAAGACTGGCACCAGCAGCGCTCTCTGATCGGCGGCTACCTGTTCGACGCCCGAATGGTCCTCCAAGTCGGCCTCCTCTTTCTCCTCACCGTGGGACTCTCGGTGTCCCTGTCCACCTTCGTGAACGACGTGATTATCGGTCAGGGAGCGGGAAGTGGACTGGAGCAGTGGATTCAGTGGCTGTGGAACCGTGCCCTCTGGTTAACAGGGCTTCTCCTTCCTCTCCTCATCACGACGGCGATGTTTTTTCAGCTCTACTACCTCGTGCCCAAACCGCCCCCCCGACGGCGCAGCGCCCTCGCCGGAGCCATCATCGCCGCTGTGCTGTGGGAGGCCGCCAAACAGGCCTTCACGTTTTACGCCACCTACGTGGGGTTCGGCACTGGGACCGCAGCCCTTGGCAATACGTTTGGGCTCATCGTTGCGCTCGTGTTATGGGTCTACTTCTCCGGAGTGGTCCTGATGATCGGGGCCGTCATCGCATCGCTCCGAGAACACCGGCATGTTACCGCCGGGCAACTGCCGCGCACGAAGCGGTCAGCGAAACATCGCCGTGCCTCTCAAGACGAGGATGCCCGGGACGGCGCTGCGGTAGACCCCAGAGACGAATCGTTTGAAGACGACGGCTCGACCGAGGAGTCTGAGGCCCGTCCGTCTTCCTCCTCTTCAGCCACTTCGTAGGAAGTGCTCTTCGGCCGCACGACCCTGTCTTGTCAACCGATCTTTTTCGTTCCCCGGTGCTCCTCTCGTCCACTCCCCAGGGGGTCCTGTACTCCCGAAGTCTCCTGCTCGCTGCTCTCTTCATCGGCCTGGCGGGAGGGCTGCACCGAACCGCTGCCCAGGCGCCGCTGCGGCACGTGAACGACAACACCACGGTCCGGGAAATCTCGTTTCGATTCGTCGACCACCAGACGTTCGACACGAACCGGCTCCGAGAACAGATTGCGACGGAAACCCCCGGCACGCTCACGGAAACCCGGAATCTGTTTGCGTTTTTGCCTCTCGTGCAGCGGAAACTCTTTTTCTTCGATCCGGTCACGCTCCAAAAAGATGTTGCTCGGCTGCAGCAGTTTTATCGACAGCACGGGTTTCCGAACCCGGAGATCGACTACCCAGCCTCCCAGCTCGACACCTCGCGCAACAGCATCCACGTGATTTTTACGATTCGGGAGGGGCGCTCGCTCAAGATCCGCGACACTGAATTTCTCAACGCCGAGGGCACCGCGCCCATTACGACGATCCTGGAGGACAAGGTGCAGGCAGCCTGGACGGACTACCGCACAGAGGAGATCGAGATCGGCGGCCGCTACACCGAGTTTGCACAGACCCAGCTCGTGGACCAGATCCAGACGTGGTTCCGCAATCGCGGGTTCGCCTTTGCGCAGGTCGAATCGACGGCGTCGGTAGACACGAGCCAGTACGCCGTCGACCTGCGGTTTCGCATCAATCCGGGCCCGCGCGCTGTATTCTCCGAGATTCAGATTGAGGGAAACGAGTCGGTGGATCGCTCCATCATTCTGCGGGAGCTTCCGTTTTCAGTGGGGGACCGCTTTTCGGCCGACGAGGTGACCACGGGGCAGCAAATGCTCTTCGACCTCAATCTTTTCCGCGTCGCGCTGGCCGACGTGCCGGAGCAGCCCCACGACAGCACCGTGGTGGTGCGCTACCGGGTTCGGGAGGCCGCGCTCCGGTCCTTCTCCGGCCTGGTTGGATACAGCACGCGCTCGGGCGCGACGCTGGAGGGCGGGTGGCGCCATCGCAATTTCTACGGAAACGCCCGCACGTTCAGCGTTAACCTTACAGCCGAGACCGGCTATCCCGAAAATCCCCCGAGCTTCTTCCCTGGTTTCCTCACGCGAGCCTCGTCGCAGGAGTTGAGTCGACAGTTCCGGGCGTCGGCCACGCTCCACCAGCCGTACCTGTTCACAACCCGACTGTCCGGCACCATCGCCCCCTTCGCGCAGGAGCGGCTCAATCCTGCCCTCTCCCCGAACCCCGACCGGTTCCTGGGTCTCAACGAGCGGCAATACGGGGTCAACTCAACCCTCGTCTACGACCTGCTGCCCTACCGGACAATCTCTCTGCAGCACTCGTTCGCCCGCACCCAGCAGTACCTGACGACGGCGACCGAGGACACGATGCTCACCGATCCCCTCTTGACCACGGAGGAGGACCTGTTTAACAAGAGCGTCTTCACGCTGAATGGGACCTTCGGAGACGCCGACGACTTCATCAGTCCCACGAGGGGGTTCATCATTCGCCCGTCGGTCCAGCTCGGTGGATTTTTCTTCGAATCAGGCGTGGAGTTCGTGCAACTGAGCACGGAACTGAGCGGCTACCTTCCCATCTCTGAGTCTCTCGGGCTGGCGGGGCGAGTGACGTTGGGATCGATGTGGCCGTATGACGAGAGCCGGACCAACCTGACCCTCCCCGCCTCCCCCACCGACCAGGAGCGACGGTTGAATCGCATTTACCAGAACCGATTTTCTGATTACCTCTTTTTCGCGGGGGGCGGAAGCGACGTGCGGGGATGGGCCTCTCAGCTGGCCGGAGGGAAAGTGCTCCGGGAGTCCCCGGTGCTCCGAGAGGGGTACGCATACCGTCCCATCGGGAGCCGCACAAAGATCGGCATGAGCCTGGAGGTCCGCCTTCCGTTTCCGAGCCTCGGTTCCAAGTGGCGCCTCGGCACGTTCGTGGATGGGGCCTACCTGACCCCGGGACCGTTGCATCTAACCCCGCCCGCCACCGTCCCTACGGTCGTGACCGATGCCCAGGGCAATTCCATCAGCACAGATCCGTCTCAACTCCTGGTGGGAACCGGAGCTGGAGTCCGATATGAGACGGGCTTCGGCTTCCTGCGGATCGACCTCGCATACAAGCTAACGCCGGATCTCCTGGACCTGCGAACCGCAGAGGACGTGGGAAACGCTGTGACCGGCGAGGATCCCATTCCCGTCTCCCAGGTCGAAACCCAGTTCTTCCGCCGCTTCCGCCTCCACTTTGGCATCGGTCGATCATTCTGACCTCGAGAGCGCTTGCTCGCTCCATTCGTTCCCGCTACGATCGTGACTTCTCCCTCCGCTTCCGACACGAACCCTGCTCCCTCCCCGGATCCCGAGGAGACCTCGACGCTCCGGCGCTGGGGCCGCCGTGTGCTGTGGGGACTCGGTGGCCTGCTGGGCACCGTGGTGGTGCTCGTGGGCCTCGTGTTGCTCGTGCTGCAGACAGAGACGGGCGCGACTGCGGCGGTTCAGTTCCTGGCGCCGCGCGTGAATCCGATGACCAACACGACGCTCTCCGTGGAGCAAGCGTCGGGGAACTGGGTCCGGTCCCTCCGCCTCACGAACGTGTCACTCACCCGTCCCGACAGCGCGTCCGGCGAGCACGTCACGATGGCCCAGATCGACACGCTCGCGGTCCAGTATCGGCTGGGGGCTCTGCTGCGGGGGCGCCTCCACCTAACCTCGGTGGCCCTCTCCGATCCCTCCGTCACGATGCGCCAGACGGCCGACTCCACCTGGGACTGGGTGCGCCTGGCGCCACAATCAGAGGCTCCTGACACGAGCGCAGGTATGCCGATTCGGATCGACCGGATGCGTTTGAACAACGGGCAGTTTAACGCCGTCTTCCATGCCGAGGGGCGCGACTCGACGGCGCGGGTTCGGGACCTGGAACTGAAAGCGCGGGACCTGCAACTTACTCCCTCCATCGGAGGACGCCTCGACACGCTCGGCCTCCAGGCCCACCCTCCCGGCGACACGATGGATCTCCGGATGGCCGCCCGAGGGGCTCTTTCGTCCCACCGGCTCCAAATCGACACGCTCCGGCTCACCTCCCCTCGGAGCCAGGTGTACGGGCACGGCCAGGCCCATCTCCCGCTCGGCCCGAACGACTCGTTGGACGACGTCGCCCTCTCGCTGCGGGCCACGCCCCTGGTCCTCGGTGACCTGAAGACACTGGTCCCGACGCTGGCGGTGGATCCCCAGGAGGCCATCGAACTCCGTGCCCGCCTCACCGGCTCGGGCCGGCGCCTCACCCTGACGACGGACGCCCGCGTCCGCAACGGAGGCGCCCTCACTGCGCAGGTCGAGGCCACGCCGCGGATCGAGGCCACGCCCGGCACCGCACCGCTCCACTACCAGATCGACGCCCAGACCCGCAACCTCACCACGAGCCTGATCGGGACTCCCGACTCGATCCAAAATTCCATCACCGCCACCGTCGAGGGCGCTCTGCGCGGACCGGCACTCGACTCCCTGGACGGAACGGTGGAGGCCCAAGTCACCGACACGCGCCTCTACGGATTCCAGGCATCGTCGCTCACACTGCAGTCCACTGTTCAAGACGGCACTGCCGAGGTGGACCTCCAGGGGGTGGCAAACGGCGCGACACTCTCCGTCAACGGCACAACCCGCCCCTTCGACGCGGCCCCCTCCGCCGACCTGGCGACCCGGATCCAGAACCTGTCGCTAGCGACCGTGGCTTCCGACGCCGGCGTCACAGGGACGATCTCGGCCACCGCGCAAGTCAAGGCCCAGTCGATTGGGAGCGAGGCTGCCTCATACACCGTCGATGCGACACTGCTGGACTCTCGGATCGGCCAGCAGCAAATTGACTCGGGGCAGCTCTCCGTCGCCCTTCGCCCGGAGGCGTTGTCCGCCGAGGGCATCCTGCGCCTCCCAAAGGGCCAGGTGCAGGCGTCCGGCTCTGCCACCTTCGACGGATCGGAGCAGTTCACCCTCGACACGGGACGGCTCGAAGACGTGAACGTAGCTGCTCTCGTGGGGGACACGACCGACAGTGGGATTACGGCGACCATTCAGGCGCAGGGACAAGGGTTTGATCCGCAGACAATGCAGGCCCAGGCGACCGTGACCGTTCAGGACGCGCACTACGGCACGTATCGAATGGACGCGCTGAACGCGGAGACCCGCCTCAATTCGGGACAGCTTACCGCGAAGACGAATGCCCAGTTCGAGGGCGGGGAGTGGACCCTGTCGGCAGCGGGACGGCCCTTTGCCGCCGTGCCCTCCGTAGAACTCACGCAGGGCCGCTTCCGCAACGTCGACATCGGCCCAATTCTTCAGGACACGACCCTGTCGAGCACCCTCAATGGAACCGTTCAGGGCCGCGTGCAGGGCACCACCCCCGACACCCTTCAGCTCGACGCCCAGCTCACGCTGGAGCCGTCCCAGATCAATCGCCAGAAGATTTCGGCGGCGTCCCTCGACGCGACGATGCGGGACGGCACGCTGCAGTCCAGCTTCTCCCTCGACACGCCCACTGGCGCGGCGCAGCTTGCCCTTGAGGCTCGTCCGTTCGCCGAAACACCGACCTACCGCCTTCGGGAGGGCACCTTCGAAAATCTGAACGTTGGGGCCCTGGCGGGGGTGTCCGGGCTCACGACCGACCTCTCCGGAGGATTGTCTCTTACGGTCCAGAGGGGCACCCTTTCGGGCCTGACGCTCGACTCGGAGCTCACGTTTCAGCCGTCCACCATCAATCGGGCGACACTCTCCGAGGGGCAGCTCTCAGTGACTGCGAACCGGGGCCGAGTGGAAACCAACGGCCAGCTCGCGGTGGCGGGAGGAACCTTTCAGCTCCGCGGCCACGCCGACAGCCTCGCCTCCACGCCCCAGTACAGGCTCCGGACCTCGGCCCGGGAGATCGACGTGAGCGCCCTCGCCGGTCTCGACTCCCTCCAGACGACCTTTCAGGCCGCACAGGGAACCGTCGAGGGCCGGGGCACTGCGCTGGACAGCCTCACGGCTTCCACCCGACTTTCAGTCGACTCCGTTCGCGTGGGCCGGGTCCGGGTTCACACCATTAATCTCGCCGGGAGGCTTCAGGACGGCCTTCTCCAGGTGGACACCCTTACGGCTCACTCCAATTTGGGGACGGTGCAGGGGCAAGGCCCGTTCGGACTCACCCAAAACGCCGGGGCATCGAAGTTCGACATGCGGATGACAATGACAGACGCCGCGCCGCTGCGCCGCCTCATCGGAGCATCGACCCTGCAACTGCAGAAGGGCGTGATCGACGCGCACGTCTACGGAACCGCCGGAGAGCAGCGGTTCGACGGGAGCCTGGAGGTGAATGGATTGATCTACAACGACATGCGGCTCAGCTCCCTGACCGGCATCTTCAGCGGAGCGCGGGGGGCTACACAATTGCTGGGGCGCCTGGAGGTGGACGCCCAGGCGGGCTATTTCTCCGCTCCCGGCCTCGTAGCCACTCAAACCCGCCTCCAATCTCGCTACGATGGCACCACGGTCGACCTTTGGACGGACATGGAGATGGACGAGACGCACACGGTCTCCCTGACGACCTCCTTTCAGCCGACGGCTGAGCCGCTCACCCTTCGGCTCCGCGAGTTTAACGCCCGGATGGGCCCCGATCGGTGGTCGCTCCTGCAGGAAACCAGTATCATTGTGGGGAACGCGTACCGCGTCGACAATCTGCGCCTGGAAAGTGGAACGCAGCGGATTACGGTCGATGGGATAATCGATTTCAACGGTTCTCAGGACTTCCGGGCTGCCCTGAAAGAGGTTCGTCTGGAGGGCTTCGCGCCTCTGTTTGGGCTTTCGGGACTGGGGGGAACGGCGACGGGCAACGTAAACCTGACCGGTCCCGCCACGAACCCCCATTTCGATGGGCGCCTCAATCTTGCTTTCCGGTCGGAAGAGAAGGACGTGGGGACGCTTCGCCTCGACGTGGGATACGACAGCCTCACGGTGGCCCTCGACGCCCAGCTCACCCACCAGGACGGGAGCGTCCTCACCCTCACGGGCTCGGTGCCAGCCGACCTCCGCCTCCAGACGCCGACGCCCGTGAGTGTGTCCGATCGACCGGTTCAGCTGGCCGCGTCGACTGAAGCGTTTCCGATCAACTGGGTCGATCCGTTCCTCGACCCGGCCACCGCCCGCTCCGTGACGGGCACCCTCACCGCCGACGCGGAGATCCGCGGCACCCGCACCGATCCCGAACTGTCCGGCGCGATTTCCGTGTCCGACCTGGGCGCCTTCCTTCCCCCCCTGGAGACACGATACCGGAACGGGACGGCCCGTCTTCAGCTCAACGACGATGAGCTCCGGCTGACCGAGAGCCGGATCCGCTCCTCGAACAACGGCTCCCTGAACATCACGGGCGTCGTGAACTTCCCCGAACTTACGGTCGGGGAATACGACCTGACAATCGAAGCGTCCGAATTCCTCGCCATTGACACGCAGGCCTACCGAGACGGCATAATCGGTGGGCAGATGAATCTCCAAGGAACGGTTCGGGAGCCTGCGCTGAGCGGGAACGTGCAGGTGCAGAGTGGAAGCGTCTATTTCACGGAAGCTCTCGCTGGCGGAGGCTCTTTGTCGACGGTCTCGCTCAGCCGACAGGCCCAGCTCACCCTCGAAGAGCGATTCGGCATTCGCCTGACCGAGGCGGACACGACCACCTTTGACATGTATGAGGCCCTTTCGCTGGACCTCAACGTCGAGATCACGCGCGACACGTGGCTCCGGTCGAACAGGACTCCTGAGTTGAACGTCCAGTTTACTGGCGATCTGGACGTGCAAAAAGACCAGGGCGAGACGGACCCGCGAGTCTTCGGCACGATCAGTGTCGTGGGCGAGCGGAGCACGCTGCGCCAGTTCGGGCAGCAATTCGAGATTACGGAGGGCTCCCTCACCTTCAACGGCGACCCATTAGCGCCCTACCTCACCCTCACGGCGGTCTATGAACAGCGGGCGCGCAGTGTCCAGGGCTCGGAGGTGCGCATTACCCTGGAGCTCTCGGGCCGACCCGACAACCTGTCTCCCACCTTCTCGTCGGAACCTCCGATGGACACCCGCAACATTCTGTCCTACCTGGCCACCGGGCGCCCAGCCAACGCCATTTTCAGTGGAGACACGGAGGGTGGAGGTCTGGCAACGCAGGTAGCCCTGGGACAGGCCACGAACCTCGTCGAGAACCTCGCTGCAAGCGAGCTGAATCTGGATGTCGTTCGCCTGCAGGTGCGCCCGGAGGGGACCTCGTATCTCACTGTCGGCCGTTACATCACTCCGCGGTTCTTCGCCTCCATCCAACAGCCGATGTTCACCACCTCGACGGAGGCCTCGGTGCAGTCGGCGGCCTTCATTCCGGATGTGACGCTTGAATACCAGCTCACCGATTATCTGATGCTGCGCTCCCGCAGCAACCAGCAGTCCCTGCAGTTCAACTTCCTCTTCGAGTACGCCTACTGATTTTTGTTGAGGAGCGTGTCGGCGAGGCTCGACAGGTCGGGAACAGTAAGCACCGGATCGGTCTGCCGCGCGGGCGGATCGAACCGCTCGCCGTACCGCTGCACCCACACGCACGACAGCCCGAGCCGGCCCGCGGGATTGACGTCGTGGTAGACGCTCTGGGCGACGTGCAAGTGCCGAGTGGGCGGCACGCCGAGCCGGGTAAAAGCGGTCTCGAAGGGTTCAAGACTCGGCTTGTAGGCCCGCACCTGCTCGGCGGTGATCACGTCGTCAAACCCGATCTGGAAGTGCCGGGCAGTGTCGTGGAAGAGGTCGTCGTCGACGTTCGAGATGACGCCGAGCCGAAAGGCATCGTTCAACCGACCGAGCGCCTCGTTCGTGTCGGGAAAGGGCGGCCAGTCGCCCACCGAGTCGGCAAAGCGGGCGACCTCGGCGTTGGTGGGGGTAAACCCAAAGCGATCACCGAAGCGTCGCGTCACCCGCCGCAGCACCTCGCGGTACGGGACGTATTTTCCCGCCTCCACGTCGCGCTCGAACTGGCCATACAGCCGAAAAAGCTCCTCGTCGCTGACCTCCACGTCGTGGGCGCGCAGGATCGGCTGCAGGGCCGTTGAGATGCCGCTCGCCCAGTCGATGAGGGTGCCGTAGCAGTCGAAGGTAAGAACGTCGAACGCGTCGGGGTCGAGGGGCATGGCTCAGGCTCGTGTTGGAGCAAGACTGCGAAACCGTACGAATCTCTACGTTGCGATCCAGTTCGTGATGCAAGAGAACGCAATCCCTACGCTCGAATGGGATTGGAATCCGGCGCCGACCGCCAGCCCGTCTTAGGAGCCAACTGGCGCTCTCCGGGCCGACTGGCTTTTCCGCATGACGCACAGCAGCACCAGAAGCATCCCGCCCAGGAGCGCCGCTAGGCCAAGGAAGGCCGCCCCCCAACCAAACACGTCGGCCGCGGCACCAGTGACGACGCTGCCGCTGGCCCCGAGCACCATGTAGGCCGTGCGGATGAGACCAAAGCCCGCGCTGCGCTCATCGTCGCCCAAGTGATCCATGAACTTGGGCAGGAGGGCCGCGCCCCAGCTCATGGCTGCTCCGGCACAGACGATGGCGCCCCCCACCATCCACAGACCGGGCCCCACAACGAGCATGGCGTACCCCACGACGCCCGTCCCCACGGCCAGGGCAGCCGCCGGGTATCGACCGATTCGGTCCGAGAGGGTGCCCAGGACAGGCTGGACGAGGCCCTGTACGGCGAAGTAGGCAGAAAAGAGGGCGCCGGCGAGGGGTTCGGCGACGCCGTGGTATTCGATGAGAAAGGCCGGCAGAAACGAGGCCGTGGCCTGCCACACGAAGGCGCCGCAGACGGACAGGCCGGCCGTGAGCGCGATGGGCGGTCGAGCGAGCAATTCGAGGAGGGGGCGCACCCGGAGGCGACTCCACACCGAGACCTCTGGACGGACCGGCTCTGTGGGCCGGACGACGGCGGCGAACAGCACGGCGGCCGGGAGGGCCACGGCGACGCCCAGCGCGACAGCCCAGCGCCATCCCAGCCACACGCCGACGCTCCCGGCAGCCATCGGAATGAGAACACCCGCCACCGGGGCGCCTGCGGTATGGAGACCAATGGCCGAGCCCGTGTTGGGGAGGGTACGGGTCAGCAGCGAAGTGGCGACGCTGTAGTGCAGACCGGCCACGCCGCCCAGGGCCACAGTGCCTACGAGAAAGATGGCGTACGTGGGGGTGACGGCGAGCAGGCCGCTGGTCGCCGCCGTGCCGGCCACAGCCACGAGGATGACGCTCCGCTCTCCGTAACGATCGGCGAGCAGACCACTGGGAAACTGCGCGGCTGCGTAGGCCATCCACATGCCCGTGAGGGCCAGTCCGATGGCCCCGTTGGAGACGGCAAACGTATCGCCGATGCTGGGAACGACGGGACTGATGGCCAGCCGGGCGGCCATCGTGGCGAAGAAGGCCAGGGTGCACGCCCCCAGTATCGCTCCCTGGTACGACCAGAGTTTCACGAGGGAGACGGAAGATGGAAAGAGAAGTACGGCGGAGCATCCGGGATCCGATACGGGGACGAGAGAGACCGGTTTGGAAGCAACTCTGACGGAAGCACTTCCACCTCCCCACTTCGCAGAGTGTTCGCCAAGCCCTTACCGATCCTAGACGCACGGAGCGTCCCGGTCCGATGCCGTTCCACGTTCCTCTTCGACACAGACGACCGGTTCTCCCGAACGGTCCACGACGCCACCCCCTACAGGGTGGGAAGCCGGGAACAGCGCGCTCCCGTTGTATCCGTGGGACGGTCTTCATACACTCAACACTCGGAGTCCGACTGTCCTACACCAACACCGACTCACGCCTGATGCCTTCAGACACTCAAGAGAGGTCATTTGCCGACCGCGCACTCAATTACATTGAGCGAACCGGAAATGCCCTTCCTGACCCCGTCACTATCTTTTTTATTTTTATCGGCCTCGTGATGGTGACCTCCTGGATCGCCCACACGGCGGATGTGAGCGTCGTGCATCCGGGAACCGATGAGACCATTGCCGCCGACAACCTCTTTTCCGACGAAAATATCCGGCGGCTCTTCACCGACATGGCCGAGACGTTTGCCGACTTCCCACCGCTCGGCCTCGTCCTGGTCGTAATGCTGGGCATCGGGGTGGCAGACAAGACCGGTCTCATCGGCGCCGCCCTCAAGTCGTTCGTGGCCAGTGTGCCCAATACGCTCCTGACGGCGGCGCTCATTTTTGCGGGGATCATGTCGAGCCTCGCCGTCGACGCCGGCTACGTGGTTGTCATTCCCCTGGGGGCCGTTCTCTTCTACGGCGTAGGGCGCCACCCCCTCGCCGGGCTCGGGGCCGCCTTTGCGGGCGTGTCGGCCGGCTTTAGCGCCAACCTGCTCCTCACCTCCCTCGACCCCCTGCTCGCCAGCTTTACCGAGCCGGCCGCCCAGCTCATCGACAAGTCGTACACCGTACCGGTCACGGCCAATTGGTGGCTCATGATTGCCCTCACGCCCGTCTTCATCGTCGTGGGATCGTACGTCACCGAAGCCATCGTGGAGCCATACCTCGGGGAGTACACACCGCCGGACGACTTCGACGCCGAGGACGTGGAAGACAGTGAACTCACCGATGAGGAGCGGCGCGGGCTGCGCTGGGCCGGGATCGTCACGCTGGTGTCGATCGGCGGCGTGGTGTTGCTGTCCGTCCCCGAGGGCGCCCCGCTCGCCGAGTTCGAGGCGCTCATTGAGAGCATCGTGGCCCTCATGGTGTTTCTCTTCTTCCTGCCCGGCCTGGCCTACGGCATCGTCGTTGGGAAGATCGAAGACGACTCGGACGTGGCCGACATGATGGCGGACACGATGGCCGACATGGGCGCCTACATTGTGCTCGCGTTTGCCGCGGCACACTTTATCGCCATGTTCGAGTGGTCGAACCTGGGCTCCATTATCGCCATCAGCGGGGCCGATCTGCTGCAGAGCGTGGGCTTTACGGGCATTCCGCTCCTGATCGCGTTCATCCTCGTCTCGGCCCTCATCAATCTGTTCGTAGGGAGCGCGTCGGCAAAGTGGGCGATTATGGCGCCGGTGTTCGTGCCCATGCTCATGCTCGCCGGAGATCCGGGGTACTCGCCCGGGACGGTGCAGGCAGCCTACCGGATCGGCGACTCGTTCACCAACATCCTCACACCCCTGCTTCCCTACTTTCCGCTGGTCATCATCTTTGCCCAGCGCTACGACGAGGATGTCGGTATCGGGAGCATCATTGCCCTGATGTTTCCCTACTCCGTCAGCTTCGGTGTGGTGAGCATCCTGGTCTTCCTGCTTTGGGTATTGCTAGGCTTGCCGCTGGGCCCAGGCGCGGAATTGTACTACGGGGGTTGAAAAACGAAGACGCCGCCTCCTTTTGCGTGTCAAACCTGCTATCAGCGTTTACTGCGTTGATTGCTCTGGACCTCACGCTGTTCATGGTCCCCATCGTCCCCTTCCTGGCGGCGTACGTGCTTCTCGTGCGTCCCCCCTGGTTCAAGGACTTTATCGACGACGTGTACGACCGTTCGTGAACCAGATCCGGGTCTCCGACGCAAAGCGCGAGTAACGAACAGAGTCTCTGATGCGTTGAAGTGTGTGCGCTGCTCCCAATGCCACCGAGAGACTCTTCTCGCTCCCGTCGTCCCCGTTTTTCAGCCCCATCGGTCCTTTTCATGAGACGAGACTGCCCGACCTACACAGTTCCGAACATCCTGCTGGACGAAATCATCCCGATACTGCTCGGCCTCGGGCTTCTCCTTCCTGCTCCCGTCACCGCACAGAACACCCCGAGTCCCGACACTGCCTCAATCACTTTGGAGGAGGCACTGCAGAAGAACAGCTACGCGCTTCGGGTCAAGAACAGAACGCTTCAGGGAACGGGCGGCGAGTGGTTGCGGAGAGAGGCCATGGACGCCACGATGATTACGCTCGGGGAGTCGCACGGGACCCAAGAGATCCCAGCAATCATGGACGCGCTCCTCAACGACCTGCAGGCCGCCGGGGAGGTGGATCACCTCGCACTCGAAATCAGCCCGTGGACGGCTGACCTCATGAACCAAAAGCTCCAGCAGCCGGACTCCGCCTTCACGGCGTTCATCGAGCGGCACCCTGCGACGATCCCCTTCTACGCCTTGAAGCCGGAGCGGGACCTGGCCCGAAATTTCACCCGGCAGAGTGGAGCCAAGCGGCCGCTCTGGGGGGTGGATCAGATTTTTGCGTTCGCCACGGACCTCGCGCTGGACCGACTGGCCGAGCTGGCCCCCACCCCCGACGCACGGCAGGCGGTTGCCAAGACTCGCGCCATCGGCCAGGCCGACTCCACGTCGGCTCCCGCCCTGAGTCGTCTCCCGCCGAGTATGCCCACGCCGCTGACAGTGTACACGGCGACCGCATTCGACACGCTCGACACGTACTTCAAGGGCAGCGAGGAGGCGCAGCGTCTCCTCGACGAGATGGCGATCAGTACAAAAATCTACCGCGTCAACGACACCCACAACTATCGCTCGAATCAGATTCGGGCTCGCTACCTCCGGCGCAACCTTCGGCGCGAATACGAAAGCGCAGAGACGCATCAGGAAGACCCGCCGCAGGTTGCCATCAAGGTGGGCGGCCGGCACGCCTACCGAGGTCTCACCCCGAACAACGTCCTCGACGTTGGCAATCTTGCGGTGGCCCTGGCCGAGCGATCCGAAGGAACGGCCCTGAACGTGGCTGTCTTCTGTGGACCGAATTCGACGGCGCGGGATTATCCCACTGGGACGACAGACTGCTGGTCGGAGCAGAGAGCACCTTTTAAGGCCGCTCTGGGCAACGGGCCCACCCTGTTCGACCTCACAGCCATTCACCCGCTCCTACACGAAGGTCCCCTCGACCCGCCGCCTCAGCTGAAACGCATGCTGTGGGCCTTCGATGCCGTCGTGCTCGTCCCCAACGCCCAGCCCTCCGCCTTGATTGCTCCGATCATCGAGCGATGAGGCGTTCTGCACGGAGCTCGAACGTTCGATTAGGGGACCGCCTCCTCCCTTGTCTTCGGATCAACTCGGGGCGATACCCGAAATTCTCAACACTGCCGCGGCCCGCTCCCCGGTCTGGCGTGAACATTGTCCAGCGCTCTTCTTTTGCAATAACGGAATACCCTTTCAGTCTCATCCACACGCTTTCCCTCCGCTATGGACCTGACTAATCAGCGCGTCGCTGTTCTCGTCGATCGCTCGTTCGAAGATCTCGAATTCTGGGCGCCCACGATGCGGCTCCGCGAAGAAGGGGCCGAGGTCATTGTGGCTGGCCGGGAGGCCGATACCACCTTCACGGGGAAGCACGGCCTCACAGCCACCACGAAGGCCGCCGCCCGCACCCTTGACCCCGACCGCCTGGACGCGGTGGTTGTGCCCGGCGGCTGGGCCCCCGACAAGCTCCGCCGCGACGATGGGGTGACGGACCTCGTGCGTGATATGGATGCCCGCGAAAAGATCGTGGCCCAGATCTGTCACGCCGGGCTCGTGGGCATCTCGGCCGGCATCGTGGAGGGGCGTCGCGCCACCGGGAGTCAGGGCATCAAGGACGACCTCGTGAACGCCGGAGCCGAGTGGGTCGATGAGGCGGCCTTCCAGGAAGACCACCTCGTGTGGGGCCGTGTCGTGAAGGACATTCCGGCGTTCTGCCGAACGCTCGTGCAGGCGTTGAAGGAACAGTCTGCGTCCACGTAGTCCGACGATCGCCTGCACCACAGGGGATCGACACCGTTCTGAGGCGACTCGTCGCAGGAGAACGGCAATTCATCGCGCCGGGGTTAACAGCGAGGGACATCGTTCATACAGGGGGTGCACCTTCACCGGTGAGGCCGACGACCGGCCTGCCCCCTTCTCGCTGTCTGCCTCTTTTCGCCCAGAATCATGCGTTCATTCGTTCTCGGCGCGCTTGGACTCATTGCGATCGTCGCCTGTCCGATCGGCCCGGCCACTGCTCAGTCGTCCTCGTCCTCCCAGACGATTCCCTCCCACTTTCAGACCCATCGGATCTACGTAACGCCCGTCACCTCAGACGGAGACACGCTTCACCTCTACACGGACACGGGAGGGGGGGCCTTCCCCGTTCTCCTGCAACCAACCGTCGAGCGACTGGGCCTGCCCATCATCGATACGCTCTCCCGGGGCAAACGCTCGATGCCTCTCACCCGCCTACCTTCCTTCCAGAAAAGTGGCTCTTTTCCCTCCCCCCAGAACGATCGCGCCATCGTCTTTCCGGTAGGCCGACAGGCTCGACTCCTCGACTTCCGCGACGGCATGCTGGGACAGAGTTGGTTTGCCGGGCGCACCTGGACGTTCGACTACGGAGCAGAACAGCTCCTTCTGCAAGACCCCGACGCCGAGCCGCCCGCCCCCACCCACACGGTTGACCTCGGCTTTCGGACCGACTCAACCGGCCATCGAATCAGCAATCATCCCCGAATCGAAGCGACCATTGACGGAACGACCCACTCGTTTCTGTTCGACACGGGCGCAACGACGGTTCTTACAGACAGCGCGCGGCACGCCCTTGGCGGCCCGAAGCGCCGTGGCAGCAGCTTCGTGGTCGCTTCCGTCTTCGACCGCTGGCGCAAGAACCATCCGAGCTGGCGTGTGCTCGAAGGAGCCAGCCCGTATCGAGGCGGCGCCCCACTCATCCGTGTCCCAGCGGTCACCATCGCTGGGCACACGGTCGGGCCCGTCTGGTTCGAGCGGCGCCCCGACCGGGCGTTTGAGCGAATGTCGGCCTCCATGGACCAGCCCGTGAAGGGCGCTCTCGGCGGATCGCTCCTTCAGTATTTTCGAGTCACCGTGAGCTACCCGGGGGCCTGGGCCTCCTTTCAACGAGCGCAGTGACTCCCTCTGGAAATTTTCTACTCGGGAACCCGGGACGTGACGGCGAGACGCTCCGCGACGTAGTTGACAGCACTTCCGGCCCCAACGAAAAAGGGATGGCCAGGACGGCCATCCCTTTGGGATGCAACGGAGTAACCTGCACAAAGTCAACAGGAAAGGGTCAGACTACGATGTGACAACATCATCGTAGTTGTCGCCCACCGCGTTCCAGTCCACGACGTTCCACCACGCGTCGACGTAGGAGCCGCGCTCATTCTGGTACTTCAGGTAGTAGGCGTGCTCCCAGACGTCCACCCCGAGAATGGGCGTGTTTCCATCCATCAGCGGATTGTCCTGATTGGGCGTGCTTGTCAGCGAGAGATCTCCGCTGGGCTCCGCCACGAGCCAGCCCCAACCACTTCCGAACTGTCCGGTGGCGGTGTCTGCAAACTGCTCCTGAAAGTCCTCGAATGAGCCAAACTCACTATCAATGGCGTCGGCGAGATTGCCGCTCGGCGTGCCGCTCCCGTCCGGCGACATAATGTTCCAGAAGAGTCGGTGATTGTAAAAGCCCCCGCCGTTCTGGCGCACCGGCGTCTGAATGTCGGCCGGAAGCGAATCGATACCGGTGAGCAATTCCTCGATCGAACGGTTCTGGAGATCGTCGTGACCTTCCAGGGCATTGTTCAGCTTTCGAGTGTAGCCGGCGTGGTGCTTGTCGTGGTGGACCCGCATCGTCTGCTCGTCGATGTGCGGCTCCAAAGCATCGTAGTCGTAAGGCAACTCGGGAAGCTCGAAGGGCATAAGAGAATCGAAGATTTGTGGGTGAAGTATTCCGAAGTGATGCTCCGTGATAGCCGTGAAATGAACGGCACAGATTTGATTTTTGTTTTCAGTTCCCCAGAAATTCTCCCTCTTCACTACCCGGACAAAGGGCCCTTTGTTTGCGATCCGAATCAGCCTCACGATCCCAGGAGCGCCCGTACCAGCACCGTCCCGGCCCAGAGGAAAAAGACGCCGTATGCGAGCCCACCCCCCCACTTCCAGCGTTGGGCCTCTTGTGCCGCTCCGCGGTTTTCCAGCACGCGACCGTAGGCCGTCAGGCCTCCGCCTACACCGAGAAGCGCCAGCCACGCTGCGTTGCGGTAGTCGCCCCAGTAGAGCATCCACACGAAACCGAGACTGATCGCTGCGTAGAGGGCAGCGATGGCGGTCCAGTTAAGGGATTGCTGGGAATCGTCGGAGGCAGACACGGTCGGATCGAAGCAGCGGAATAAGAAACGAGCGATCTGCGGGATGATTGATGCGTGATTCGTGAAGAGTGAGGGGGACGGTCGTCACGTTTCACGAATCACGTTTCATGAATTCACGCATCACGATCCTGACGGCTCCTCGACGAGCATCCGCTCCATCCCCGATACGTCGAGAACAAAGTCTGCCCCGAACGCGGTTGACGGCGTCTGGTAGCCGGGGGGCGTCGTTCCGCCAAGCATCCGCTCCATCGCATTCACGGCGGTCCGTGCGGTAACGGTGTACGCCTCGGGGCCGTGGAGGCGCGCCGTGACGGGCGACTGTCCTCCCCGTCGCGCCGACGCCCACACCACCGTTCGGCCCTGCCGACGCTCCTCGGCCGTTGGCCCCGCTCGGCGGCGCTCAACGAGCCGCTTCAGCAGTTGTTTGAAGGGCGGCCACGTGAGGAGGCCCTGCACGTAGCGACTGGCCCGGAGCAGCAACTGGACGAGGGGCGGAAGCGCCAGGTACGCCGTCACGTTCGGCACGGTTGTGGAGGTCCCGCTCGTTATGACGCTGCCCTCCGGAATCGAGATCACGCGGCGCTCTCGATCTCCAAAGTCGACTTTGCGGCTCGTCCAGCCGGGTGGCACCTCGCGGAGCTGCCCTTCCCGCCGCACGAGACCACCGCGTCCCATCTGTTCGATCAGGGTCTTGAGGGTTCCCTGCGAGACCGTTCCCCGGGCATAGATCGCAATTTCGAGCGTAGTGGCCCCGGCAGCCCGGCTCGCCACAAAGTTCGCCAGACAATCGCTGGGGACCACGTCGAACCCGATGCCGGGCAGCAGCATGATGCCCGCTGCCTCGGCCTCGTCGCTTCGCCCCGCCAGGCGTCGGAAGACGTCCATCTCTCCCGTCAGATCCAGGTAGTGAGTGCCGGTGTCCAGGCAGGCCTCCACCATCGGCGGCCCCGTGTGGATGAAGGGCCCCGCACAGTGCAACACGGCGGAAATGTCGTCGAGGATCGACCGGAGTCGAGTGGAGGCGGAGAGTGACGCGACGCGGATCGGGAGACCCAACGCGTCCCCCATCTCGTTCAATTGCGCGGCGTCCCGCCCCGCCAGCACCGGCCGAAGGTCCCGGTCGACCGCTTCCCGGGCGATGAGTCGCCCCGTGTATCCGTAGGCTCCGTAGAGGAGAATAGACATACGAGCGTGCGAGGAATTTCGAGGGGTTTACTGTTATAGGATCGATTCCGGTGCGACGGCCCGAAGGCCCAGCTCCAGTGCTCGGAACTGGAGACGCATCGCCGCATCGAGGGGCACGGGCCGTAGATCGAACGGGGCAATCAATTCCTCCACGTCGTCTCCCCGTTCGAGACGTGCCCGAATTTCGGGAAGGCGCTCGCGTAACTCCAGGTACCGGTCCGGGCGGTGGTCGGGCGAATCGTCGCCCCGGACCAGAAACAGCGGAAGCTCCGTCACGAGGGAGAGCGGGTCGCCTCCTAGCGACGCGACGAACTCCATCGAGCTGTCGTGGAACCGCTGGGCCATCGCGTCGTCGCCCTGGGCCCGGAAAAAGGTGCGCATCGCGTCGCCCCTCGGGGTGGTCTGGATTCCCGGCTCGATCCAGAAAAAACCTTTCTCCCCCTTCCGGTTGTGGTCATGCATCGGAAGCCCCTCCGCAGCCGCCGCCGTTACGAAGTCGTCGCGGAGCGATTGGGTACGGAAGGTCCAGGGTCGATTGATGAGCAGCATCGCCCCCTCCCCCGCCGACATGCCGTGCAGGCTGGCGTGCAGATCGAAGGGACCGTGCGCCCGCAGGAATGCCGACACGTGTTCGTTCTCGGGGCGCATGTCGGGAAACCCATATTCCAGGTCGCGCCCCGGCTCCTCGCGCACGGCGTGTTGCAGGTACCCTTTCGGATCGGGCCACTGGTCGATCCAGGGCCGATTCCGAGCTTCCCCGTCCGGATTTGTGTGGGGAACGACGACGAATCGATAGTGCTGAAACCACGGGGCCATCTTCTCCCGATGGTTCAGCCCATTGATGATGAAAGAGCGGAGCGTCTCAGGGCCCACCGGTTCGTCCGCATGGTTGCCCGCGATGAGGCTCACGGTCGTCGACCCGGTCCCCAGCACCGCGCCGTAGAGTTCGGTCCCGTTCTCGCTCGGCCCCAGCTCATCGAACGACGCAACGTCCGGGTGGTGGGCACATGCCTTCTCGATGGCCCGTCGAACCGAGCTGTGCGTCCGAAACGTGGGACCTTCGTCAACGAGATGCGTCAGTGCAAAAGACATATAGACAGAGGCAAATCAGCCGAAGCAGTACGACATAATCTCCCAGCGAATTGGGACGTTCGCGCATGAGCTTTCCTTACTACCGACAATCCGAGAGCCGAACACGAAAAAGATTGACATTCAGTTTTGAAAATTGTATAGTGGGAATATGTGGCAGTTCATCAACATCTAGTGCCACTCTTCGCGGTGTGCAAAGGGTGGGGATGCTCTGCCGCGTAGCACGCATTCTTTCTACCGACTTCCAGCAGCACCATGGCAGAGCGCGAAACCGGAACCGTCAAGTGGTTCAGCAACGAGAAGGGCTACGGATTCATCGTCGCCGAAGAGCGAGACGAGGATCTGTTTGTCCACTATAGCGAAATTGACGCCGATGGCTTCAAAAGTCTCGAAGAAAACGACCGGGTGGAATTCACGGTCGGGCATACGGATAAGGGACCCAATGCCCAGGAGGTGCGCGTCATCGGCTAACGAACCGGCTCGACCTTATTTTCCGAAAAAGCGCCTCATCCCACAAGGGATGGGGCGTTTTTTATGGCTGGTCACTGTGGCGTAAAGCCGCTCACCCGGAGCAACCGATCGGTGTTGTGGCGTGCGTCCTGATAGTAGACGAAGGCCGTGTAGGTGCCCGTGAGGCGGGGCTGGGTCGCTCGAACCTGCTTCGTAAGGGCCGGATCGTCGGTCGAGTAGAAGTACTGATACGTCCCCTGCTTGAGGAGAACAGTTCCCTCATATTGTCCCTGGGTCGCGTTCCACTCCATCCTCGTGCCCCGGCGGGCATCCATGCCGCTAAAGCTCCCCGATACCACCAGGGAACTGCCGTACGGCCGTTCGTCGGAGGGAACGAAAGCGAAGGTTGTTTCCACGTACTCGGCGCTCAACGCAGGATTGAGCTGATTGGGGAACGCGCCGCGCACAATCGGCTGGCCGGGGCTCGTCGACTGTCCCGGGTTCTCGCCGAAGCGAGCGTAGTCGGCATCCAACATGACCCGAAACGGGGATCTCGTGCGGTCGACCGAAGCGATCTGAGTCGTTGCTCGGAGTTCACTGAGGTCGAGCTGGTAGTCGGCCGTAGTGGGCGCGTAGGCGCGATCTCGCTCCAGCTCAAACTCCAACTCCGGCTGACTCGCCAGCAGGGGCCGGTCTTCGCACCGAGTGTCGGTGAGACGACCGTTCCGCACGAAGCAGACGGTGTGCCCGAGCGGATCGCCTCGAATCTCGGAGGGAGGCGTGTAGCGAGCGATCGGCCGGAACGAGGGCGCCCGCTGGCCCGGAATATTGATCATTTCGGCCCCTAGGCGGAGTCCGCCTCTCTCCTCAGCCACGAAAAAGGGCTGTTCGAAGAGGACCGAGTCCCGACGGCCGCGTTCGGTTACGCGCAGGATGTAGTTGCCACTGATCTGGAAACGGATGTCATCGTTGGGGAAGCTGTATTGGTAGTGGACGTAGGGGACTTCAGTGCCTTGCGACGGCCGGTACTCGAGGAGGCGATCGTCCTGAAACGACTCCAAAATCTGGCTCGCCGAGAGGTCCCGGCGCCACTGCCGATCCGCGTGCTGAAAATAAATCGATAGTGGGCGCCCCTGCTCTGCCATCAGATCAAACTCCAGCGTCAGTGCAGTGCCCCCGTTGAGCGTCACCACGGGGAGACTTCGCTCATTGTCGCCCTGGTAGAGTTGAACGGTCCGCACCGACTCGCCCGGAGCCACGAACTCAGGCTGAATCGCCGTTCGGGCCGATGGAGACGACGGATCCTCGTCGTTTTGTTGCTCCGTCGACTTGCACCCGGCAGGCAGACCGAGCAGCGTGGCACAAAGACAGAGCCCGAGAAGACGGCGAAACAGAGATGGCATACAACACCCCACATGAACTGAATGACACGAGGCCGGATGTGGACGCCGTTGTTTCACGGGCCAGGGCCGGTCCGCTTCTCCCAACCAACACTCGGGGCGCATGGTTCACCGACCTTGAACGACGCCACAGCGGGGGCAGGAAGGAGCGGGGAGCGTCCTTTCAGGGGGGGCAGAGGGTGAAATACCATGCCGTTACTGCTCGCCCCCGCCCGTGATGCCCACCACTCAAAGAGGGCCGCCCGGGCCTGATCCCCAATCGTCCGCGCCTGCTGAGCCGCCCGCTCGGCCCAGCGCTGAGCCACGGCGGTTGACCCTGCCCGCAGCGCCGCTTCGGCTCCCCAGGCGGTGTGCTGGATCGTCCACGCGCGGTGCCAAGCACGCGGACGAGCGGGCCGAACTGGCGTCTCCAGATTCCGCCACCCCGAAAGTGCCGCGCCATACTGCTTCGCATCCATCCACCGAACGGCCCGCCACGCCCGTACCGCTGCGTCCTGCCGCTGGACGGCCCCGAGGCGCCGCGCCTGGACGGCCGCCGAGTCCCCGCTCACGAGAATTCGAAGGACTCGCGATCGGGCCGCCGTTGCGTCTCGCAGCATCAGTCGGGTCCGGGTGTCGTGGGCATAGTTCGGGGTGTGGGCGCGGGCCTCCGCGTACAGGGTGCGGGCCGCCTCGGTCGCTCCCGCCATCGCTCGCGCATCGGCCAGGGCCACGCGGAGCCCAACCGTGCGGGTCGTAGCCGCCAGCGTGTCGAGCTGCCGTCGCACCGCCCCAGCCTGCCCCCGCGCAAGGCGAACGCGCGCCAGTGCTTCGTGGACCGCTGCGAACTGTGGCTGCATCGCAAGCGCCCGCTTCAGGTGCGCAACCATCTCGGTGCTGTCACGTCGCCGGGCGGCCCGCTTCGCTTTCTGAAGGTATCGGCGGGCCGGGGGGACGTAGTGGGGACACTCGGTCTCGAACAGAGACGGCCGCGTGAACTGGCGGGCAACGACCCCATACGCGTCTCGGGCCACGACGGACATCCGGTGGAGATGCGCCGCCCACTCCTTCGCGAGCGCCTCCAGAGACCGGCCGTAGACGGACTCGAAATCTCCCCGCGCATAGACGCACTTCAGCTTGTCCGGGCCGTATTGATCGAGGAGATATCCCATAAACGACCCCATCGTGGCGTACGAGACGGCCCCGCGCCCCGTCCAGAAGCCCCAGGGCGAAAGCCGACTCGCCACGGCGCGGGCCTCGGCGGTCAGGGAGGTCGTCGTGTCTGCATAGGCCGCCGTCAAGACGAGGTCGTCGGGAAAGGGAACCGGCGACGGTGGCTCCAGCGCCACAGCCCAGCCTTCGATGAGGCCCGGTGCCCACGAGGCGTTCAGTGCCGGAAGGCCGTAGGGTCGACTCGCGACGTGGGCCAGCTCGTGACCCAGGCTCTCCGACACCCGATCGCGCAATAGATGGACCTGGGGCATGGACAACCACACAGGAGTTACACTCGTCGTCCGGGCGCCGGTCAGCCGGCCCTTCACGTCGGGATTCGGGTAGATGTAGCTTTGGATGCGCGGGCCATCCTCGTCGGCATCCAGATCGAGGCGGCTGCGAACCCAGTCGTAGCGGGCTTCGTGGATCTGCGCGAGATCTGCGGCGGCGGCCGCGTCAACTCGCGTGGGATCGTAGTACAGATCAAAGTGCGCGGTGCGAGTGTGCCCCCCGAGCTGTTCCTGGAGGTACCACGCCTGCGTGTTGATGCCGAGTGGAGCCGAGAACGCGTAGACTGTACCGATGGCCAAGGCACAAACCAGCAGGGGCCACCCCGGGCCTTTTCCGCGTCCCCACCGTCCAACCAGCACGGCCGCTGCGGCCCAGAGCAGCGTCAGTCCTCGAAAGACGAAGAGGCCTGTTCGCACCGCGAGTTGCTCGTCGTAGATGGGCCCCAGCACGCCCCCGAACACGTGATTGTAGGTGTAAAACTGAGGATGGAATCCAAAATCATAGAACGGGCCGCCCACAACGATCAGGAGCCCGATCACAGTCAGCACGAGGCGGGGCCGTGCCAGGTCTAGCCCCTGCAGCGCGTAGGCGAGCGACACCGCGAACACGACGGTGATCCCCGGGAACAGCGCGTAGAAGAGAAGCCCTTGGCCAAACGTGCAGTTGGGCGCCCAGAGCTGCGCGAGCGTCAGGAGGCCGAGCGGAACGAGTAGCGCCGCTTCCTGCCGCCCCAGCACGCGACCCAGCGAGGCGGTCTCCGCCCCAAACATCCCGACCGCCGAGTAGCCGCTGACAAAAAAGGCGACCAGGGCGACGACCGCCGCGGATTCCGCCTGAAGGACATTCAAGAGCGGAACAGGCGCAAGCAGGAGGCCGAGTCCGAGATACGCGGCCAGAACGCGACGCATCGGCGCGAGAAAGAGGAGCGCGTTGCAGACAATTCGTCCCTAAAGAAAATTGAACGACACCCCCACCGAAAGGACCTCCTTGATCTGAATGGCCCGGGTCGTATCTTTGTCGTAGACTGCCACGAACTCCAGATCCGTCGACAACCAGTCGTTCACTTCGAGGTTGACGACATTCTCCCAGATCAGGTCCGGGGCATTTCCAAGCTGATTGACCGCAAAAAAGAGGTCGAGCTGCGATCGGTACCGGATGTTCTCCGTGAAGTTTTGGTCGAGAGTCGACGCAAATTGTCCTCCCGCCTCGGTACGAACCACGTTATTCTCGTCGACGCCGTAGAGAACCCGAAAGTCCCGCTCCAGGACGAAGGTCTGCTTAGAGGCGACCCCGAGCAGAAGCGAAAGTTGTTCGAATGGCTCGTAGGTGAGCCCGAGAGATTCAGTCAACGTACCCGGGGCAAAGAACGATGATGTCTGCACCGGCGGCTCTTCCCCGGCCCTCGGATGGTTCTCATAGTCGTCGTAGGGATTTTCCGAATAGCTGAACCCGGAGGCAAACTGCGTCCGGATGTTTCCCGCCAGGGTGGGATTGAACCGCTTGAAAAAGCCGTCGCCCTGAAATTGCAGGTCCGAATGCAGGCGGATCAAGTCCTCGGACTTCCGAAGATCGCGGTCTTGCTGATTGATAAAGCCGAGTACGAGGCGCATCTCATACGACTGTGCCCAATTCTCCCCTTTCCGCTCGGCGGCCCCGTCGAGGGATGTGGTGAACGCCAGCGAATTGACCCCCCCTCCCTGCCAGTCCTTGTACGCGGCCTGAGACGCCGAAAACTTGCCGGTCAACGCGGTGTCCCATTCGGCGTCGGCCGTATCCGAAATGGGGCTCTTCGTCGGATCCGCCGAAGGAAGACCGGGCTGCGCGAAAACAGAACCTCCGACGACAGTGATGCAAAAGGCGGCGAGAATACAGACGACCGTTCGGGAGGCCATAGGAAAAAGGAGGTTCTAGACAGAGGCTCTTCTGGAGGCGGGACGCCGCTTGCGGATACGGAACCGCCCCCAACGGACGGTGAACCTCGTTACCAAAAAGTAAAAAGCCCTTGCCGACGAAGAGCAAGGGCTTTTTCGTGCGTAGAAATACCGATCCAATGCGAGGAGCGTTGGGTGGGAGACGGCTCTTCTCGCGTGGAATCACTATCCAGGAACTCGGACAAAACTTATCGGCGAGGAGCGAGGACTACAGCTCGTTGTTCTTGATGTCCTGGATCTCCTGACGGATCTCGTGGGACAGCTTCTTCAGTTTCATGAGGCTCTTCCGGGCGCGCGTGCCGGCGGCCTTGTTGCCTTTCTCATAGAACTTCATGAGATCCTCTTCGGCATCTTCAAGAACGTCGGTCAGTTGGCTATAGCGTTCATCAAACGTGCTCATGCGTTTACCTCTTTCAAATTGAATGGAGGATGGTTGACTAGTGCAGAGAGAACATAATGTGTCCCTCAACCGCTGTCAAGCCGGATCAGACGGGGACGACGATCCACTTTCGATCCACGTCTGATTTGTCCAAACGTTCAAGAGCTTCGGCCCACTTCGGAGCAAACGGCGCTACGCCTGGACTCGCGTTCCCTCTGCCTCCGTCCCGGCGAAAAGACCCTGGAGGCTCGTGACCAGCACCGGAATCCCCGCCTCGGACAGACGACGGACAGCCGAGGGGTCCGGCACGTGCTCTTCAGTCACGGCGTCCGCCCCTACTGTCTCCTCAACTCCTCCGGCCCCGTCGGGCAATCCCGGCGTCTCGCCGGTGGTAAGCACACAAGCCACCGGATCGAACGAGTCGTCCAAGGCCCGGCCCAGCGCCCGGACTGCTTCCACCGCCGACACCTCTCGCACCTTCCCGGAGGCCGGATCTTCCACGAGGGCGGACACGACGGGCACCACGTGCTGCTTGAGAAGTGCCGAGACCCACCCCACGTTTGAGGCCCGCAGTGGCTCGCCGGACGCCCTCTGAAAAAGACTGCGGTCGACCCCCTGAATCCCGACCGTAGAAACCACTTCGTCGGTCAGAGTCGCAACAATCTCCTGGTTTACTTCCCGCACAGCCCGCTCTACGAGACGCCGCTGCTCATCACTCTCGACATCGAGCACGCCATCGGTTCGGTCCGGGAAATAGCCCTGCGCTTCGAGGGTGCGCTCCACCTTCTCCCCGCTCCCGTGCACGAGGAGACAGGTTGGGCCCTCCGCCCCCGCATCGGCAAAGTGCTGGGCGAGGGATTTCAGGAACAGGTCATCGCCGAGGTGATGGCGATCAAGGTAAACAACGTACAGGGACTGCATGCAGTCGGAAGGCGAGACGGAAGGATTGCACGTGATGGATTGTCCGAGACCGAATCGGTCTCTGTCGCCCTGTATCAATGCACGAACCTGCCGTACGATTCAAGGGGAGAAAGGGCCAGACTCACGCCTTTCAATAACAGAAACTACTGAGTTTCCTGCATCAACCCGTTCGAATGGCGTCTCTACGGCCTCCCTGTCGCAGCAAGACTTACCGCACGCTCACGTACCGCCCATCGACCCCCTCCGGCGAAAGGACAATTTGCCAGAGCTGGTTCCGGCGCGTCCGAAAGGCCCCCGCGCACTGATACAGATAGTAGCGCCACATCCGGTAGAACCGATCACTGTAGCGGCCCGAGAGGACATCCCAGCTCGACTCGAAATTCCGCGCCCACGCCATGAGCGTCCGGTCATAGTCGGGACCGAAGTTGTGCCAGTCCTCGATGACGAACAGGTCTTCGGCGGCCTTCGTGATCTGATGGGCCGACGGAATGAGCCCGTTCGGGAAGACATACTTCTCGATCCACGGATCCGTAACGGAGCTGGATGAGGAATTGCCGATGGTATGGAGCATGGAAAGCCCATCGTCTTTCAAGCAGCGTCGGACGGTCTCCATGTAGGTGCGGTGGTTCTTGTGCCCCACGTGCTCGAACATGCCGATGGACACAACCCGATCGAAGACCTCATCAACATCACGATAATCCTGAAGTCGAATCTCGACGGGAAGGTCGGCGCACCGCTCTCGGGCCAGGTCGACCTGCTCCTCCGAAACGGTCACGCCAACGACCTTCACGCCATACTCTTCGGCGGCGTACTGAGCAAAGCTGCCCCATCCACATCCAATGTCGAGCACCCGCATGCCCGGCTCCAGGTTGAGCTTCCGGCAGACGAGATCGAGCTTCGCTTCCTGCGCCTCATCGAGGGTGTCGGCCCGGCGCCAGTATCCACAGCTGTAGACCATCCGACCGTCCAGCATGTGGCGAAAGAGATCATTTCCCCGATCATAGTGCTCTTCCCCAACCTCGTAGGCCCGGGAGGGGCTCTGTAGATTCAGCACAAACGCCTTGACGATATTCCAGAGCAGCTGCCAGGACCAACCGATCTCCTCGTCCAGCCGGGCTCGGAGCAGTCGATAAAAGAGTTGATCGAGGACCTGACAGTCCCACCAGCCATCCACGTAGGCCTCGCCGACCGCGAGAGTGCCACCAGAGAGGACGCGACGATAGAGCCGATCATCATGGACCTGCGGATCAAACGGCCGGTCTCCGTTGAGTTGGACGCCTGCCTCTTGAAGCAGTTTCTGAAGACTCCGTCGGGCAGTTGATTCTTTCCTTGTCGAAACGGTCGTCGTAGACATGGCGGACGGAGCTGAATATTTTCAATATCTTACGCCATACCCAAGACTTTGAAGAAAAAAAGGAGGACAAGGGTTCCGCTTTATGGCTAGAAGTTTGACGGAGGGAAGACCTGTGAGTCTACAGAAAAAAGCAGCGCCAGAAGTCTCCTCTGACGCTGCGCGGGCGAACCGAGATACGTTCGTTGAGCGGGAAAAGGACCTGGGTCATCCGCGCCATCCAAACGAGCAGCAGGACGTTTAGGAGTCTTCCGAGTCTGAGGCCGGCGTCGGCTCTTCAGGGGCACCGTCGCCGCGTTCGGCCGGCTCGGTCATCTCATCGGCCACTTCCTCGACATCGAGATCGTAGGTTTCGCCCGGCTCGCGGTCGACCTCTCGGGGATCCTGCCCCTCTCCATCGAACTGCGGGATGTGTTCCTGCGGCGGCTCCTTGCCAGCGTCGCGGCCCAGCGGGCTGCCCTCGTGGATGTAGAAGTCCTCGTTGGGGAGCGTGTCGTTGTGGGCACGGGCGGCCTCGGCGGCCTCGCGCATGCTCTCGTCGGCATTGTCGCGCATCGCGCCGAAGTTCTGGTGGATCTTGCGGTCGAACCACTCGAAGAGGTACTCGAACGCGGCCCGGTCGCGCTCGAATTCCGGCCCGTAGTCGCCGGAGCGGAGCTGATCGTCCATTTTTGAGAGCGACGACGCGAGGGCAAAAATGTAGATGGCATTGTTCGCCACGCGGGCCTGCTGGGCCTGGTGTTTCACCACGTCCTCGCGCTCCCACTTGCTCACGAGCTTGAAGTAGTGCGAATGCTTCTGAATGAGCCTCGTGAGCATGTCGGCCTGCTCCTGGAGGGCCGGGTGCACACTGCGGAGCTCGGGCGCGCTCGGCTTCAGCCCGAGGAACAGCTGCGCGCCCATCGGCACGGCCTTCTTCAACACAGTGGGCGTGGTGGCGGCCGTGAGGATGCGCGACAGGTTGTCGCCAATCGACTCGTCGGTGTCCCACAGAAGCGCATCCTGGATCGACACCATTTTCTCGGCGAGCTGCTTTCCGCCGTACGCAAAGATAAAGGATTGCATGACCTCGTTCGAGCCCTCCACGATGCTGTGGATGCGATTGTCCCGCCAGGACCGTTCGAGCTCGTGCTCGGTCATGTAGCCTTCCCCACCCATCATCTGCATGGCCTCGTCGATCACCTTCCACCCGAACTCGGAGCAGAATACCTTGGTGATGGCCGTCTCGACCATGATGTCGGTCTCGCCCCGATCGAGCAGGCCCGTCGTCATGTAGAGCATGGCGTCCATCGCGTAGGTGACGGCCGACATGCGGGCAATCTTCTGCTGCACGAGCTCAAAGTCTGCCAGTGGGCGCTCGAACTGATGGCGCGTCTGCGCCCATTTGATGCCCTGATCGCGGGCAGCCTTTGCAGCGCCCGTAACCCCTGCACTGAGCGTGCAGCGGCCGTAGTTGAGGCACGAGAGCGCCACTTTCAATCCCGCCCCTTCCTTGTGAAGCACATTCTCCTCCGGCACGCGCACGTCGTTGAAGCGGAAGCGCGCCTGCCACGTCCCCCGGATGCCGGTCTTCGCCCGGTTGTTTTCAAAAATCTCGACCCCCTCCATGTCCGGCGTCACGATGAGCGCGTTGACGCCCTGCTGCTCCAGCTCGCCGGTCTCGGGATTGGGCACCATGTTCTTGCACATCACCGTGAAGACACCGCTCATGGCACCCGAGGTGGACCATTTCTTCTCACCGTTCAGGACGTAGTCTCCGTCGTCGGTTTTTACCGAAAAGGACTCCTGCGCGGCGGCGTCGGACCCCACGTTCGGCTCGGACAAGCAAAAGGCACTCAGCTCTTCACGGGCCACCATCGGCAGATATTCTTCCTTCTGCTCCTCGGTGCCAAACAAGACGATGGCCTTGCAGCCGATTGACTGGTGCGCCGACACTAACACGGCTGTGGAGCCGCAGTACCGCCCGATGAGCTCCAGCACGCGATTGTAGCTAGTGACGCCGAGGCCCAGCCCGCCGTACTCCTCCGGAATGATCATGCCCATCACGCCCATATCGAAGAGGCGGTCGATCACCCATTCCGGGATGTATTGCTCCTGGTCAATTTCCACCCGGGGATGCTCGTTTTCCAGGTACTCTTCCAGCTCTTCCAGGAGCGCATCACATTGCTCGCGCTCCTCGTCTCCCTCCCGGGGGTAGGGAAAGATCCAATCCTCTCGGAGACGCCCCCAAAAGGCATTCTTGATGAAGCCCATGTCCTCAGGCTCAGGGCCCATCATGGTCTCGATGTTCTGGATCATCTGCTGATCCTCTTTGGAGACCCCCTTGATGTCGCTGAGTCCTCGATCTGCCATGGTGTCGTATGTGTCGGTTTGTGAAGGAAAATGCGGTGCGCAGGACCGCACCGAGAGGGAAGCGCGGCGTCGGGATGGGAGGCCCGGATGGCCGGATGTGCGCAGCCTGTCAGTCGGGTGGAAGGGCTTCCGACACAGGCGCCATTTGTAGGGCAAAATGGCGGTTTCAGTTCCGGGCCTCCGTCGGTTCCTTGCAGAATTCTCTGCTCCTTCCCGCATTCGCTGAAGGAGCACACGGGGGACAAACCAACCAGCAGGCCCACCGTGGGTTGCGCCCGTCCGAGCAGACCGATACGTTTGAGCGCAGCGCCACAACCAGTGACCAATCGACTTCTCCTCGGCATGCCCGACTCCTTTTCCCGCCGCCTCCACCGCATTCAGTCTGAGAAGAATTCGGCGGTCTGCGTTGGACTGGATCCCGTCCCGCCGCGCTTTCCCGATCTTCTCAAAGATGGACGGCTGCGGACGGACGCCGTGCGGGCGTTTTGTTCGTCCATTGTGGAGGCGACCGCCCCCTACGCCTGCGCCTTCAAGCCCAACTTCGCCTTCTTCGAGGCCCTTGGCCCGGCGGGCCTCACGGTCCTGGATCAGGTCCTGACGACGATCCCAGACGATTGTCTCGTACTCGGCGACGCGAAGCGGGGCGACATTGGGCACTCTGCTCGCTTCTACGCTGAGTCCATCTACGATCGTCTCGGCCTCGATGCCTGCACGGTCTCGCCGTACCTGGGCGGCGACAGTGTCGCGCCCTTCCTGGAGCACGAGGGCACCTGCACGTTCGTCCTCACGCGCACCTCGAACGACGGGGCGGCGGACCTGCAGGAGGCGTGTACCTGCGACGGGACGCCGCTCTACCGGCACGTGGCGCAGACGGTGGACGAGTGGGCATCGGGGACGGATGGAGAGGCCGGCCTCGTGGTGGGCGCAACCGCTCCAGAGGCCCTGGCAGAGCTCCGCTCCGATACCCCCACTCTTCCCTTCCTCATCCCAGGCGTGGGCGCGCAGGGCGGTGATCCCAGCGCTGTCATGGATGCGGCTGCGACCAACGACGGGCCAGTGCTGGTCAATTCGAGCCGCAGCATTCTTTACGCGTCAGAGGGTGCCGACTACGCCGAGGCGGCGGCCGAGGCGACAAAGGATCTCCGCGACGCGCTGAAGGGATAACACCAGCGTAGAGGCGTCCCGGCGAGACGCCTCTACTTTAACCTCACACCTCGGTACGATCCTCTCCCCCATTCTCCACGCCCCCTCCTTCCCTACCCCAAATGCTCCGTCGCCGCCTGGGTGAGCGCCATCCCCTGCGAGCCGCTCAGGTCGAGAGGAAAGGGCTGATCGGCCCCATCCACGTCCGTTCCCGGAATTCCACACCGCGCATTCGACGCGTCGATACCGTGGTTCGTCTTCAGGAGCAATGCGGCCGTTGCGGGGTCGGACACGCCCGACGCGTCAACGACCGACATGAACCGCTGCTGCGCATCCCGCCAGTCCGTGAGGGCCGCCCCCACCGGCTCCAGGACAGAGGACTCGGACGTGGCATCGTCGTGCACCTCGGCCCTGTCGAGGGCTTCGACCAGCGCCGTCCGAGCTTCGTTGCAGGAGCGAACGGCATCCTTTAGTTCGTCGAGGGTGTCGTCGTCAAGCATTCGTTCAGAAGTCTCAGTACGAAAGGGTCGGCGTCTTATTCTTCCTCCTCGTCCCGACTCGGCGGCACAGTGAGCACCGGACACGGTGCCGCACGAACCACTCGTTCCGTATTGCTCCCCAGCACAAACCGATCGATGCCGGTGAGGCCCCGCGTCGCCATTACGATGAGATCCACCTCGTTCGTCTCAGCGAAATCGATAATGTCCTGCGCCACGTCCCCCTCCTCCACGTGAACTGCACTCGCCACCGCTGGACCCCCCACCTGTTCGTTGAACTCGTCGAGCGCTGCCTCGGCGTTGGCCACGATGTCGGGATCCATCTCCACGACGCCTACACCGGGGATCCCGGTGTCGCTGAAGGTCGGCAACACGCGTTTTTCGGCGACGAAGAGGAGGTGCTGCATTGCCCCGTACCGGGCAACAATTTCCTTCGAGAGGCGCAGGGCCGTACGCGAGTGATCCGAAAAATCGATGGGCGCCAATACATTCTCGTAGTTCACGTCTGGTGCTGAATCTGTTTCCTCGTCGCGGCGGCGAACCGTCATGACTGGACACGCCGTGCGGCGGATGAGACGGTTCGCCACACTGCCCAGCACGAGGCGCCCGAGGCCCTGCCGGCCATGGGTGCCCATCACAACGAGATCGATGGTGTGCCCGGTCACGTACTCCTGAATAGCGTCGGCCACGTCCAGATTCAAGCGCTGCACCACAGTGGTCTTTACCTCGATAGCCGCAGAATCGCGCGCCATGTCATCCAGTCGCTCGCTCGCCTTCGACTCGGTGATCTCTTTGAGACGATCGATTTGCACCTCGGCGTCTCCAAGGCCATACCAGCCAGCTCTCGGATCATTGATGACGTGGAGGAGGTGCAGGGTGGCCTCGAACCGATCGGCCAACGAGACGGCGTGGCTCAGCGCCGCGTCGGCATGGGGCGAAAAGTCCGTGGGCACAAGAAGGCGTTGGGGAGTCATAGAGACGGGGAGAGGACCTATTTTCGAGAGCGAGCTGGGAAAGGCGACGTCCTAGGAACTTGACTCGCTGGACGCAGGCAAAAGCGACTTTCCAAAGGATTTGACGACAAACACGGGGGGCGGGGCCTGGCGCACCACGCGTTCGGCCACACTTCCCAGGAGCATCCGCTCAAGGCCCGTCCGCCCGTGGGTGGCAATCACGATGAGGTCCACCTCGTTCCCCTCAGCGTAGTCGAGAATTGTGGAGGGGGCGTACCCTACGTTGGCATGAACGACGACGTGCTCGTATCCGATTTCGGTCTGGGCGAGATCGGCCAGATTCTGTTCGACTCGACCAATGACTTGAGGACCCGGCAAATTGGTCGGTTCGACGCCGTAAGCGGACGGATACACCACCTCCTCCACAGCGTGCAGGAGCGTAATCTGCGCCCCGTAGGTCAGAGCCAGCTCTTTGGCGTGCCGGAGGGCCTCAATCGAGGCATCCGAAAAGTCGATGGGCACAAGGATGTTGCGCACAGCCCAGGCCGGCGCCACGCCTTCTTCCCCCCGCACCGTAAGGACGGGACATGGGGCGGTCCGGAGCACCTCTTCAGCCACACTTCCGATGAGGAAACGCTGCAGCCCCCGTCGCCCGTGGGTCCCCGCCACAATGAGGTCGATATCGTGCTTCTCGGCATAGGTCACGATGACCTCCGGGGGCGACCCATTCCCCATCTGCTCCTGCACCAGCGTAAGGGACTCCAGGTCCACGTGTTGCGGGGGATCGCCCTCGGCGGTGAGAAGATCCGTAAGTGTGTCCTGGGAGACCGGGAACGACGCCTCCGCCTCAGTCGACGCGCCCGAGCGGTCCTCTCGAACATTGAGCACGTGAAGCTCGGCCTCGTGCCAGGAGGCAAGGGCGGCAGCATACGGGAACGCCCGTCCGGCCCCCGTCGAGAAGTCCGTCGGCCAGAGAATCCGGCGAATTGAGAGCATAGCGAACCGGGTTAAATGACAGATCTTGACTGCCCTGAACGTAAAGGATCTGCCATAGAATGTGAACCTCTATGCCCTCATGTGACCGCCGAGATTCTCTCATCGGGTGCACCGGGCTCCGATTCAGAAATGACCGGAAATAATAGAGGTCTTGTCTTTAAGCTCTTCCAATAGATCGTGCCCCTTCCACGTGAGCCGAAAACCGGCGTCCTCATCCTCGTCCTTGCTGTACCACTCCCCTTTGTGGAGCGTGCTTCGCGCGAGAAATCCTTCCTCCAGCAGAAGAACAAGGTGATACGAGACCTTCTTCATGTCCCACTGCCGGGAAGCCTGCCGGCGTGAAAAGCTTCCGATTCCAAGGCAAAGGGATCGCTGTCCCGAACTTCCGACAGAATCTCCTGCACCAAGTCCATGTTACGCCTCACTTCGCTTTCAATCCTTTGGCTGTTCAGACGAGCGGCAGACTAATCCACGCTAACATTGTATTTTTTGAGTGTGGACCTCGTTAAATTTCTGACTCTCTCAATGGCATCCAGTGCTTTACCTTTCTCATACTCACTCATTTCATCCCAATCCTCATAGGTATTTTTGGCCGCGTGTAACCCAGCGATAAGTAGACGTGCGTCACTCTCAATATCCTTATCGTGGCTTTGTTCTGTTATTCGCCTGTACTGTTTACGAATTGATTCGAAATCTGGATGTCTAACACCATATGTTTCCTCCACCAGATCCAAAAGAGTCTCACGGGACGGGGCCATGGGGATGCGGAGTGTTGTGATCGAAGAATGAGGAGAGAAGATTTGATCTCTCGAAGAGCAAGAAATGTACGCGTTGCATAGCGGCTTTTCGCAAATACTAGCTCATCAAATATGTACACGCGTTAGAGGGTCCAGCATAGCATCCTCCTTCCCAACTCGCGCCACCCCGTCCGGGTAGTCCCTGTGGCTCAACGGTGAAAATGCCCAATTTGGTGGAAAGCCCCCTGCACTTTCCCCATCGCCCACGTCAGATGCAGGCTCGTCTGGCATTCGATGGTGGCGCCCCAAAGTGAAGGGTTTTCAAAACGTAACGGTCCCTTTCATTTTCTCTACATTCGATTCGTGTAAAACATGCTATACGAATCGGGTCCTCGGAATTTGGTTCGACGGAGCCAATTCTCCCCCTTCGGTGCACTATTTGTACAAATTAGTGGTGAGTACCGCCTTTTCCACCCTCCTGATCGATTTCCGCAACTCGCCATGGGACTTTTTGAGGCCCTCTCCGCCCTCAAGGCAAGCGCCGAAAGGCAGCTTCACGCTCTCAATACAAAGAAAAAAACGGAGAATGCCCTTCTCCTGCCATTCCTTGACGCGCTCGGCTATGATCCGTTCAACGTTCGAGAAGTTGAGCCCGAACATGCCGTAGAATTGAAAGAGGGCAGCACAAGGACCGTCGATTACGCGGTCAATATCGACGGGGCTCCGGCCATGCTCTTTCAGTGTGAAGACGCAACGGCCGACCTAGATGCTTTGGGTAGCGGCCCGCTCTTCCGGCACTTTGGCAGCCTAGACGCCAGCATTGTCGTTCGCACCAACGGGCTCAACTACCAGTTTTATGCAGATTTCGGGGCCGGGGGAGACGTTGACGGACGACCCTTTTTGACGTTTGATCTCCTCGATTACGAGCCGGAACAGATCCCGTACCTGGAGCGGCTCACCAAGCCCGAATTTGACACTCAAGAGGTTCTCACAACCGCGTTCAAGCTCAAGCACACCCGTCTACTGCACCACTACTTTGTGCAGCAGCGGGAGGCCCTCGACAAGCACTTTGTTCGATTTCTCGCCGCGCAGGTCTACGAAGGCGAAGTGACCGAAGAGATCCTGGAGCGGTTCCATCCGGTCGTGCAAAAACTCCTTCGGGAATTTGACATGGAAGAACGCGAGATCCAACGATCGGCCCCGAGCCGAACGGACGATGCAAGGTCGCCGAACGAGGACGAAGGCACGGACGCCGAAGAACGAGAGAGAACGATCCCTCAGCCCGAAAATGGGGAACCGCAGGACGATACCGGCAACAGCAATGGCAACCTCGAAGATGGCAAACTTGAGGGTAGCGACCTCGGAGACAGTGAGCTCCAGGGCGGGAGCAACATTGCCAAGGAGTTTGCGAATAAGGTGATCGGGGATTCTTAGGGGGGAACTTTCGCGCCTGGTGGCTATATTTTTCGGTCAACGGTTAGCGTTCGAGTTGCCGACAACCAATCTAGCCACTCAACATGCGTGGAGTTAGCTTTAAGCCACAGGACGCCGAAGACTTTTCGACCGGCGAGATCAAGTCGTACGGGGGCATTTACGCCGCCACGGCCGCAGACTTTGCCGGGGCCTTCGAAATGGACCCGGACGACTTCATCGAGGTGGTTCAGACTTCAGATGTCGAGCCCCTCACCGAAGTGGGTGACGCCGACGAACCCGGAAAGTTCAGCCTCTCCTTCGAACGGGAGGAATTCGAGAAGTTGAAAGACCTCCTCTTGGAGACCACGGAAGAGGAAGAAAGTCCATGAGTCGCCGAGGGTCCTCCTCACTACCCACCTCCGGTCCCTTCGACCTGGGGTGGGTTTTTTATTTGGGATGCGCAGGTCGTTTTTCGTGGTGCGGTATTGGGAACTGCCGCTGGCAGTCGACGTCCGGCTTCCGGACTAGGAATGCACTCGTTCGAGGGCGCGGCGCTGGGTCTCCAGGGTCTCGTCGAGCTCCGCCTCGCCGTGGCAGGTGCCGAAGAACATGGCCTCGAACTGCGACGGCGGCAGGTAGATGCCCTCCTCCATCATTGCATGAAAGTAGGCGGCGTATGTCTCTGTGTCCGAGGACTTTGCCGTCTCCTGATCTACGACCTCTTCATCGGTAAAGAAGAGGCTGCCCATTGCCCCCACCTGATGGGTCGTATAGTCGAGGCCCAGCGCGTCGAGATTGTGCTCGGTCCCCTCCTGCAGGGCGTCCGCGTAGTCCTCCAGCTCGTCGTAGATGCGATCCTTCTCGTCGGCAATCTTCGAGAGGATGGTGTGCCCCGCTCTCATGGCCAGCGGATTGCCGCTGAGGGTGCCAGCCTGGTAGACCGGTCCGGTCGGTGACACGTAGTCCATGATCTCCTGTCGCCCGCCGTAGGCACCGACCGGCAGGCCGCCCCCGATGATTTTGCCGAGGCAGGTGAGGTCGGGGATCACGCCGTAGCGCTCCTGGGCGCCCCCCGGTGCCACCCGGAAGCCCGTCATGACCTCGTCGAATATGAGGACGATGTCGTGGGCGTCGCACAGCTCCCACAGGCCTTCCAGGAAGCCGGGCGTCGGCGGAATGCAGCCCATGTTGCCGGCGATTGGCTCCACGATGATGCAGGCCACTTCGCCCTGGTTGGCCTCCACGAGTTGCTTCACGTGGTCGAGGTCGTTGTAGCGAGCGAGGAGCGTGTCCCTGGCGTTGCCTGTCGTCACCCCAGGCGAGTCGGGCTCGCCGAGCGTCATGGCCCCGCTCCCGGCGGCGATAAGAAAGAAGTCGCCGTGCCCGTGGTAGTTGCCCTCGAACTTGATGATCTTGTCGCGGCCGGTATAGCCGCGAGCCAGGCGGGCGGCGCTCATGGTGGCCTCTGTGCCGGAGTTGACCATCCGCACCTTCTCAATGGACGGAACGAGGTCGCAGACGATTTCGGCCACCTCAATCTCAATCTCCGTAGGCGCACCGAAGGAGGTCGAGGCCTCGGCCTGATCCTGCACAGCCTCCACCACCTCGGGGTGGGCGTGGCCGAAGATCATGGGTCCCCAGGAGCCCACGTAGTCGAGGTACTCGTTCTCGTCGGCGTCCGTCAGGTACGCGCCCTCGGCCTCTTCGATGAAGAGGGGCGTACCACCCACACTGTCGAAGGCGCGGGCGGGGGAGTTTACACCGCCCGGAATGGAGTGCTGGGCGCGCTCGTAGAACCGTCGGCTGTTCTCAAGAGCGAGGTCGGAGGGGGCGACTTCCATGGTCTCAGTGGGGATTGACGAATTGTGTAGTGTGACATCGATCGGGACGGTGGACAGGGTCAGCCCGGCGTCGATCGTTTTACCTTTCGGTACAGGGCATGGACCCGGGTCTCCCCGTTCTCCTCGACACGTTCCGGCGACCGACACTCCATAAGTCCTATATCGAAGTGGGCGGGCTTGAGGTCCTCTGTGGCGAAGAGGACTGGACCATCGTCGAGGCTCCGCGCATCCTCTCGTCCCTCCGCCGCCGACACAGCAGGAACGGTGAGGTACAACCAGCCCCCGGGGTTAAGCAGAGCGCGGGCCTTCCGGAGAAGGGGCTCCAGGTCTGTCGATACATCGAGATAGGCCTCCATGCGGTCGGCGATCACCCAGTCGAAGGTTGCGTCCAGGTCGTCGAGGGTCTGCAGCGAGGTTTGCTGGACGCAGGACTGCGCGGTCTCCTCGTCCACCAGCTCGCGAACGACAGTGCGCGTGTCCCGAACGGCTTCGGGACGGGAATCGCAAGCGTGCATTGGAAACCCGAGTCGCAGAAGTGCCTCGGCGTGTCGACCCGAGCCGCATCCCAGATTCAGCACCGGGGTCGAGACCGGTACGGATGCCAGGGTGCGAAGCAGACGATCGGAAGGTGGATCGAGCGCCGGATGCGAACTCATGGACCGCGACAACTGAATGCAGGGGTGCGCGTCAGCGAGGGCGAGCTTCGCGCCTAGGAGTTCTCTCTCGACCGCGATTTCGGGGCGGGATTCGACGCTTCGTCTCGGCGGGAAGCGGGCCGTTCAGACGACACCTCCGGCTCATCCGCCCACTCGGGAACGGTCCATCGTCGGGCGCCCGTGGTCCCCCCACAGCTCGGACACTGCCCGGAGTCGCCGTGTAGGTCGTGCCGGGGCAGCCGGTGGAGAGAACGAAGCGGATAGGTGTGCGAGTGCCCGTCGCCCCCGTGACGCAGCTGATCAACGTCGACCGGCAGGTCGAGCTGGGCGGCCGTGGCTTCGCCGAGGGCCTCGATGAACAGGGGGTGCGTATTGAGGCCCGCCGTCACCTCGAAGTGGTTAATGCCGTGCATCTCCGCCCTCGCACGCACCTGAATGTCGAGCTCGTAGCTGGTGTTGATGTGCTCGGTCACAAGGCTAATTGGGACGATCAGCACCGACTCGTGACCATGATCGGCGAGTTTCTTGAGCGTCTCGGGAGTCGAGGGAGAGAGCCAGCGGTTCGGCCCAATCATGCTCTGAAACGAGGCATGGAAGGGCCGGTCTTGATCTCGAAGGCGCATCACCTGCTCCACGGTCGAGTGCGCGAGGCAACAGTACGGAATGTCCTGCGCGCCCCGGGCTTGGAGGGCGGTGTCGTGGGCACTAAAGACGAGAACCACCTCGTCGCGCACGCTCTGGGGGAAGCGCTGGAGGGCCTCGTCGATCCGCTCCGAGACGGCCCGCACGTATTTCGGATTGGCTGCGAATCCCTCCACGGCGGTTGTCGGCCAGGACGGCCGCTCGTCGGCGTCTGCAAGGGCCGCCCAGTACGCCAGTGCAGATCCCGTCGTGGCGGTCGAGTACTGCGGATAGGACGGGAGGAGAACGACCTTGTCGACCCCCTCGTCGTCCATCTGCGCCGCCGCTTCTTCCCCGAACGGGTGCCAGTACCGCATCGCCGGGTACGTGCGGAAGTCCACCCCGATGGGCTCCCCGTAGCAGTCGTTGAGGTGACCCTGCAAAGCCTCGGCCTGCTCACGTGCGAGGCGCGTCAGCGGGGACCCGCCTCCGATCACCTCGTAGCGGTCTCGCAGCGTCCCAGCCCGGACGGACGCAATCGACGTTGCGAGCCAGTGACGGAGCCGTCCGCCCACCGGCAGGGAGAAAACGGCGGGATCCATCAACAAGTTGTACAAAAACGGCTCTACGTCGTCGAGGGACTCGGGGCCCCCTGAATTGAACAGGACGACGCCCACTCGATCTCCTTCCTCAATCCGAAGCGGTGAAGCAGCCTGTTCACGCAGATGCGCCCGCCGGTCGGGATCAACGGTGCGGAGAACATCCAGTGGGGTCATACGGGCCAAAAGGAAGGCTCAGAGACCGGGAGGGATTCAGAGCAAAAAGGATCATGTTGTGCGCTCCGACTGCTTTTCAGTTCCAGTACCGCGTTGAACTTTGCCCTAAAACCTGCTTCCATTCTCGTCTTCACACGGTACTGTTCGGGACATCATCCTCAGTCAAATTAAGCCAATCGCGCGCCGTAAAGTACCACTCCGCATCGGCCTCGGGCGTGTCCGGCTCGGGCGTGTAATTGTACTGCCACTGCACCTGCGGCGGCATGCTCATGAGGATGCTCTCGGTCCGTCCCCCGGACTCGAGTCCGAACCGGGTCCCCCGATCGTAGACTAGGTTGAATTCTACGTAGCGCCCCCGGCGAATCCGCTGAAAGGCCTTCTCGCGCTGGTCGTAGGCCTCGTCCTGCCGCCGCTCGACGATGGGCAGATAGGACTCCAGAAAAGCCCGCCCCGCCTCCCGCGTGAAAAAGAAGAGCCCTTCCGGATCCTCCCGAAGATAGTCGTAAAAAATGCCGCCGACCCCCCGGGCCTCGTTCCGATGATGAAGGTAGAAGTATTCGTCGCACTCCTGCTTGAAGGTGGCATAGTCGGCCACGTCGTGGCGGTCACAGACCTCCTTCCACACGCGGTGGAAGTGCTGGGTGTCGTCGAGACGCGGGTAATAGGGCGTCAGGTCGGCCCCGCCCCCGAACCACTGGTCTACGGGGTTCATGAGATCGTCGCCCAGAGCAAAGTAGCGAAAGTTGGCGTGGACTGTGGGCACGTAGGGAGAGCGGGGATGGAGGACGAGGGATAGACCGGTGGCATAGAAAGGCGCCTCGTCCACGTCGAACTCGCGAGCCATCCGCTCCGGAAGCGGGCCATGCACCGCCGAGGTGTTCACGCCGCCCTTTTCAAACATGTCGCCCCCCTCAATGACGGCCGTAATCCCGCCTCCGCCCTCCTCCCGGGACCACCGGTCCACCTCGAATGAGGCGCCGTCGTCTCGATCATCGAGCGCACGGATAATTCGGATCTGCAGGGCCTCCACGAACCGCTTCATGCGGTGGGCCATCGGGATGTCATCGCGCGGGTTCTCGCGAAGGGTTTCGAGACGCTCAAAGTCGTCGTCCATGATCGGTTCGAGAATTCAATTACTGGATGTGGGAGAACGTGTGGGAACCCCGATACGGAATCCGGAGCGCGGGCGTTCGTCGCCTGCACCGCACTCATTATTTTTCCGAACCGCTGACTTCAGGAGGGGGACGCATGGTCGATCATGCGCCGAGTGGCAGCGCGCATCTCGTCGGTCAACACCTCCGACCAGACTGCGGGGGGTCCGGCGACAAACACCTCCCGCCGCGATTGCGCAGGATGGTCGATGCGCAAGAGGGCATGGTGCACCGCAATGGCGCGATCTCCGAGGGACGACGCGGCGCCGTACCGATGATCGCCTACCACCGGATGCTCACGGCTCGTGGCCTGGAGGCGGATTTGATGGGGGCGACCGGTCCGGAGTTCAACCTGGAGGAGCGTGCAGTCGTCTCCGGTCGCCAGCGCCTGCCAGTTGAGCACGGCTCGCTTTCCGGCGGGATGGTCGTGATCAACGAGGCGGGGCTGCCGGTCGGGCTTGGCGATGTAGTCGATCCACGTGCCGATGCCGCGCAGTGTGCCCTCCACGACGACTAGATACCGTTTCTCCACGAGCCGCTCCCGAAACTGCCGGGAGAGCTCTCCGGCCGCCTCCGAGGTGCGGGCCAGCACCATGATTCCTGAGGCGGGGCGGTCGAGCCGGTGAACAAGCCCCAGAAATGGGTCGCTCCCCTCCTCCCCAGCCAAACGCTCTTTCCCGAGCGTCACCACATCGGGATCACCGGTGCGGTCGGGCTGAGATAATAGCCCCGGTGGTTTGTCGATGACCAAGAGGTGTTCGTCGCGATGGAGAATGGTCACGGGAGAGGGTGGCCCCTACGAGGAAATGACAGTGAGGACGAGATCTGCACCTCCACCGCTACTGAACGACACGGATCGTACCGGTGCGAGACTGCCCGTCGACCAGTCGGCACATGCACATCCGTACTGTGTCGCGTACAGTGGGTGCCCTCAGTAGCCCGCGGCCGATCCGCTGCCGCGCGGATCGTTCATGCCCGCCCAGCGGCCCGCCTCCGTGCGCAGGATCGTGGGTGCGGAGCCGATCGCGCCCTCGTCCTCCAGTTCGTGGCCTCGCTTCCGAAGGGCCTCGGCCATCCGAGGGGTGAGACCATCCGTCTCGTAGAGGACCCGGTCTGGCAGGTGTTGATGGTGGATGCGCGGGGCTCGCACCGCCGCGCCGAGGTCGAAGCCGTAGTCGAGAGTGTTCGACATGATCTGGAAGGCAGCCGTAATGATGTGCGGTCCGCCGCGCGCTCCCGTGACGAGGAGCGGCTTCCCGTCCGTTCCGAGAACGATGGTCGGGCTCATCGACGAGAGGGGGCGCTTGCCCGGCGCCACGGCGTTGACCTTGCCCTGCACCAGCCCAAAGGCGTTCGGCTCGCCGGGCTTGGCGGTGAAGTCGTTCATCTCATTGTTCAGCACGAAGCCCGCGCCGCCCACCGTCACCTTCGAGCCGTAGAGGAAGTTGATCGTGGTTGTGAGTGCGACGGCGT
>CAZBIB010000002.1:0-55362 GCA_964491575.1 uncultured Salinivenus sp. | reverse complement strand
GAAGCTACTGCTCCGCCAACTCCGATTCTTTAGCCTTCTCTGGAAGCCCGGAGGAATTCAGCCTGGATACCGTCCGGTGACGTACTTCCGGAGCCGATCCGTCTCCGCCTGGGCGGTGTCCAGAATCCGTTTCACGCAGTCCCCAATTGAGACCATGCCGATCAGATTTTCATCATTATCGACGGCCGGGAGATGGCGGCTCCGCAGCTTGGTCATGAGGTGCATGCACTCCGCGAGAGGTTTTTCGGGCCCCACCATTGTAACGTCCCGTTCCATCACCTCCTGAACCTCCGTTTCCTCCGAGGTCCGTCCTTCCAGAGCAATCTTGCTCATGTAGTCCCGCTCGGTGAAGATGCCGACGATGGCGTCTTCATCCATCACCACGATGGAGCCCACGTCGTGGTCGACCATGCGGCCGATGCAGTCGAAGACCGTTGCCGAGGGCTCCGTCGTGAGCACGCCGTCGTCATCCGTGGGAGCCGTCTTGGATTGAACGATGTCTTTCACACGTGTGTCGAGGGGTCCATCTCGGGCATCCATTGATTTTAGAGAGCTGTTTTAGAATTGAATGCAGAATACAGGTGCCCAATAGGTCTGTCGTTTTTCTAAAAACCTTAACAAAAACCGAGATTGGACCCTCTTACATCCGGGTCGATCCTTTTGCTGTTCCTCCTTCCACGAAATGTTACATTTCAATGCCTCCCGTCCTGCACTCCCGTTGCTCCGGGGGCCTCTCAGGGGGCGATTCGCGGGAGTCTTCCGGACGTGTAGGCGGGCGGAAGGGTACAGGAGGGCCACTGCCCCTCCTTTATCGGGTGCCAGCGCAGCGGGTGCGGGCCTACGTGCTTCGCCTCAACGATGGGTCTCCCTGGGACGGTGGGAATCGGGAGTTTTTGTGCGGCCCCTTCATCGCAGGCGTCTGGGCGTTTGGGAGAAAAACGCCCACACGCCCCTTCCACACAGAAAAACCCAAAAGACCGTCATTCCCAACCTGATTTGGAATCTCCATGTGCTTGGCAGACACATGATTCTGGGAGATTCCGCATCGGGATGCGGAATGACAAACAGGAGGTTTTGGGGCAACTTTTTGAACGTGCGGCGTTCCACGCAAGAGCGTTCGCTGAATGGGGGGCAGCGACGGCTCGTACGCTCAGCCGACATCTCCGCCCTCCTCAACGAGAAACGTGATCTTCGTATCCACCCGGTAGTGGGAGACACTGTCGTCCTCTACGACCGCCTTGAAATCGCGCACGTAGACGTTCTGGATGTTGCGCACCGACTTCGAGGCCCCCTCAACGGCGGTCTCAACAGCCTCTTCAATGGTGTCTCCCTCGGCTTCCACTTCGATGATCTTGGCAATGGATGACATGGGAATCCCTGGTTTAATCATTTGAAAGGCAGACGAACTGTGCTTGATCTTATGGAGACCGGACCCGCAAGTCAATCCTGCGGGTGTGCACATCCGTAACCTTCTCGCAAAGGGGATGCGGCGACGGGAGCGGCTCACAGATTCCCCCGCGCATCAGCCCCCTCTGCGGGGGGTAGTTAGAGCTCCTCGCGGCGCAACTCCTGCACCTGATCGTCGATGCGCTGCACCTCGCGTTCGAGCCGGTCGAGGCGGGACGTCGTTCCCCGGCCGTCTGCCAGCGAGCCGCTCCCTTCGGATGAGGGCGACTCGAGCGTAGACGCCCCAGAGCTCCGCCGGCGCTGCTCGCGAAGGGCATCGACGACACCCCAGGCAAGCAGACCCGCCGCGACCACGCCGAAAAACCACGTAAACGGATACTCAGCAACGGACGAAAAGACATCCGCCTCCCAGGCGACTGAGAGCACAAACCCCACGAGCGCCGCCGCAATGGATTGCCACCGGAGCAGGAGTGTTTTCACAGTGGAGGCAGGACGCGCTTTTCCGAAGGAGAACGATCTCGATGGATGGGATAAGCAGAGGGGACGTCTTCCAACGCCGCAGTCACGTCTCGCGGAAATCCGGGGCGCTCTTGTGCAGAAATCGGCAAAGCAAGACCTCGGAGGTCTTTATTGCTCGTTTCCGGTGGAACCCATGCAGAAGCAATGAGGACGCATGTTGTGGATGGCAGCTCGGAGACCTCCGAGGTCTTGAGCCTCCTTGAGACCCCTCTTCTGCAAGCGACAGAAGAACGATTTAGGCAAAGGAATCCGACCGTGACTGGGCCGGGTCACTCTACGAGGCAACCGACCCCGCTTCCCGCGTCGCCGTCGAGAAGAGCGTAATCATCGCGTCGTTGAAGGCCGGCAGGTCATCAGGGTTTCGGCTCGTCACCAAGTTGTCGTCCGTGACCGCTTCCTCGTCCACGACGTTCGCCCCAGCATTCCGGAGGTCCGTCCGAATCGACAGATACGAGGTCATCGTCCGTCCCTCAACGACATCAGCCTCAGCGAGCATCCACGGGCCGTGACAAATGGAGGCCACGGGCTTGCCCGATTCGACGAACGTGGCGACGAAGTCGACGGCCTCGTTGTTCATTCGCAGCTGATCCGGGTTCAGGACGCCGCCGGGAAGCAGCAGGGCATCGAAGTCGTCCGGACGGGCGTTCTCAAGCTCCATGTCTACGTCGTAGCTCTCTCCCCAGTCGTCCACGTCCCACGCCTGAATAGAGTCGGCCTGCGGCGCGACAAGAGACGCCTCGGCTCCTGCTTCCTCCAGGGCGTCTCGCGGATCGGTGAGTTCAACTTCCTCGAATCCGTGCGTGGCGAGCATCGCGACGGTCATCGCTTCCAATTGATCAGGCATATCGAGGTGCGTTGTTGTTGAAGTGATCGCGTTCGGTGAAAGGGTGCGGGCAATGTCCCCGCCTTCACTCATGCGCGGAACCGTTGGATGTGTTGCTTCCAACAGGTAACGCTTTTGCAAAGCGGATCGAAACGTCGGATCTCGGGTGTCGACGTTTCAGTTTTCCAGATCCACGTCCCCAGAGGGATGGTCGATGTAAGCAGTCCCGCGACATCGGCGCCTCCCCGACTTTTCATCTCGAACAACTCCCAGTGCACTCCATGGCTCACACAGAACTGAACGTCGTCAAAAAATCGTCGCAGGAGACGAGCGAGTGGCTTAACGACATCTCGGAGCAGTTGGGCCAAGAGGACCAACAGGTGGCCTATCACGCCCTGCGAGGGGTCCTCTTCGCGCTTCGCGACCGCCTGACCGTCGAAGAAGCAGTGCAGCTCTCCGCGCAGTTTCCGACGTTCGTGCGCGGGATCTTCTTGGAAGGGTATCAACCCGCCGGGAAGCCGCTCACGTACCGCGGACAGGACGAATTTCTGGAGCGCGTGGAGGGAGAGTTGCAAGAGGTGCACCCCGCCGACGCTGAAGAGGCAACGCGGGCTGTTTTCGTCGTACTCGACCGACAGATCAGTTCCGGCGAAGTGGAAGACGTGCAGCAGATGCTGCCGGACTCCATTCTGTCTCTCTGGCCTCAGGAAGCAACGGAGGTGTCCTGACGGAGCCTTCCTCCCGTTTCCCCGAAGCGGAGGACGACGTTCACCGACTGCCTGCGACCGCTGTGCAGTGCAGGACTGGGACCGCGAACACCCCTTCTCTACGTATTGCTTACCCCAACTCCTTACACACCATGTTTTTTCACGATAGCGAACTGCAGTACGAAGTCACCGTCGAGAAGCCCGATCCGTCCTTTGCCAAAGCCCTTCAGCAGGCCATCGGCGGCATCGAAGGCGAGATTCGCGTGGCTCTCCAATACCTCTTTCAGGCCTTCAGCGCCCGCGGGCCCAAGAAGTACCGCGATTTGCTGATGGAAACGGGCACCGAGGAACTCGGCCACATCGAGATGCTGGCCACCGCCGTCGCCAAGAACCTGGAGGGCGCGGACGTCGCCACGAAAGAAGAAATGGCAGAGGACTCGGTGGTGCATGCCATCCTCAGTGGCAAGAATCCGCGCCACGTCCTTTCCTCGGGGCTGGGCGCGATGCCGGTCAACTCCAACGGCGTGCCGTTCGACTGCTCGCACGTCTACGCCACCGGCAACATTGCCGCCGACATGCACGCCAACGTTACGGCCGAGGCAGGGGGCCGGGCCCTTGCGACTCGACTCTACAACCTGACCGACGATCCGGGAATGAAGGACATGCTCAGCTACCTGATTGCCCGCGACACGATGCACCAGAACCAGTGGATGGCCGTGATTGAAGAGATGGGCTACGAGGAGGCCCATCCCATCCCGAACTCGTTCCCGCAGGAGAAGGAGGCCCAGGAGTACAACTACGCCTTCATGTCGACGTGGCGGGACGGCGAGAAAGACGTTCCGGAAGAGCGCTGGACGAAAGGCCCCTCCATCGACGGCAAAGGCGAGTTCTCCACCACTCACCAGCCGGGAGACGGAGAGCCAACCTTGAGCCCGGCCAAACCCCACTCTGGCGCGCAGAAAGAGCAAATGGACCACTCAAAACTCGAGGAGGCCATCGACAAGGCAAAAGAAGCGGTCAGCTCGTAGAGCCTGAATGGATCCGGAGCGGGCGATGATAGAGGGGGCGTGCTCAGGAAAATCGTCCGCTCCGTATTCCTTCTCTATTTCAACCGGCAGCACCCGGCAGTACCAACTGCCCTCGGCGAAGACATCGACGCGTGGTACATCCGCGCCAACTTCCTCGGCAGTGCCGTCGAAAACCTCAAGTATCTCGAAGTTTTCGAGCCGAAGGGGCCCTTCGTTTGCCGCCAGCAACCAAATCGACAAAAGAGCAAGTCATGCGTTTTATACCGACCCGCATTCACGGCATGATGGATTACGCGATGGGCCTCCTGCTCATCGCAGCCCCTTGGCTGTTTGGCTTCGCGCGTGGCGGAGCCGAGACATGGATCCCGGTCCTTCTCGGTGCCGGCGCACTGCTCTACAGCATGATGACCAACTACGAACTCGGAATGGCCCGGGTTATCTCGATGCCCACACATCTGATGCTCGATGCAGGCTCGGGCCTGTTCCTGGCCGTTTCGCCCTGGCTCTTCGGCTTTGCCAGTTGGGTCTGGGCTCCGCATCTGGTGCTGGGCCTGATCGAGGTGGGCGCGGCGCTGATGACCAAGAAAGTGCCCGCCCCGCAAACGAGTCCCCGTCGCTGATTTTGCACAAAGCGTCTACGAGCGATGAAGAACCGAGACTCTCCGGCCCAACCCCAAGGTAAAGGAAAGACGTTCAAAGAGAAGGTGCTGGAAAAGGGCGCCGACTGGATGCAGCACCACACGCCCCTCAAGCACTTCGACGCGTACGTCGTGGGCTTTCACTGCGCAAAGGAAGACCCGCACATGCAGATGGAAGCCCATCACTACTGCCATCAGGTCAACGGCGAATTCCTGCAGTGCGTGATCTTCGACGGCAACACCGAAGACGCCAACCTAATCGGCGTCGAGTACATCATCTCCGAACGGCTCTTCGACGAATTGCCGGAGGAGGAGAAGTCATACTGGCACCCGCACAACTACGAAGTATTCTCCGGCACACTCATCGCGCCGGGCCTGCCGGACGCCGCCGAACATGAGCTCATGAAAATGCTCGTCAACAGCTACGGCAAAACGTGGCATACCTGGCATACCGGCCGGCACGACCAGGGTCCCGGCGACCGCCTGCCGATGGGCGCCCCGAAACTGATGTGGTCGTTCAACCGCTTCGGCGAGGCGGACGAAGAGATGAAGCGTGACCGGGACGAGGCGATGGGACTGAATCCGGAAAAGAAACGGAAGGAGCGTCAGGACATGCTGGATCGCGCCCATCCACAGCGCGGCGTCGACGCACTGAAGGACGCCTTTCCGGACGCTGAGGAAACGCCCCCCTCCGGCGTGCAGGAGTCAGAACCCCACTCAGAAGCATAAGCCTCAGCCACACCACCGATGACTTCTTCCCCAGCGGAGAACGACGGGACGAAGAGCAACGCAGGGCCGAAGCAGAAGCTCGCCGAACAGCGTACGGGCTGGGCGCAGGACCGCACAGTGCTGGCCAAGCAACGCACCTTCAGCGCCTGGGTACGCACCGGTCTCGCCGCCATCGCCGTCGGAGTCGCCGTCGTTCGATTGCTTCGCGAAGTGCAGCCGCAATGGATGGTCCTCACTGCCGGCTCGCTGCTGGTCTTTACCGGAGACGCAGTCCTCATCCTTGGATTTTGGGCGTACTACGACACCTTCAAAAAGCTACGAGAACAGGGAGTACAGGCCATTCCGCTTCTGTACGTTGGCTTGATCACTGTTCTGCTGCTATTGAGTACAGGACTCATCCTCGGCTTGATCTTTCTTGCCTAATGGACAGAAAAATATGGCTACAGGCATTGCCTTCCGAACGCACACAGCCGGCATGTCGCTGACGACGCTCACGGCTTCTGCAGATGAGGAGATGCCGAGTACGCCATGAACGTTCTCGTCATTCACGACCATCCACGCCGCGACAGCCTGTCGGACGCCCAGGGCCACGCGTTTGCCGGCCAGGCTGATCATCTGATCTTCGTCTATCCAACCTGATGAGGCACCGTACCGGCCCTCCTGAAGAGCTTTCTGGACTGCATGCTCACTTCCGGGCATGCATTTACCCTGTGCCCTCCGTCCCGACGTAGCATCGTTGCAGGATTGAAACATGCGTAACCAGCCTGCAACTTGCCTTCTTGGGCCGGCACTCCACAGCAGATTAGCTCTTCAAAAAGGAGCCTTTGAAGGATGCAGTAAAGACAGAGGTACAGATCCGGTTGTAGCACTTTCCGCCGTGCAAACGACAGTTCCCTCTACGATACCAGCCATTTGCGACGCTGCGGCTCGCTGATGTGAACATCGACCTGTTCGCCTTCGAGGAGCCGCTGCCCGTGGAGGCTCAGTTCACCTAAACGCAGGCGGAATTCACTTCTGATTTGAGGTGGGCGACCTGGATTCCATCCGTCCCCGTTTGGAGGAGATAAGCGTCGAGTTTACAACCTACACCGTTGGAGAAAACGGCGACGGCACCGACGGACACATTCCCGGCCTCCGACTCGCCTGCTCCGACGGTCCGGACAGCCCGAGTTGATCCTGCCTCCCTCGTACCGTCTCGCCTCTAGAGACAAGATCACTGACGTAAACTTCGCAATCAAAACGGAAAGGACCATGAAATCATCTCAGCACTTTTACCCCACTCCCCCCAGCAGCACATCGAGCCAACTCAACGTGGGCAACACCGAACGGATCGCTTCGCTGGCCGGTGGTGCCCTGCTCACCTACCTGGGCCTTCGCAAGTTTAGCCTGGGGCGCCTGGGGCTCGCGGCAACCGGAGGCGCCTTGCTCTACCGAGGCCTCACCGGCTACTGCCCGGCCAACGAACAGCTCGATCGCAATACGGCGGAGCAAACCCAGAATACCGGTCCCATCGAGATCAAGACGAACCTGACTGTCGACCAGCCCCGCGAGGAAGTCTATTCCTTCTGGCGTCAGCTCGACAATCTGCCGCGCTTCATGCGCCATCTCTCGGAGGTCCAGGATCTCGGCGATGGGCGCTCGCATTGGGTGGCCACGGACCCGACGGGCATGGGGCGAGTCGAGTGGGACGCCGAAATACAGACCGAGGAGGAAGGACGGCGGCTGGCTTGGCGCTCCGTTGAGGGCGCTTCGATCGACAACGCCGGAGAAGTCCGCTTCGAGGACGCGCCGGGAGGCCGAGGGACCGAAGTGTACGCTCGAATTTCGTACCGGCCGCCCGGAGGCGTCGTGGGAGAAAGCGCCGCAAATCTTCTCAATCCGGCCTTCCGGGAGATGGTGAAGGAGGATGTTCGCCGCTTTAAGCACATTGCGGAGGCTGGAGAAATTCCGAGTTCCGACGGTCGTGCGAAAGAGGCCTCCGCAACGGCACACTGACGTTCCAAACGGGAGCGATCCGGGGGCAACGCCGCCGCTCAGGCAACTTTAGGGAGACATTTCGAAGGACAAACGAGGTGTGGGAACGCTCGCTAACAAGTGTTTGCTTCCGGCCCCTCCCCGGATTCGCTCCCTCTATCGGGATGAGTGATCGTCGGCGGATTTAGCGTGCGTCCCCCCGGCTACGCCTCGCTGTTTTGCTCTTTTCTCAGACGCACCTCTACAGACGCCCCTCTGAAGACGCATTTTCTCGTTCTTTGTCCATCGAACGTAAAGAACCACTTATGAAAGCACTCTGCTGGCAAGGCACCAACGACGTACAGATCGAACAAGTCCCCGACCCGGAGATCGTGAACCCGAGGGACGCGATCATTGACATCTCACTTACTGCCATCTGCGGCTCCGACCTTCATCTCTACGACGGGTACATCCCCACGATGGAGAAAGGAGACGTTCTCGGTCACGAGTTCATGGGGGAGGTCGTAGACACCGGCGAAGACGTCGACAACCTGGAGATTGGCGATCGTGTGGTGGTGCCGTTTCCGATCGCGTGCGGCCATTGCCACTACTGTAACACCGGGCGGCACAGCCTCTGCGACAACTCGAACCCGAACGCCAACATTGCGGAGAAGATGTACGGGTATTCCCCGGCGGGCCTCTTTGGCTATTCGCACATGCTGGGCGGATACGCCGGCGGACAGGCTGAGTACGCCCGCGTTCCCTACGCCGACGTCGGTCCCATCAAGGTCCCGGAGCACCTCTCAGACGAGCAGGTGCTCTTCCTCTCCGACATCTTCCCGACGGGTTACCAGGCGGCGCTCAATTGCGACATCGACGAGGGCGACGTGATCGCCGTATGGGGATGCGGCCCCGTCGGGCTCTTCAGCATCAAAAGCGCCAATATGCTGGGCGCCGAGCGCGTGATCGGGATCGACCGGATTCCGGAGCGTCTGGAGATGGCACGCTCCCAGGCGGGCGCGGACGTGCTCGACTATGAAGAGGACAACGTCTTTGAAGCACTCGACGAGATGACGGCCGGACGAGGCCCGGACGCCTGTATCGATGCCGTCGGGATGGAGGCTCACGGCTTCGGGATCGCCGGCATGTACGACCAGGCCAAACAGACGGTCCAGCTCCAGACGGACCGTCCGACGGCTCTCCGGCAGGCGATTCAGGCCTGCGGCAAAGGAGGGACGGTCTCGATCCCTGGAGTGTACGGCGGCGTGATCGATAAGCTCAACCTTGGGGCCGCATTCGGCAAGGGACTGACCTTTCAGATGGGGCAAACCCACGTGCAGAAGCACCTTCCGAAGCTGCTGGAGCAGGTCGAACAGAACGGGATTGATCTCTCCTTCCCCATCACGCATCGCCTCGATTTGAGTGAGGCCCCGGATGCCTATGACACCTTCAAGCACAAGCGAGACGGCTGCGTCAAAGTGGTTCTCGAACCGTAACCCTCGCTCTGATCGCTCCGACACCGAAGGGCTTCTCTGGGCAGCAGGGGCTTGCGCAGCCGCAGTGGGGATCTGGCTGCTGCGCCGACAGCGGTTCCGCTTTGAAGACGCGTCCGTCATTATCACAGGTGGGTCGCGCGGCCTCGGGCTGGAGCTGGCCCGTCAGTTTGCCCGGGAAGGGGCACGTCTAACCCTCCTGGCTCGGGACGAGGACGAGCTTGAACGGGCGCGCCGCGAACTGAGGGAGCGAAACGCGGACGTGCTGATCTATGCGTGCGACGTGGGCGATCCGGAGCAAGCCCAGTCCGCCATTCGCTTCGTGCAGGAGCAGCGCGGACGGGTCGATGTGCTCGTCAACAACGCCGGCGTCATTCAGGTGGGACCGATTGAGCACATGGAGCTGGCGGATTTCGAAGAGGCGATGGACGTGCACACCTGGGGGCCGTTCCACCTGATGCGGGCCGTCATTCCGTCAATGAAGGCGCAGGGCGGCGGTCGCATCGTCAACATCTCTTCCATCGGCGGTCTGGTTGCCGTCCCGCACCTGCTTCCGTACGCAACGAGCAAGTTCGCCCTCACGGGACTGTCGGATGGGATGCGAGCGGAGCTGGCCAAGGACAATATTCGGGTCACCACGGTGTGCCCCGGCCTGATGCGCACGGGCTCGCACGTGAATGCGCTCTTCAAGGGACAGCACGAAAAGGAGTTCACCTGGTTTGCCCTGTCGGGGGGCTCTCCGCTGTTTTCGACGAGCGGACGACGGGCAGCTCGGAAAATCGTGGAGGCCTGTCGGAGGGGTACGTCGCGGCTCATCATTACGCCCCAGGCGCGGATCCTCCATGCCCTGAATGCGCTGGCGCCGGGACTGACGGCCACGATCCTGAATACGGCCGGGCGGCTACTTCCGAGTGCACCCCGGCAGGACAGCGAACGACGACCCGGATGGGCCAGCCAGTCCGCCCTGGCTCCTTCGCTGCTCACCTGGCTGGCCGATAAAGCAACCTTCCGCAATAACGAGCTGGTTGGCGAGGCCGCTGCGTTCTATAAAAACGACTGACACTGAGTAGGGATTTGCCCCTTCAGTACTACAGTCACTCTCCTCATATTCCCGTCTCCTTTATGAGGCATATCTTCTGGACGATCGACGATCCGGCGACCAAACAACAGGAGATGATCAACTTCATGAAGAACATAGCTCTGATGGGCTCTGCCCTCACGTTCCTGGCCATCCTCCAGCCCTGGCCTCTCAGCCTGGGGGGTTGAGCAGGGCCAAACGTTCTCAACGCCTCGGTATTTGCTCCTCTTCTCCAACGACGAAATTCCCGTGCAGCACACCACAAGACGCCTCGTGAGCCGCATCCGCGCTGCGCTGGGCTCGCACGACGATGCTGATAACCTATCTGCGATCGACCGGCCGCGCGTTGTCATCGTCGGGGCGGGCTTTGCGGGACTCAACGCGGCAAAAGCGCTGCAGGACGAACCGGTGGAGGTCGTCCTCGTGGATCGCAACAATTACCACAAGTTTCAGCCGCTTCTCTACGAGGTCGCCATGGCCGGGCTCGAGGCCGACGACATCGCCCACAACGTGCGGGACGTGTTTCGCGATCACCCGAATGTGCGGTTTCGTCTGGGCACTGTCAACGGGCTTGACCCGAACGCGAAAGAGTTGTCCCTACACCAAAATCCTCCCATTGCTTACGACTACCTCATCGTGGCCGCCGGGGCGGTTACCAGTTACTTCGGCATCGAGGGAGCCGATGAGCACGCGTTCCCGCTAAAAAACGTCCCGGATGCCATCGACCTCCGCAATCACGTGTTGCGGCGCTTCGAGGCCTTCAGCCGTGCCCCGAATGCGGCGACAGAAGGATTGCTGAACTTTGTGATTGTGGGCGGCGGCCCCACCGGCGTGGAGATGGCGGGGGCCTTCACGGAGCTCTTCCGGGTGTTGCAGAAAGACTATCCGACCCACGATACGACGCGCCGGGCGCAGGTCTATCTGGTGGAGATGCTCCCCCACTTGCTACCGGCCTATCCGGAGCACCTCCAGCAGTACACGCGCCGTACGCTGGAGGAACGCGGGGTGATCGTGCAGACCAACACGACAGTGGCGCGCGTGGAATCGGACGCCGTGCACTTCGAGAACGGATCGTCCATCCCCACGGAAACGCTCGTCTGGGCCGCCGGCGTTCAGGGCAACCCTGTCGCTGAAGCGCTCGGCCTGGAGCAAACAAAGGGGGGGCGGGTGCCGGTCCGTTCCGACCTGAGCGTTCCCGACCGGTCGGACATCTTCGTGGCCGGCGACATCTGCGGCGCGACGGATCCCAACGACGAGCCGTATCCCCAGCTTGCGCCGGTCGCCACCCAGCAGGGGCGCCATGCGGCCCACCAGATCCTCCGTCGCCTCCGGCAGGAGTCCACCGTGGCCTTCTCCTACGACAACCCCGGCAAGATGGCAACGATCGGCCGCAACGCTGCCGTCGCCGACTTTCCCGGCGGCATCACACTCACCGGATTCGTGGCCTGGTTCCTCTGGGTGTTTCTTCACATCGCCGAGCTCGTGGGCTTCCGAAATCGGGTCAGCGTGTTTATCAACTGGATCTACAACTATCTGACCTACGACCGCAACGCGCGCCTCATCCTCGACATGGTTCCGCTTTCTTCGGAGATCCCGATGGAGGTGGAGGAAGCCGACCGCGTCGTGAAAGAGCAGATGGATCGCATGAGTCACCCAGACCACTCGCAGTAGCGCCTTGGCAAGGAGGATTCCCCCTCATCGCTCACGAGCAGAACGATCGCGTCGCCACCAGCCGCAACACGACCACCCCGTGTAGCCCGGCCGTCGCGCAAGGATTGCGGGACAATTGCTGGTTCACCGAGACCACTTCTGGCTTCCGGACTGGCTCCTTGAGCGGTCGGTAGAGAAAGACACCCTTCGCACCTTCGGCGTGGTCGCGTACAGCTTCCTTTGAAGCGAAGGGGGACGCGAGTGGGAGAAAGGAGGAATGGGAAGCGGACGCTCGCAATTCACAATCCCCACCCCAAAACTCACGACCCCCAACTCGTGACTCATACCTCATGACCATTCCCTCACTCCCCCGACGAGCGCATCTGGCATTCAACGCGCGTCCCCTCCCCCGGTGTAGACTCAAGGGTAAACTCCTTGCCCAGCAGCTCCGCCCGGTACTGCATCGTGCGCAGGCCCAAGCCCTTTTCCGTGGCAGACGGGTCGAAGCCCTTCCCGTCGTCCTCAACGACAAGCACGTCTCCGTTGTCGGTTGAAGAGAGACGGATGACAATTTCGTCGGCCTCGGCGTACTTGCGAGCGTTCGTCACGGCCTCCTGCGCGATCCAGTACAAATGCGTCTGTTCTTCGTCGGACAAGGCAGAGAGATCCCAGTCCCCCTCTTGTTCGAGGCGGCACAGCTCGGTGTTTTCTGTGAGCCGCTCCAGGGCAGACATGAGGCCCACGTCCGAGAGATACATGGGACTCAGCCCGCGTGAGAGCCGACGCACGTCCTCGCCGCTCTCTTGAACGAGCTCCTGTGCACGCTCAATCCGGCCATGAGCGGGATGGTCCTCGTCGAGCAACTCCGTCGCGGTTTGCAGTAGGAGCGAAATGCCGGTCAACTGTGAGGCGACCCCATCGTGCAAGTCCTGCCCCATCCGGCGCCGTTCCTCTTCCTGAGTGCGGAGCACGTCCCGCTGCAACTGCCGATACTCTGTGACGTCGCGGATGAGCGCCTGAATCAGTTCCGACTCACCGCTTTCGTTTCGGTGAATCGTCACCGACGCCGAGGCCAAAAAGGTGTGGCCGTCTTTGTGGCGCATTTGCGCCTCAAATTCGCTCGACGACCTGTCCCCACTCCGCAGCTCGGGGACAATGCGCTGCCGTCGCTCCTCGGGATGTGCATAGAGCTCGCTCGCATCCATGCGCAGGAAGGTCTCCTCCGAATAACCGAATAGCTCCTCCGCCGCACGGTTCACGCCCACAATTACTCCGCGCGGCGTCGTCAGCAAAATTGCATCCCGAGACTCCTCAAAGAGACGTCGGTACTTTCGTTCGCTCTCACGAAGGGCTTCCTCCCGCTTCCGGCGCTCGGTCATATCGCGGGTGACCTTGGTGAAGCCGCGCAACCGCCCCCGCTCGCTGTGCAGCGCCGTGATCGTCGTTCGCGCCCAGAAGCGGCTTCCATCCTTGCGGACGCGCCACCCCTCATCAATCCACTGCCCGTTCTCAGCGGCGATCTCGAGCGCCTCCTCGGGCTTGTCTGCCTCGACGTCCTTTCTCGGATAAAATACGGAAAAATGCTCCCCGCGAATCTCTTCCTCGATGTAGCCCATAATCTGCTCCGCACCGGCGTTCCAGGTCGTGACGTACCCCTCGGGGCCCAGCCTGAAGATCGCATATTCCTCCACCTCCTCAACCAGAAGGCGAAACTGCTCTTCACGCCGTTTGAGCTCCTCTTCCTGGGCCTTGCGTTCGGTAATATCCCGGGCAATCGCGCAAATGAGCTTCTGTCCCTCCTGCGTGATAAGCGAACCGGTCACCTCGAAGGGAACGACGTCCCCGCTTCCCATCAACACCGGTACCTCTAGGCGCGCCGAGCCGGTCTCCACAACTTGGTCAAGCTTTTCGAGAAGGAGAGGCTCCAGACTCTCGGGCACGGGGTCCGTAACGTTCATCAAGGCAGATTCATCGCCCGAAAAGTCGACAATCTCGCGGGCCCGACGATTCCAGAAGATGATCTCCCCCTCGGGGGTACAGAGAAAGAAGGGATCGGGAAGCGCATTCAGGGCCTCCACGTACGACGAATCCTCGCGGAGGAGTTGGGGGGAAAGATCATCCCGCACGACCTGTTCAGGAATACTAGACTCTGAAGATGACATTGTAGAGGGAGTTGTTGATCTGGATGCGAAGAACGCTTTCAGGCTGTCCCCACTGCCCACTCCCCAAGTGCTACAACAAGGTGCAATCTCGCAGACGGCGACCGATCTGTGAGAACCTTCTAAAGTGTGCTCTCGGGTTGATGATACGCAAAGGCGTCCCAGCGGGACACCTCAACGGTAAGAACGTCCTCGAACCTCAGTATGACCATTTCCTCCCACAGCGCCGCAACGCTTAACGGGAAGCGATTCCTTACAGAACCGGGTGCTACCGCGCACGTGATCGCGGTGACGAAGGTGAGACGAAGTGTCGCTCAAAAGATGCTGGCGCCTGCTTCCAAACAGAAGAGGCTGAAGGCGGCTCTGCACGCCTTCTCCGGAGTGCCGTCGTCTCCCGGTGGGATTGTAGTTCCTGCATCGCAGGCTATGGAGACGTCACTCGGTGCTCATGAAGAATACGGTCCCGCCCGACCCCGCTGGCAGGCCGGTTGCTCCCGACCGTCGCCGGCTGCCCACCGATCTTGCCCAAGGCTGTCATCAATTCTGCCTCGTAACGCGATTTTCAAATGGACGTCTGCACTGAACGTTTCGCCGACGCTCGAACCCATCCGCAAAGGCGCTGTCAGAGGCTCCCTTCACAATTGTTACGCTCTATCAACTCTGTTCTCCCCTGCTTAACATTCAACCCAATTGAGGCCTATTCTGGCAAGGCTATGACGCTTCTTTTTTAGGGGTATGCTTTCTAAGTAGCTTCCCAGATAGCGGCGAAAAGACATCTCCGAGGGATCGCCACAATCGAGCGTAGCGGCCAAAACGCTCCATCTCACGCGGCCTGGATGTGACGCCGATGACATCCGAAGTCTCTATCCGTTTTTCTACATGAGAGCGTAGGAGTACACTTCGCCGAAGAGGATCGGAAAGCACATCTGGCGAAGTAGCTGCGGACCGCAGCTTCGTAGGACGCGGAGCGCAAGAACGGCCTTGTTCACCTCTTCCGCAGAGGACCGAATGGCTCAGATCTTTTCTCCCCAAATTAACGCTGTCCTCCGACTCATCTTTCTGGTGGGAGCGGCGACACTCATCATTGGCATCACAGCCGTGGTCCAATACGACTGGTCGTCCTGGAACTCGGAGAAAGAGATTGCTCCCTCGCAGCCAGTCCCCTTCAGTCACGAACACCACGTGAGCGGTCTCGGGATCGACTGCCGCTACTGCCACACCTCCGTCGAAGTATCGTCCTCGGCGGGCATCCCGTCGACTCACACCTGCATGTCGTGCCATTCCCAGGTCTGGACCCAGGCCGAGATGCTGGCGCCAATCCGGAAGAGCTACCGCACTGACCAGCCCATCGAGTGGAACCGCGTCTACGACCTGCCCGACTACGTCTACTTCGACCACAGCATCCACGTCAACAAAGGAGTGGGCTGCGAGACGTGCCACGGACGCGTCGACCAGATGCCGCTCATTCGAAAAGCAAATAACCTATACATGAAGTGGTGCCTGGACTGTCATCGGTCACCCGAAAAGTACCTCCGCCCCCTGGAGCACATCTACACCTTCGGTTACGACCTGCCCGACCAAAAACAGCGAAAGGTGGGACGGAAATTGATTGAGAAGCTCGACATCAACGTCAAACCCCTCGACGACTGCTCAGTCTGTCACCGATAGGCCCTATCGTCATGGACGAAGATGAATCCCTCGACCTTTCTACTCTGCGCGAGCGCCTGCAGAACCGCACTGGCCGCGAATACTGGCAGAGCCTCCAGGAGCTTGCGGAGACGGAGGAATTCAAAAAGGCCCTGCACCGGGAGTTTCCCGAAGGGGCCTCGGAGTGGGACGATCCGACGGGCCGCCGGCGATTTTTGCGCCTCATGGGGGCCTCGCTGGCCTTTGCGGGCGTCGGGCTCTCAGGCTGCGGAGAGGCGCCGAAGGAAACGATCGTGCCGTACGTGGATCCGCCTGAAGAGGTAATCCCGGGAAAGCCGCTCTTCTTCGCCACCTCCTTTCCCCTGGCAGGCTATGCTCAGGGCCTGATCGCTGAAAGCCACATGGGGCGGCCCACCAAGATTGAGGGCAATCCCGATCATCCGGCCAGCCTCGGCGGAACCAACACCTTCATGCAGGGCTCCGTGCTCGACCTTTACGACCCAGACCGTTCGGAGAACGTCCTGCATCGGGGAGGCATCAGCACGGGAACGACATTCGTGCAGGCCCTACAGCAGGAGCGGCAACGCTGGCAGCAGACCGGGGGGCGCGGCCTGCGCGTGCTGACGGGCAGAGTGACCTCCCCCACGCTGGCCGCTCAGCTCCGCACGCTGCTCGACACCTTTCCCGAAGCCCAGTGGCACCAGTACGAGCCCACCGCTCGCGACGCCGAGCGCGAAGGGATCCGCCAAGTCCGCGGGCAATTCCGCCAGGCCGTCTACCACTTTGACGAGGCAGAGGTGGTTTTCAGTCTCGACGACGACTTTTTGCTGACCCGGCCCGGCAGCGTGCACTACGCCAGCGATTTTGCCGAGCGACGCCGGGTGCGCGAGGGGGAAACTGACATGAACCGACTCTACATGGCCGAGAGCTCGCGAACCATCACGGGCGGCATGGCGGATCACCGCCTGCCCACGCGTCCGAGCGAGCTTGAGTCAATTGTCCGCGCCGTCGCACAACGGCTGGGGCTGGAGGGAGAAAAAGCGACCGATCTCTCTGCGGAGCGCTCCGAGTGGGTGGACGCCCTCGCAAGCGACCTGGAGGCCCACCGGGGCACCGCGCTCGTCACCGCCGGCCCCGCAATGCCGGCCTCGGTGCACGCGCTGGTCCACCGGTTGAACGAAGCGCTGGGTGCGGTGGGCACCTCGGTCGAATACGTCGAGCCCGTGGAGGCGCGGCCGGAGAACCACCACGCGTCCCTGCGCGCACTGACCGACGACATGGCCGCCGGCGAGGTGGACACGCTGGTCATCCTGGGCGGCAATCCCGCCTACACCGCCCCCGCCGACGTGCCATTCGCCCGCCACCTGCGAGACGTCTCCACGTCGGTTCACCTGAGCCGCACGGTGGACGCGACTTCGCGCGAGTGCGTATGGCACATCCCGAAGAGGCACTACCTGGAGACGTGGAGCGACGCCCGCGCCTTCGACGGCACGGCCAGCATCATTCAGCCGCTCATTGGGAAGCTCTTCGAGGCGTGCCGTTCCAGGCACGAGGTGCTTGCCGTGCTGAACGGTCGCTCCGGTACGTCGAGTCACGTGCTCGTGCGGCAGTACTGGCAAGAGCAGTACACCGGCGATCGGTTCGAGGCCTTCTGGGAGCAGAGTCTCAAAGACGGTGTCGTGCCGGGAACGGGGATCACTGCCGAGGAGGAAGATGCCTCGGTGCGCATCGGCGGCATCCGCTTCGACGAGCTCGACGAACGCCACCGCCCGGAGCCCATCCGGCTCGACCGCCAGCCCGCCGACACCACCGCGGTCGCGGACACGACGCAGCCCTCCCCCACAGACACGTCCGACGCCGCGGCCGCTCCGGCAACGCCCGAGGACGGCACCGTGGAGGTGGTCTTCCGCCCCGACCCATCGCTCTGGGACGGGCGCTTCGCCAACAACGGATGGCTGCAGGAGCTGCCCAAGCCTGTGACGAAACTCGTCTGGGACAACGCCGCGCTCATCAGTCCGGACACGGCGGAGCGATTCGATCTGGACAACAGGGACATGGTAGAGCTCCAGCACGGCGAGCACGCGGTCACCGCCGGTGTGTGGATCGTCCCCGGCCACTCCGACGGGACGGCAACGCTCTACCTCGGGCACGGCCGTCCGCAGGCCGGGCGCGTGGGCGACGGCGTGGGCTTCGACGCCTATGCGCTCCGCTCCTCTCGCTCCCCGTGGTCTCTCAGCGGCGTTACCCTCCGCAAGACCGGCGAAACGTACAACCTCGTGAGCACCCAGCATCATCACAGCATGGAAGGGCGGGAGCTCGTTCGGGAAGCCCCCATCGAGCACTTCCGCAAGAACCCCGACTTCGTGCACGAGGGCGGGCATCATGGGGAACTCCCTTCGCTCTACCCGGAGCCCGAACCTCCTTCCCTCTACCCAGATCCAGACGAGGAGGACTACGAAGGCTACGAGTGGGGCATGTCCATCGACACCAACACGTGCATCGGATGCAACGCCTGCATCACCGCCTGCCAGGCGGAAAACAACATCCCCGTCGTGGGCAAAGAGCAGGTGGAGGCGGGACGCGAGATGCACTGGCTGCGCGTGGACCGCTACTATAAAGGCGACCTCGACAACCCGGACACCTACTTCCAGCCCGTCCCCTGCATGCACTGCGAGAACGCGCCGTGCGAGGTGGTCTGTCCGGTGGCAGCCACTGTGCACGACGACGAGGGACTGAACGTGATGGTGTACAACCGCTGCATCGGGACGCGCTACTGCTCGAACAACTGCCCCTACAAGGTGCGTCGGTTCAATTTTCTGGAGTGGAACGAGAACGGTTGGGATGACAACTGGGACCAAGAGCTCGACAAGCTGCAGCACAACCCGGACGTGACGGTGCGCAGCCGGGGCGTGATGGAGAAGTGCACCTACTGCCAGCAGCGCATCAACGCAGCCCGCACCCGGGCCAAGAAGGAAGATCGCGAGATCCGCGACGGCGAGGTGATGACGGCCTGCCAGACGGCCTGCCCGACCGACGCCATCGTGTTTGGCGACATCAACGACGACACGCAGGTCAAGCAGTTAAAGGATGAACCTCACAACTACGGCCTTCTCGCCGAGCTGGGCACACGCCCTCGCACCACGTATCTCGCCCACTTCCACAATCCCAACGCCGAGGTGCCCGAGCTCGAGCCCAAGGGAGGTTACATTGGAGACAAAGAAAAGATCGAAGTGGAGGTCGACGAGCTGGAGGTGCTGGACGATAGCCCGTGACGACCGCTCGTCTCCCCCAGAGAGAGGCAGCTCTCGAAGCACTTTCGTGAAGCCCTGACCTCGACGTGTGGGCGAGTAAGAGCCTGAGCATCAAGGGATTGCACTTCTCTCTTCCCACACGCCAGTACGCAAGACAGTACGTAAGACTATAATCATCCCCAAACATCGGACGAGCTATGCCGGAGAAAACGGCCGAACAACAAACCCGAGAGGACCTGCTCATGGGGGCCGACGCGCCGGTCGTCACACCCGACCAGACGTATGACACGGTGACGCAGAAGATTGGCGGCATCGTGCTCGGTCAGCGCCACCCGTGGAAGGTATGGTGGCCCGTCTTCGCCGTTGGATTTGGGCTGACGCTGCTGCTGCTCTTTGCGATCACCTACCTGCTCGCGGTGGGCGTGGGCATCTGGGGCGTCAACATTCCGGTAGCCTGGGGCTTTGCCATCATCAACTTTGTGTGGTGGATCGGAATTGGCCACGCCGGGACGCTCATCTCGGCGATCCTGCTGCTCATGCGACAGAACTGGCGCACGTCGATCAACCGATTTGCAGAGGCGATGACGCTCTTTGCTGTGGCGTGCGCCGGCCTGTTCCCGCTGCTTCACCTCGGCCGCCCGTGGCTGTTTTACTACATCCTTCCCTACCCGAACACCATGTGGATGTGGCCACAGTTTCGGAGCCCACTCGTCTGGGATGTCTTCGCCGTTCTCACCTACGGCACCGTGTCGCTCATCTTCTGGTACGTCGGGCTCGTGCCCGATCTGGCGACCATCCGCGACCGAGCCAAAAACAGAGTCAGCCAGGTCGTCTTTGGCTTCCTGTCGCTCGGCTGGCGGGGCTCCGCCAAGCACTGGCACCGCTACCAGACGGCCTACCTTCTGATGGCCGGTCTCGCGACGCCGCTCGTCGTCTCCGTCCACAGCATCGTGGGCCTCGACTTCGCCGTAGCCATCGTTCCCGGCTGGCATACCACCATCTTTCCCCCCTACTTCGTGGCGGGAGCCATCTTTTCGGGGTTTGCCATGGTGCTCACGCTCATCATCCCCATCCGCAAGCTCTACGGGCTGCAGAGCATGGTCACAATGCGGCATCTCGACATGTGTGCAAAGGTGATGCTGGCCACTGGTCTCATCACCAGCTACGGCTACATCAATGAGGCCTTTTACGCCTGGTACAGCGGGAGCGAGTTCGAGATGTACATGATGGCCAACCGGATGGTGGGGCCCTACGCCCACGTGTTCTGGATCATCATTGCCTGCAATCTACTCATCATCCAGGCGCTCTGGTTTCGGCGCGTACGCCACAACCTGTGGGTGCTGTGGGTCGTCTCAATCTTCGTCAACATAGGCATGTGGCTCGAACGCTACATGATCGTCGTGACGAGCCTGCACCGCGACTACCTGCCGTCCTCGTGGGGCATGTTTGCCGGCACGTTCTGGGACTGGGCCACCTACCTCGGGACGCTCGGCCTCTTCATAATGTTGATGTTCCTCTTCATCCGCTTCGTGCCGATGATCTCGATGTCGGAGATGCGCGAACTCATCCACGAAACGGTGGAAGGAGAAACGGAGAGCGAACATGCCCACATCAAGCGGCTCGAGGCGTCGCCGACCGGGTCTCCATACACCGAACAGAACACGCAATCCTGACATGGCCGATCACACAGACCATAGCGAGGCGACCGATCGGCCGGTCCACGGCCTGATGGCAGAGTTCGAGCATCCCGAGGCGCTCCTCGAAGCAGCCCACGCGGCCAGGGACGCCGGATACACCCATCTCGATGCCTACACTCCCTTCCCGGTCAAGGGACTGCCCGACGCGATTGGGTTTCACCGCAACCGAGTGCCGCTCATCGTGCTCATCGGAGGCCTCGTAGGGGGAGGAGGTGCGTACTTTATGATGTGGTATGCCAACGTCATCGGCTACCCGCTGAACGTGGGCGGGCGCCCCCTCCACAGCTGGCCGGCCTTTATCCCCATCACCTTCGAAGTGAGCGTCTTGTTCGCCACCTTCGCCGCCCTCATTGGCATGCTCGCGCTGAACGGTCTTCCTAAGCTCTACCATCCAGCATTTAACGTCCCTTCGTTCGCCCGTGCAACCCAGGATCGGTTCTTCCTCTGCATCGAGGCGGCAGACGACCGTTTCGATCGGGACGACACCGAGAGCTTTCTTCAGGAGCAGCAGCCGATAACCGTTCACGTCGTTGAATCTTGAATAACTGCTTTCATTTGTCATTTTTTCATTTGTCATTTATTTTCTATTTTTTATAATATATTTCTAGTCTTTACTTTAGTATTTAAGTTTGTCATATTTTAATCGCCCTTTATATTTACTTGATATCTATCAGTTAAAATTTAAAATCACCTTATAACTGATTTCTTTAATCCTACCACAATGACAAATGATTAAATGAAAAAATGAAAAATGAATCCTTAACCCAATCATTGATATTTATTGCACTGCTCGCGGTATTCCTCGCCCTGGGGTGCCGGCAGAAGATGTCTGATACCCCACGCTACGAGGCGTACGAGCGGAGCCTGTTTTTCCGGGACAGCCTATCGGCACGCCCGATCGAAGAGGGGGTCGTCTCGCGGAGCGGCGTTCGCTACGGGGATCAAGTCCCGATATATGAGTCTGACACTGCGGCGGGGCAGGGCCGGACGATGCCGTTTCCCGTAACGGAGGAGGTCCTGGAGCGTGGACAGCAACAGTTCAACGTCTACTGCTCGCCCTGTCACAGCCGTGTGGGGGACGGACGTGGGATGGTCGCTCAGCGGGGCCTTCGCTATCCGCCGTCGTTTCACACCGAGCGCCTCCGCAACGCGCCACTCAGCCACTTCTACGACGTGATGACAAACGGATTCGGGGCCATGTACAGCTACGCCAACCGCACGTCCCGAAATGATCGATGGGCCATTGCGGCGTACATTCGTGCCCTCCAGTTGAGCCAGCATGCCACACCGGACGCCGTGCCGCCCAACAAACGCACTGACCTGGGAACTGTCCAGCCATGACACAACGGACCTCGACAACATTCGACGGATCGCTGCAGCGGATGCAGCGGCTCGGAGCGGGTGCTGCCGCAGTGGGAGCGCTGGCTGCCATCGCCGGACTGCTGGTGAGCGCGGAGCCCTTCTTCCGCGGGTATCTAACTGCCTTCGTGTTCTGGAGCGGCCTCTCGCTGGGTTTCCTGGGAGTGCTCCTTCTGCATCACCTCGTGGTGGGCGCGTGGGGCTACGTCACCCAGCGCATTCTGGAGGCCGGCGCCCTCACCGTTGGACTCGCGGCGGTGCTGTTCATCCCGCTCGCCTTTGGACTGCACCACCTCTACGAGTGGACCCACGCCGAGGTGGTCGCTGAAAGCCCGGTCCTCCAGCACAAAAAGCCGTACCTGAACGTCCCGTTCTTCTTGATCCGCGCCGTCTTCTACTTTGTGATCTGGGGCGGCATTGCCTATTTCCTGCGGCGGTGGTCCATTCGCCTGGACGAAACCGGCGACCCTGCCTATGCGGTGCGCCTCCGACGCCTCGGGGCCGGCGGGCTGGTCGTCCACATCCTGCTCGTCACATTCGCCTCGACCGACTGGATCATGTCCCTCGATCCGCACTGGTTCTCGACGGTCTTCGGCTGGCTGCTGACGGTTAGTCAGGGACTCACTGCTCTCGCCGTGACCGTCATCGTGCTGGCGGCCGCACGCCATACGTCCCCCCTGGACGAGCAGGTGAAGGTCAAACACTTCCACGACTACGGCAACCTGATTTTGACCTTCGTCATCCTCTGGGCCTACATGATGTTCGTACAGTTCCTCATCATGTGGTCGGGCAACATCCCCGAGGACATCCGGTGGTACGTGGAGCGACAGGGCGGCGGATGGGGATGGGTCGCCCCCTTCCTCATCCTCTTCCACTTCGTCGGTCCATTTCTCGTGCTGCTGTCTCGGCGCACCAAGCGCAGCGCGCGAGCACTTGCGGGACTGGCCGGTCTCGTGCTGGTCGTACACGTTCTCTTCGTCGCCTGGCTGGTGTTGCCGTCGTTTCCGGACGCCTCCATCCACGCCTACTGGATCGCTGCCGTCACCTTTGTGGGAATGGGCGGGGCCTGGGCCGCGGTCTTTGCCTGGGGACTGCGCCGGCAGCCGACGTTCCTGAAAAACGATCCCCGCTACGAACTTCCTCTGAACCCGACGTCCCCGAACGAGTCGTGAGCCCTCCTCCCAACACATCTCCCGACGATTCGAACGACTCCTCCCGTCACTGGTGGACGGTGCTGGGTAGCCTCCTGGCCTTCTGGCTCTGGTACCGGTGGCGCTCCACCGATGCGGAGGAGTCGAACGGGCTGCAGTCGAGCATCGACCGGGGCCACGAGCCATCGACGGACACCGACGTGCGCGGCGTGATCGCCTTCAGCGTGGGACTGCTCGTATTGATCGGCGTGTGTCTGGTCGGGATTGTGGGACTGTACTGGTGGTTCGACCAGCCCGAAGAGGTAACGCCCTCACGCTTTGCCGACGAGGAGCGCGTCCCGCCTCCGCCCCGCCTGCAGCACGATCCGGCTGTGGACCTGGCTCAGCTGCACCGTCGCACCAACGAACGGCTGCACTCCTACGGCTGGGTAAATCGCAGTCGCGACGTGGTGCACATCCCCATTCAGCAGGCAATGGCCCTCGTGGCCGAGCGCGGCCTGCCCTACGACACTGCGGCCCAGGCCGACAGCGTGCACCGCGTCATCTCCGAATCCGGATTTGCCTGGGAGAAACGCGGGCCGCCTCCCCCCTCGGCGCCGGCGTATCTGGGAGGCAGCCCCGAGCCCTTCGTTCCAACCTCTCCAATCCGGCGGGCCTTGGCCGATACCAGCGGTCAACTCCCCAACTGGATCCCCCGGGTGACAGACAGCACGGATGTGCTCCGCCCTGCACCCAATCAGTAATCCTCGTTTCTCGTTATGTGGAACTTTGAACTCATCCCAGAGCAGGCGTCCACGATTGCCCATCGGGTCGACGCGGTGTACTTCGTGTTGATTGCCCTGAGCGGCATCATTGCCCTCGGCGTGGGGGGCGCACTCCTCTATTTTGCGGTCAAGTACCGACACGGTGCGTCCGCCGACCGAAGCAATCCCGTCTCATCGAACACGACGCTCGAGGTCACCTGGATGGTCATTCCGCTTTTCCTCTCCATCGGGATGTTTATCTGGGCAGCGGCGACGTACTTCGACATCAAGAAGATGCCGCGGGGGGATGCGCTCGAGGTTTACGTCACCGGCAAGCAGTGGATGTGGAAGTTTCAGCATCCGAACGGGACCCGCGAAATCAACACCCTGCACGTCCCTGTCGGGCGGCCCGTCAAGCTCACAATGACCTCGCAGGACGTCATCCACAGCCTCTTCCTGCCTGCCTTTCGGGTCAAACAGGATGTCCTGCCTGGCAACTACGTCAATACCTGGTTTGAGGCCACACAAACAGGAGAATATCACTTGTTCTGCGCAGAATACTGTGGCACGGAGCACTCCAATATGGAAGGCTCCGTTCACGTGATGACGCGCGACGAATACCAGGAGTGGCTTGAGGAGGGAGAAGCAGGCGATACCCCGACTGAGCCTCGCACCGGGCGGGCCGAACGCACACCGAGCGGCGCCCAGGCACAGCCAGGCCGACAGCCGCAACAGCCTGCGGAGCAAGCCACGGACATCGTCTCGGCCGGCCGGGCCCTGTTTCAAGACCTGCAGTGCAACACCTGTCATCGCGTCGATTCAACAGCGCTCCGCCCGAGGACCGGCCCTGCACTCGAAGGACTCTACGGCAGCACAATCACGCTCGACAACGGGCGAGAACTCGTGGTCGACGAGCAATACCTCCGTGAGTCGATCCTCTATCCGCAGAACAAACTGGCGCAGGGCTATCCTGCAGTCATGCCCCCCTACAAGGGGCGCATTCAGGAAGAGGAGTTGATGCACCTCATCGCCTACCTCAAGTCGCTGAGCAACGATCAGGCCTCGCAATCGCCAGAGTCACAATCGCCCGAGTAGGACCCGTAACGCGAAGATCACAGCTCCCATTCGGAGACACGCCCTACGATCGCAATGAGCTCATCTCCCGCCACTACCGAGCGCACAACCTACCTGAACGTGGACTACAGCCTGAAGTCGTGGCTACTGACCACGGACCACAAGCGCATCGGGCTGCTGTATCTGTTCTCGATCACTCTGTTTTTTGCGATCGGGGGCATCGCCGCCACGCTGGTGCGCCTGGAGCTACTCACCCCTCCGAGCAATCTCGTGTCCGGCGACGTGTACAACCGGCTCTTCACGATCCACGGGATCGTCATGGTCTGGTTTTTCCTGATTCCCTCGATCCCAACGACCCTGGGCAACTTTCTGATGCCAATGATGCTCGGGGCGAAGGACCTGGCCTTTCCCAAGCTGAACCTGGCGAGCTGGTACATCTTCATGATCGGCGGGATTTTTACTCTTGCCACCATCATCCTGGGCGGCGTGGATACTGGGTGGACCTTCTACACTCCCTACAGCACGTCCTTCTCCCAGACCCACGTGATTCTCGTGGTGACGGGTATTTTCGTCATGGGCTTCTCGTCGATCCTGACGGGCCTCAACTTCATCGTCACCACCCATACGATGCGCGCACCCGGCCTCACGTGGATGCGACTGCCGCTGTTCGTCTGGTCCAATTATGCGACGAGCGTGATTCAGCTGCTGGCCACGCCCGTGCTCAGCATCGCCCTGCTCTTGATTGCCGCCGAGCGCATCCTCGGCGTGGGCATCTTCGACCCGGCCCTCGGTGGAGATCCGCTCCTGTTCCAGCACCTGTTCTGGTTCTACTCGCACCCCGCCGTCTACATCATGATTCTGCCCGGCATGGGGGTCGTCAGCGAGCTCATCACCTGCTTCTCCCGAAAGCGGGTGTTCGGCTACCTGTTTATCGCGTTTTCCAGCATTGCTATTGCCGTCTTCGGCTTCCTGGTGTGGGGCCATCACATGTTCGTCTCCGGACAGTCCGCCTATGCCGGAATGGTCTTTTCCATCCTGAGCTTCCTGGTCGCCATCCCCTCTGCCGTGAAGGTGTTTAACTGGACCGCCACTCTCCACAAGGGCTACATCTACTTTAAAACGCCTATGCTGTACGCGCTCAGCTTTATCGGGCTCTTCGTGGGCGGAGGACTTACGGGCCTGTTCCTGGCGTCCCTAGCCGTCGATGTGCACGTGCACGATACGTATTTCGTCGTCGCGCACTTCCACTACATCATGGTGGGCGGCATGGTGACGGCCTACTTCGGGGGACTGCACTTTTGGTGGCCCAAGATTACCGGCCGGATGTACCCGGAGGGGTGGGGAATTGCCGCTGCCGTGCTCATCTTTTTTGGATTCAATCTGACCTTCTTCCCGCAGTACATTCTGGGCTATTTGGGGATGCCGCGCCGCTATGCCACGTACCCGGCCGAGTTCCAGACCCTGCACGTGGCCTCGACCCTCGGTGCGTCCATCCTGGCCGTCGCGTACGTGCTCCCGCTCTTCTACCTGCTCTGGTCGCTGAAGTACGGAAAGAAGGCGGGGCCTAATCCCTGGAATGCCGCCGGGCTGGAATGGACAACTGCGTCTCCCCCCGACCCTGAAAACTTCGAAGAGATGCCGGTCGTCACCACCGAGGCGTACAACTACGACGAGCTTGGCCCCGACATGCCCGCTGCTCAGAGACAAGCGAATACCGATGCGTAGCGTTTGTTGGTGGCTCGTTGGTTGTGAATTGTTGATTTCCAGCTTCTGTACTTCTCCCTTTCCTCCTTCTCCCATGCCCCTACGCTCCCTTTCTCCCATTCCCCTCTTCCCTGACCTTGCCCCCTGAAACCTGACTCCTGCTACCTGAACTCCAATCTGCCATGTCGGAACACACTGAAGCACTGGCTCACCAGTTCAACAACCTGGCCCAACAGGAAGAGGCCGACACCCTCGGCATGTGGCTTTTTCTCTGCACGGAGATTCTGCTGTTCGGCGGTCTCTTCCTGGGCTACGCGGTCTACCGGTCGCTCTACCCGGAAGCCTGGGTCGAAGGCAGCCATCACAACAACATCCTGCTGGGCAGCATCAACACGGGTGTGCTCCTGATCAGCAGCCTCACCATGGCCCTCGCCGTGCACGCGGCCGAGGAGGAGCTGTGGAGCGCCGTGGTCTGGTTCCTGATCGCAACGTTTTTGCTCGGTGCCCTCTTTCTCGGCATTAAATTCTACGAGTACTACGTGCACTACGAGCATCACCTCGTGCCCGGCATCCGGTTTAATCCCGAAGGCGGACCGGCTCCCTACGTGGAGCTGTTTATGTTTTTCTACTTCGTAATGACGGGCCTGCATGCCACCCACATGGTGATCGGGCTGGGCGTGGTGAGTGTGATGACGTATCTGGCCTGGCGCCGACGCCTCTCGTTTCATATGCCCGTGGAGATCACAGGCCTCTACTGGCACCTGGTCGACATCGTGTGGGTCTTCCTGTTTCCATTGCTGTACCTGGTGGGGTAGCGACCGCAGACCGCCCTCCGTTTTCTGAATTCCGAATCGACCCCGGACCCTCGACATGCCCGAAGCAACCGTTGCAAAAAACACCTACTACAAAGTCGCGGGCGCGCTCATGGTGCTTCTGGGCCTGACGGTGGCCGTCTACTTCGTGCCACTGGGCTCCTTCGGCATCGTTGTAGCGCTCACCATCGCCTTCTCGAAGGCCGTGCTCATCATTCTCTATTTCATGCACGTGCGCTACAGCAGCCACCTGACGATGGTGATGGCCGGGGCCGGATTTTTCTGGCTGCTCATCCTGTTTGCGCTCACCTTTAGCGATTATCTCGCGCGGAACGGAATGATCGGCGGGTAAGATCGGATTCAGGGGAGAAACGCAGCAGGTGTCCGTCAACCTGTCTGTACTTCGAGTCGCACCGTCTGCACGCCCTCCTCGACCTGCACCTCCAGCACGCGTACGTCGCCTTGCTGGGCTTTGGGAATGACACTTACGTCGCCGCTGGGCTCGTAGTAGGCTTCCTGCACGGCCTCAGGATCGGTAAGCTGGCCGTTGATGCGCAGGTTCTCCCGCAGCATTGGTCCACTGATGCGGCTCTTGCGCAGGTAGTCGGTTTGCACCTCTCCGTCTTTGATCAGAGGAAGGGGCCTACCGGTGATTAGTTCGCTAAGACGGTCGGAGTAGAGCGCAATTGTGGCGAAGAACCAGTGCAGCGTGAGCAAGATTACGCCAGCGAGGATCGTAATGAAGAACGGGCCTGCGCCGTTGATGGCGCGGCTGAGCATGGAGCCGAAGACAAAGCCCAGAATGATGTCGAACGCCGTGTTTTTGCCCAGAAAGCGATGCTCGCCAAAGCGCAGCATCAGAAAGCCCGCCAGATAGATGAGCACGGCTCGTGCGGTAATCTGTCCGACGGTGAGCGCGTGGGCGGGCGTATCTAATCCGAGGAGACCGTCGAAAAAGCGAAGCAGGTCCAAAAAGAGAGCAAGAACTGTGGGTTCATTCATGGCTGCCCTCCGTATAATGATCTGAGATTGAGAAGTGCTATGCAGCTATTTTTTCTCAGTGGCAGCGGCCAGCACGAGCGCCGCGTTGATGAGGCCGACGTGCGTGAACGCCTGCGGAAAGTTGCCCAGGGCCGCCCCGGTGTCGGCATCGATCTCTTCGGCGAAGAGGCCCACGTCGTTTGCGCAGGAAAGCAGGCGTTCGAATCGGCGGTGCGCCTCCTCCACGTCTCCCCGTTTGGCCAAGTATTCCACCGCCCAAAAGCTGCAAATTCCAAACGCGCCCTCCTCCCCGGGAAGGCCGTCATCGATCTTATATCGGTAGAGGAGTCCGTTGCTGGTGCCGAGCCGCTCTTCGATGCACGCCCACGTTCCGCGCATCCGGTCGGTGCCGGGATCGGTGTAGCCCGAAAGCGCCAGTAGGAGGAGACTGGCATCCATCTTGTCGCCGTCCAGCGTGCGCGTGTAGCTGCCCAATTCTTCGTTGAAGCCGCGCTCTTCGATGGTCTCCCGGATCGTATCTTTCAGGTCCTCGAAGGCATCAGCATCAATGTCGATGCGGCCGTCATCATGCAGGTTGACGAGCTGCTCGCAGGCGAGTGCACAGCGCGCCATCGAGTAGGTGTGGTGGTTTCGATCTCCCCGAATCTCCCAGATCCCGTTGTCGGGGTCGTTCCATCGGTTCTGGATGGCCGCTCCCAGTTGGGAAATCAGCTGGACCTCTTTTCGGTCGAGTTCTCGGCCGCGCTGGATGTACTCGTATGCCGCACCGATCACCTCGCCGTAGATGTCGAGCTGACGCTGGTGCTGTGCCTGATTGCCGACGCGGACGGGACGCGACTCCTGATAGCCCTCGAAGTGGTCGAGAGATTCTTCTGAGCCCGGTCCCCGGCCGTAGACGGTGTAGAGCACATTCAGCTCAGGGAGCGTCGTACGACTGGCCGTCATCAACCAGTCAAAGAAGGCCTCTTCCTCTGCGTAATACCCCAGTTCAAAGAACGCGTGCAGGACGAAGGTGGCGTCGCGTAGCCAGCAGTAGCGATAGTCCCAGTTGCGCTTGCCGCCGACGACCTCCGGCAGCGACGCGGTGGGAGCGGCCACGACGGCCCCGGAGGCAGCGAAGGTCATCAACTTCAGCGTGAGGGCGCTCCGCTTTACGGCCTCTTGGTAGGGCCCGTCGTATTCGCATTGGTTGCTCCAGCCCTCCCAGTACTCCACGGACTCCTCGATCCGTTCTTCCGCCCCCGTCCCAAGAAGCGGGAGGACGGCGGGCTCGGCGCTGTCGGAGGCCAAGCTGAAATCTCGATGCTCCCCGTCCCGAAGCGTCGCCGTAGCGCTGAGCGTCTGTCGGTCGTCCGACAGCGTACACGAAACCTCACTACGCAGAACGAGCACCTGCGCCCCATGGGTGCAGAACACACCCAGTTTGTCCCGTTGCGTGAGTCGAGGGCGAGTGCGCCCATAATCAGGGCGGGGAGCGTAATGGACGTTGAACGTTACCGTCCCCTCCACGCATTCGACGCGCCGAAGAATTTCGTGGTCGGGCCAGAAGGTGCGACTATAGGCTTCCTTTTCGGCCACTGGCATCAGATCGACGAGCCGCAGCACTCCGCTCTCAGTGGTAAAGGTGGTTTCGAGAACGGTTGTACCGGCGCGGTAGCGTCGATCCACCGCGTACGACCCGTCCGGACAGATCTGAAAACGGCCGCCCCGTTTCGAATCGAGCAGCGCCGCAAAGAGGGAAGGGCTGTCGAAGCGCGGCCAGCAGAGCCAGTCGATGGAGCCGCGCGTGGAGACGAGCGCGGCGCTTCCACAGTCCCCAATGAGGGCATAATCGTGGATGGGCGGAAAGCGGGACGGCTCCATCATCTCGGGCTACCGCAAAGCGGAGAACTCTGGCACCTGATCTGACAGCCATCGGGACCGCACTACAGCATGAATAACAAAAAGCAGCGGGGACGTGAGCCCCCGTCAACAGAACGTTACGTAGTGGAATGCAATCGTTACCCACACACCGGGCAGTAGTGCGTTGGTTGAAAAGGACGGCTGCCTCACACGACGGAATCCGTCGCATCGATGAAGCAGGAACTGTGCGCGGGCTTCCCTCCCGCGGACCGGGACGTTCATTTCTCTATCCCTGCTTTCGAGAAGGCTCCTGGCAGTCCTTGAAGGGGGCGCCACAACTCCGAGTGAACTGAATCCAAATCCGAGACTCATCATGAGCCAAACTGTAGGCGACTTCATCTTTCAGCGGCTTCACGACTGGGGCGTTCGGCGCATCTACGGATATCCAGGCGACGGCATCAACGGCTTCATGGGCGCGCTGAACCGGGCCCAGGACTCCGACCATTCGATTCGTTTTGTCCAGGCGCGCCACGAGGAAGAGGCCGCCTTCATGGCCACGGCGCATGCAAAGTTCACCGGCGAGGTGGGCGTGTGCCTGGCGACGAGCGGTCCAGGTGCCATTCACTTGCTCAACGGTCTCTACGATGCGAAGAAAGACCACATGCCCGTGGTGGCCATCGTAGGTCAACAGGCTCGACAGGGCCTTGGCTCCGACTTTCAGCAGGAGGTGGATCTTGTGTCCCTGTACAAGGACCTGACCGAGTACGTACAACTTGCCACCGTGCCGTCGCAGACGCGTCACCTCGTGGACCAGTCCGTTCGCATCGCGAAGGGTCGCCGCAACGTGACTGCGCTCATCGTCTCGAATGATCTTCAGGAAGAGACCTATTCCGATCCGCCCCGCACGCACGGCTCCGTCTTTAGCGGCGTGGGCTACGCCTCGCCCAAGGTGGTGCCTGAGGACAAGGAGCTGCGCGAAGCTGCTCGCATTTTGAACGACGGCGAAAAGGTGGCGATGCTCGTCGGCGCCGGCGTTAAGAACGCCGTCGATGAAGTGATTGAGACGGCAGAGACGCTGGGAGCGGGCGTGGCGAAGGCGCTGCTGGCCAAGATGATGGTGCCCGATGACCTGCCCTACGTGACCGGTTCCATCGGCCTGCTGGGCACGGAGCCGAGTGCTGACATGATGCTCGGCTGCGACACGCTCTTCATGATTGGGACGAATTTCCCCTACTCCGAGCACCTTCCGGTGGACCGCACCGACGAGGTGAAGGCCGTACAGATCGACATCGACCCAAGCAACCTCGGCATTCGCTATCCCACCGATGTCAACCTGCACGGGGACAGCAAGGCCACCCTCCAAGCGCTCCTTCCCATGCTGGATCGCAAGACGAACCGCGACTGGCAGGAGAATATCGAAAGTAAGGTCGAGGAATGGTGGCGCATCGTCGAGGACCGAGCGATGGACGAGGCCGACCCCATCAATCCGCAGCGCGTGTTCTGGGAGGTGTCCGACAAGCTTCCCGACGACGTCATCCTTACGGCCGACAGCGGCTCGGCGGCCAACTGGTACGCCCGGCACATCAAGGCGCGGCGGGGCATGGACGGGTCTCTCTCCGGCGGCCTCGCCACGATGTGCCCCGGCGTGCCCTACGCCACGGCGGCCAAGTTCTGCCATCCGGAGCGCCCGGTGGTGGCCTTCGTGGGCGACGGCGCCATGCAGATGCTCGGCGATGCAGGCCTGATTACGATCTCCAAGTACTGGGAGGAATGGACTAACCCACAGCTCATCGTCTGCGTCCTCAACAACCGCGACCTCAACCAGGTCACCTGGGAGCAGCGCGCGATGGAGGGCGATCCGAAGTTCGACGCCTCCCAACAGGTGCCGGACCTCCCCTACGACGAGTACGCAGAGGACCTCGGCCTGAACGGCCTTCGCATGGAGCAGCCTGGCGACATTGAACGCGTCTGGGACAAGGCGTTCGACGCCGATCGCCCCACGGTCATCAACGCCTACACGGATCCGGAGGTGCCGCCGCTGCCGCCACACATCGACTTCGAGAAGGCCAAGCATTTTGCGCTCAGCCTGGCACAGGGAGACCCGCACACAAAGGGCATGATTCGCCAGTCGGTGCGCGGGATGGCCTCCAAGTACAGCGAGAAAGTCAAGTCGCTGGCTGGGGGATGAGTCTGCCAATGGGAGTGATTGCGCAGGGGAGAGTGAAGGATTGGGCATAGAGACAAATCCAGTCCTCCCTCCTACTGCCGCATGCTCATTGTCTCACCATCCTCCCCGCCATGAGTGATCCGGTAGACGGTCCAATTATCGACGGCATCAACGCGAGTGCCTACACCGTGCCCACCGACCAGCCCGAGTCGGACGGCACGCTGGCGTGGGACTCGACGACGATGGTACTGGTGGAAGCGACGGCGGGTGACACAACGGGATTGGGCTACTCCTACACGCACGCGACGGCGGCGCAGCTAATCGAGAGCAAGCTGACCGAACAGGTGAAAGGAACGGACGCCATGGCCGTCTATCAGGCCCAGCGCCGGATGGTTCAGGCAATTCGCAACCTGGGGCGACCGGGGATTTGTGCCTGTGCCATCTCGGCCGTTGACATCGCGCTGTGGGACCTGAAGGCTCGTCTGCTCGACCGCCCCCTCGTCAACGTGCTCAACCGTGCCCACGATGCCGTGCCCATCTACGGCAGCGGAGGCTTCTGCAGCTACTCTCCCGACCGGCTGCGGGATCAGCTGGGCGGATGGGTCGATGAGGGCATGACCATGGTCAAAATGAAGGTCGGTCGCCATCCCGACGACGATCGCGATCGCGTGGACATGGCGCGCGACGCCATCGGAGACGACGCCGAACTCTTCGTCGATGCCAATGGGGCCTACGGACGGAAGTCGGCACTCCACTTCGGCGACGTGTTTGCCGATCAGGGGGTGACGTGGTTTGAAGAGCCGGTCTCCTCGGACGACCTCGAAGGGCTTCGCCTCCTCCGCGAGGAGGGGCCACCCCGCATGGACATCGCCGCAGGTGAATATGGCTACGACCTCTACTATTTCCGAGACATGCTTCAGGCCGGGGCTGTGGACGTGCTCCAGGCCGACGTTACACGGTGCGGCGGCATCACGAGCTTCCTGGCCGCAGGAGAGCTGGTCCACGCCCACGCTATGGACCTGTCGGCGCACACGGCGCCCAACGCCAGCGCCCACGCCATGTGTGCCGTTCCCCGCATGCGCCACATCGAGTACTTCCACGATCACGTTCGTATAGAACAGATGCTTTTCGACGGAACGCTCTCGCCGGAGGGCGGCCTTCTGGAACCGGACCTGTCGCGCCCTGGGCACGGCCTTACCTTCAAACGCACCGATGCCGAAACGTACCAAGTATATCCGTAATTCTCTCTGACAGAAGCATCGACGCCATGAACCATCTTCCCCTTAAGAACGCCATGCTGCGCTGCCTGCCGTACGTTGCTGGTTTAGCCCTTTGCCTCTTCGCCTTCTCGGCATGCTCTTCAATGCGCGACATCGCCGATGACGACGGAGAGGACGTGATGGAGGACGAGCGCGTGGCCGTGGCGCAGATCGAGTCGATCGACGGGGGCGACATCACCGGCACGATTCGCTTCCGTGAGATGGACAACTTTGTTCGGATCAGCGGCACTGTGAAGGGGCTGACCCTGGGCAAGCACGGTTTCCACGTGCACGCGGGCACCTCCTGCCAGGTCCGAGGCGGTCATTACACCCCCGAAGACGAACCGCACGGCTCGCCGGACGAGCCGGAGCGCCACGTGGGAGACCTAGGCAACCTTGCTGCGGACCAGAGCGGCTCAGCGGAGTACGAGCGCGTCGACCGCGTCGTCTCCCTCTCCGGCGCGCAGTCCATCGTCGGCCACGCCCTCGTGGTGCACCGAAACGAGGATGATTACCTTTCCCAGCCATCCGGCAACGCCGGCCCAGAGATCGCCTGCGGCATCATTGAGCTTCAAGAAAATGAATAAGCAGGCGCATCCGTGAAATCCGCAGCTGTGGCTGAACGAATACAAGCGTTGGTCGGCGATGGGCGGGGGTGCCGACCGGAGCGCTGGGGCTGTCGTTGCAAGTCGCTAATTGCAGCGAGCGCGCCTCTGCTCGATGCATAGCAGTCCGTGGTCACAGTGCTTGAGACGCCGCTTTTTATTGCCTCTCTCCCCAACCGATCCTTCATCATGCCCTACGATCGCATCGACCAGTTGCCCGATTCCGTTCGAGGAAACGTCCCGAAACACGCGCAGGAGATCTACAAGGAGGCCTACAACAACGCCGAGGACCAGTACGCCGACCCCGACGAGCGGCGCGGCGATGAGTCGCAAGAGGAAGCCGCGCACCGCGTGGCGTGGTCGGCCGTGAAGCAGGAGTACGAGAAAAAGGGCGACCGGTGGGTTCGCAAAGACCAGTGAGAAAACCAGTTGAAGCACCATCCGCATGGCCATTCCCCGTGAGAACACCTTCGACAGCACGCTGGCACTTCTGTCGGAGGGCTACACGTTCATCCAGGAGCGCTGCCGTCGCTATGGGACCGACCTTTTCGAAACCCGGCTGGCGCTGCAGCGAGCCATCTGCATGACGGGCGAAGCGGCCTCGCGCATCTTCTACGAACCGGGTCGCTTTACTCGAAAGCAAGCCATGCCGCTCACCACGCTCCTGCTCTTGCAGGACAAAGGCAGCGTCTCTCTCCTGGACGACGAGGCGCACCGGCACCGAAAGGAGATGTTCATGTCGCTGATGACCCCGGCACAGATTCAGCAGCTTACCAATCGCTTCGCCGAGGAGTGGCACGCTGCCATTGAGCGGTGGAGCAGCCGCGACGAGGTGGTGCTGCACCACGAGGTGCAGGAACTCCTGTGCTGGGTTGTCTGCGCGTGGGCCGGAGTGCCGCTCACGCAGGCAGCGGCCCGGCAACGGACGCGTGAGTTTGCAGCCATGATTGACGGGGCGGGGACGGTCGGGCCGCGCAACTGGTGGGGCCTGCTCCTGCGCATGCGAAGCGAGCGATGGGCGCGCAGGATCGTAAAGCAAATCCGGTCCGGGAAGCTCGACGTTCCCGAAGAGCGCGCTGCGCACGTCATCGCCGGGCATCGTGACCAAGAGGGAAACCTCCTCGACGTGGAGACGGCCGCCGTCGAACTGCTCAACGTGCTGCGGCCCACGGTGGCCATCGCCCGCTTCGTTACCTTCGTCGCGCTGGCGCTGCACCAGCATCCAACCTCCCGCAAGCAATTGCAGTCCGGCAATGAAGACGACCTCGAACGCTTCGTCCAAGAAGTGCGCAGGTTCTATCCATTTTTTCCCTTCATCGGAGGGCGCGTGAAAGAGGCGTTCAACTGGCGCGGCTACCACTTTGCAGAGGGGACGTGGGTGCTGCTGGACCTCTACGGCACCGACCACGACGAACGCCTCTGGGAGGAGCCACAGGCCTTCCGGCCTGATCGGTTCGAGACATGGGACGAGAGCGCCTTCGACTTCATCCCCCAGGGCGGCGGCGACCATTTTGCTGGCCACCGCTGCGCAGGCGAGTGGGTCACGATTGCGCTTATGAAAAGAGCTGTGCGCCTCTTGACAGAGGCCATGCAGTACGACGTGCCCGAGCAAGACTTACGCGTCCCCCTCTCGCGAATGCCAACGATTCCGAAAAGCCGCTTCGTACTCAACAACGTGAAGCGGGCTCAGTGACGACCTTCAAACAACGCTTTTGCTATGCCCCAGCCCGAAGCCAAAAAGATCCACGACAGGCCACAGTCGATGGGCGGCGATACGCCCTGGACGGACTCGCCGCGTCCCCGCTCCTCGTTTGACGGGGACGTATCGGCGCTGGAGCGCGACCTCAGCGCGCGTGTGGACGGTGAGGTGCGGTTCGACAGCGGATCGAAGGCGACCTACTCCACCGACTCCTCCAATTACCGGCAGGTGCCGATCGGCGTCGTCATCCCGCACAGCACCGACGCGCTCGCGGAGGCCGTGACCGTCTGCTACGAGCACGGCGCCCCCATCACGCACCGGGGCGCAGGAACCAGTCTCGCCGGGCAAACCACCAATCGCGCCGTCATCATCGATGGCTCGAAGTACCTCGACCGCATTCTGGAGGTCAACCCGGACGAACAGTGGGCACACGTGGAGCCGGGCGTGCGGCGGGACCAGCTCACCGAAAAAACCGAGGCCGAGCACAACCTGACGTTCGCCCCGGATACCTCCACGCACGAGTATGCTACCTTCGGGGGAATGATCGGCAACAATTCCTGCGGGATGCACTCGCAGATGGCAGGCCGCACGCAGGATAACGTCGAAGAGATGGAGGTGCTGCTCTACGACGGCACCCGCTTGACCGTCGGCCCCACCTCTGAGGATGAGCTGGAGCAAATCATCGAGGACGGCGGACGCAAGGGCACCATCTACCGGCGGCTGCGCGATCTGCGCGACGAGCACGCGGACAAGATCCGCGACCGCTACCCCGACATCCCGCGCCGCGTCTCGGGCTACAATCTGGAGGAGTTGCTTCCGGAAAACGGCTTCCACGTTGCCCGGGCGCTCGTCGGCACCGAGGGCACATGCGCCACCGTGCTGAGCGCCAAAGTCAAACTCGTCCACAGCCCGCCCTATCGCGCGCTGCTCGTGTTGGGCTTCAAGGACATATACGACGCCGGCGACCACGTGATGGGTGTCGGTGAGCAAGGCGCACTGGCCCTGGAGGGCATGGATCACGAGCTGATCAATGAGGTGCGGCGCAAGCACTTCCATCCCGAATACCTCCACGTGCTGCCCGAGGGATACGCCTTCCTGATCGCCGAGTTTGGCGGTGCGACGCAGGACGAGGCCGATGCCAATGCCCGCGAGGCGCAGGCAGCGATCGAAGAGAAAGACTGGCCGGCCCTGATCGAGACGGAGGTGGTGGGCGACCCGGAGGCCCGCGAAGAGATCTGGGCCATCCGCGAGGCCGGCCTCGCCGTGACGGCCCACCGCCCGGACGGCAAAGAGGCCTGGCCTGGATGGGAGGATTCGGCCATTCCGCCCGAATCCGCCGGCGACTACATGCGCGACCTGCGCGACCTGTACGACGAATACGGCTATGACGCTGCCTTATACGGCCATTTCGGGCAGGGCTGCATCCACACGCGCATCCCGTTCGATCTGCGCACCGACGAGGGCATCTCACAGTACCGCTCCTTCATCGACGAGGCCTCCGATCTGTGCGCAACGTACGGCGGCTCCTTCTCCGCCGAGCACGGCGACGGACAGGCGCGCGGAGAGCTTCTGCCCAAGATGTACGGCGAGACGCTCATCGAGGCATTCCGGGAATTCAAGGCGATCTGGGACCCGGAGGGGAAGATGAATCCCGGGAAGGTCGTCGATCCGAATCGCCTCGACGAGAATCTGCGCCTCGGCACGGACTACCATCCGCAGGAGCCGGACACGCATTTTGCCTACCCGGAAGACAATGGAAGATTTTCGCACGCAGCCCTGCGATGCGTAGGCGTGGGCAAGTGTCGAAAGCACGAAGTGGAGTCCGAGACTGTGATGTGCCCCAGCTTCCTGGCCACCCAGGAGGAGAAACACACCACGCGTGGCCGCAGTCGCCTGCTCTTCGAGATGCTCGAGGGCGACGAGACGCCCAATGCCTGGGACAATGACGATGTCTACGAGGCGCTGGACCTCTGCCTCGCCTGCAAGGGCTGCAAGAGCGACTGTCCCGTAAATGTGGACATGGCCACCTACAAGGCGGAGTTTCTATCTCATTATTACGAGGAACGCGACAATGTGCGACCGCGCCATGCGTACGCGTTCGGCCTCATCTACTGGTGGGCCCGCCTCGCCTCCAGAGTCCCCTCGCTGGCCAACTTCGTCACGCAGACCCCCGGCCTCAGCACGGTGGCCAAGTGGATCGGCGGGGTGGCGCAAGAGCGCAGCGTTCCCCCCTTCCCGCCGCAAACGTTCCGCGAGTGGTTCATGGAGCGTGAGGGCGTGGCGAAAAGTGAGGGGCTCTGGGTTACGCATCACAGCAACGACACGATGCATCGCATCGCTGAAGAAAATACCGCTCAAGATCGGGCGACCGGCACACCCGTCCAAGAGGTCATTCTCTTCCCCGACACATTCAACAACTTTCTCAAGCCCGACACCGGCAAGGCCGCCGTTGCCGTCCTGGAAGAGGCCGGGTTCCAGGTCGCCATTCCAGACCAGACGCTCTGCTGCGGGCGCCCCCTCTACGACTACGGCTGGATCGATCCGGCCAAGCGCCTCTGGCGAGAACAGCTGGAGGCCCTCCGCGGCCACTACCGCTCGGGCACCCCCATCATCGGGCTGGAGCCGAGCTGCGTGGCCGCCTTCCGCGACGAGCTGCCCAACCTCTTCCCCGACGACGAAGACGCCCGGCGCCTCAGCCAAAACGTGTACACCCTCGGCGAATTCCTGGAAAACGAGGCCGACGACTACGAGCCCCCCTCGCTGAACCGCGAGGCCCTCGTGCACGGGCACTGTCACCACAAATCTATCATGGGAGCCGATTCCGAAAAATCCCTGCTCCGGCAGATGGGGCTCGACTTCGACGACTTCGTGCCGGCCAGTTGCTGCGGCATGGCGGGCGCCTTCGGGTTCGAGGCCGAGCACTACGACGTGTCGATCCAGGCAGGAGAACACAAGCTGCTCCCCGAGGTGCGCGACGCCGCCTCCGATACGCTCATCATTGCCGATGGCTTCAGCTGCCGCGAGCAGATCGAACAGACCACCGACCGGCGCGCCCTGCACCTGGCCGAGGTGCTCCACCTGGCTGAGCACCAGAATGGGCAGGCCGTGCGCTCTCCCGAAAACTTCTACGCCGAACAACTGCGCTTCTCCGCTAACGACACGACAGAGATCCCGTCTCTGAGTTTAACGGAGACGTTGCTCTTGGGAGGCGGGGCGTTCTTGACGAGTGCTGCGCTCTCGTATCTCTTTCAACGCCAATAACTACTCCATTACCATGGCTGCCACTAACATCTTCAAACACATTGCGGCCGGGATCGCCGGGGGGGTCGTCGGCACCCTCGCAATGGACTACTACTGGAAAGCCGTCACAGCGATCGAGGGCGAAGACCCACGCTCGCTTACGGCCGAGAACGCCCCCGATACACTGGATGACATGAGCGCGATCGGGAAGCAACGCAAGGAAGGAGAGCCCTCGACGGTCGCTCTGGGCCGGAAGGTGCACGAAGCCGCCACGGGCGAGGAACCCTCTTCGGAGGAAAAATCCACCCTGAGCAAGGCTGTCCACTGGGTGTACGGCAGCGCCATGGGTGGCGTGTACGGCGCCGTTCGTGGTCCGGTCCGGGGAGCCGATCTCTCGGGCGGCGCGGTCTTCGGCACAGCGCTCTGGGCCGCAGGCGATGAAGTGATGGTCCCGCTCCTGGGCCTTTCCAAGGGACCGACCGCCTTCCCTATGAAGCAGCACGTGCACCGGTTCGGTGCCCATCTGGCGTACGGAGGGGCCACGGCCCTCACCACACAGGTGCTGCTGCGCCGCAAGTCCAGCTCTACGCTTCGCCGCTGGGGATGGAGCGCTGCCAAGACGTATGTCAAGTGGAAAGCCCTCAAAACTGCTGGCAAGGGCGTGTGGAACGTCCTCCAGCCCCGGCACTCATCGGAAAACCAGACCAAAAAATCCTCCTAATCCATGGAGAATCAGCCAATCGGAAAAACCCGCTGGGCCATCGCTGAAGGCTACATCCCGGACGAGAGCCACGGTCCCGAACCGGAGATGGTGAGCCACGAGACCGCGTGTCTGCTCAACGCCTCGGACGAGGAGGCGCACGTTGAGATCACCATCTTCTTTTCGGACCGCGACCCGATCGGGCCCTATCGGATCACCGTGCCGCCGCGCCGGACCAGACACGTGCGCTTCAACAATCTGGAAGATCCGGAGCCGATCCCGAAAGCAACGGACTTTGCCAGCGTAATCGAGGCGGACGTGCCCATCGTGGTGCAGCATTCCCGGCTCGACTCGCGTCAGGCCGAGAATGCCCTGCTCTCTACCGTGGCCTTCTCGGAGTAGCTCTGTCGCCCTCCCCTGAACCCATCCATCGCAAGTCCCATGGCCGAGGACGAACAGAACGACACCCGAAACCTGCAGGAAGAGCCCCCGACGAAGAAAGAGCAGATCCTTTCGCTCTACTTCTCCGGCATGCGCGACGTGCAGGACTTGGCGATGCTGACCGATGCCAGCCCCAGCTACGTCGGTTCGGTCCTCCAGGAGGAAGGACTCAAGACGGAGTACTTCGACCTGTACACGTCCACGTCGCACCCGATGAACGTGTACTCGAAGTTTTTTGCGGGAAAGCTCGGGTTCAAAGACATAGAGACCGCCCGCGAGAGCGTCGAGCACATTGATCGCCTGCACGAGCAGTTTGAGACGGCACGCGACCGGGCCGGGCAACATCATGCCCTGCTCATGTCCCTCACCATGTTTAACCGCGCGCGCTGGACCGGCAAGCGCGAGGAGGCCGAGGTATACCGCCGGTGGCTGCTGGAGCAATTGAAGCCCTCTGCACCTGAAGACGAGTGACCGAACACGTCGAATCGCACAGCAAAATCACAGAAACCAGCACCTCTTTATGAGCAACTCAGCAGATTCAGAAGTCGTCGTCATTACGGGAGCCACCGCAGGGGTCGGGCGAGCGACGACCCAAACATTTGCCAAGCAAGGCGCGCGCATTGGATTGTTGGCCCGGGATGAGAACCGGCTGGAGGCCACAAAAGAAGAAGTCGAGTCGCTGGGGGGCGAGGCGGTATCCGTTCCCACGGACGTGGCCGATGCCGAACAGGTGGAGGACGCCGCCGCAGCCGTCGAGGACGCGTTTGGGCCCATCGACGTCTGGATCAACAACGCCATGACTTCCGTCTTTTCGGAGTTCAAAGACATCGAGCCCGAGGAGTACCGCCGCGTGACCGATGTCGTATATCACGGCCAAGTGTACGGCACAATGTCGGCCCTTCGCCGGATGTTGCCCCGGGACCGGGGATCGATTGTTCTGGTCGGCTCGGCGCTGGCATATCGCGGCATCCCCCTGCAATCGGCCTACTGCGGCGCCAAGCACGCCGTCGAAGGCATGTTCGACTCGATTCGCGCCGAGCTGCTACATAACGACTCGAACGTGGAGATGACGATGGTTCAGCTTCCGGCCCTCAACACACCCCAGTTTGAGTGGGTGCGGAGCAAGCTGCCCAAGAAGGCCCAACCCGTCCCTCCCATCTACCAGCCCGAAGTGGCCGCGGACGCCATCGAATGGGCCGCTCACCATAGTCGACGCGAGATATACGTTGGCTACCCAGCCACGCAGACGATCATCGGCGAAAAGCTCGTCCCCGGCCTGGCCGACTGGTACCTGTCTCACACCGGCTACGAAAGCCAGATGCGAGATGAGCGCGAGGATCCCGACCGTCCTGACAACCTGTGGGACCCCGTTCCGGGTGATCATGGGGCCCACGGCTCCTTTGATGACCGAGCGCGCACCTGGAGTCCGGAACTCTGGATGTCGAAAAACAAACATTGGCTTGCCGCCGCCGGCGCCGGGCTCGCTGCCCTGGTGGGCACGTTCTTCGCCACGCGAGATTCAACGTAACTCCTCCCGTTCCCTTCTGCCATGAACTCCTCCAGCGACAGCTACTTTCGCCTGGATGCCCTCTCCCCCGCTGAGGTAAGCCACCAGCTCCGGAACGAGGGCGGTGGATTTCTCACGCAGCGGCGCGGCATCCTGAGCTGTGCCCTTGGGGCGACAGGCTCCATCGGAATGGTGGCCCTCTACCAGATGGGCGTCTTCCCCCACCTTCCCGAACCGCCGCTCTCTTTCTTCGACGCCGACAAGGTCGATGCGTCTGAGGAAGCGTACGCCTGGTTCTCGACGCCGGATGCCCCCATCGGACTCGCCAGCTATGCCGCAACGGCCCTGCTCACCTCCACGGGAGGCAGGAATCGCGCCCGGCGTCTGCCATGGCTTCCTCTCGTTGTGTCCATTAAGACCGGGGCGGACGCCGCCCAGGCAGTCAAGCTCACGCGCGATCAGTGGACCAAGCACGGTGCCTTCTGCTTCTGGTGCCTGCTGGCTGCGGGCTTTTCGGTGGGTGCTGCTCTTCTGGCTCTTCCGGAAGCCCGAGAAGCTGTTCGCCTCCTGAGAACTCAATCGCGCACCGACAACTGAGTTGTCCTGCTCGCATTCCCAACCTGAAAACACGCAATATCCTATGCCTAACGACTCCGACGCCGCAAAGAAGGACACAAGTACAGAAGACCGCGTACCGCCCGGGTGGGAGAAAAACCCGGCCGCCTGGTCCGAGCGTCTGCCCATTGTGGGCCTTGCCCTCGTGGGTCTTGGCATCGCCATGTACCTGTCCCTCTACCAGTGGGAGGTTATCAACCGCATCTGGGAGCCGTTTTTTGGCGGTGAGGACAACTTGGGGGGCGGCAGCAAAAATATTCTACGCGAGTCCGGGGTCTCGAAGCAAACGATGAAGTACCTGGGCGTGCCCGACGCTTTCCTCGGTGCCTTCGGGTACTTCGTCGATGCTGTCACCGGGGCTATCGGCTCGACCAAGCGCTGGAAGACGATGCCCTGGATCGTCATCGTCTTTGGCCTGGCCGTCGGTCCCCTCGGCTTCGTGAGCATCATGCTGGTGGTCTTCCAGCCTGTCCTCTACGACAGCTTCTGCACCCTGTGCCTGACCACGGCTGTCATCTCGGTCGCCATGATCGGACCGGCCATGGATGAGATGCTGGCCAGTCTGCAATACATGAAGCGGGTAAAGAATTCGGACCGCTCCTTCTGGCGCCACTTCTGGGGCCTCGCCGATGTCGAATGAAGTTCAGCAGTGAGGAAAAAACTCGAAATTCGCCACTCGAAATTCGCCACTCAAACAATGTGGGCACACTTCATTAACGCAGCACTCGGAATCTGGCTGATGGCCGCTCCGGCGGTATTAGGGTACGCTGCACCGGCTCAGACGAATGATCGTATCATCGGGCCGGTTATCGCGACGTTTGCGATCGTGGCCTGGTGGGAAGCCACGCGCCCCGCCGGTCGGTGGAACCTTCCGCTCGGCATCTGGCTTCTTCTCGCCCCCTGGGTGCTTGGCTACGGCGGGACGACCGCCATCGTCCATAGCCTCGTCGTGGGGGCACTGGTCGCCGGGCTGTCGCTCGTGCGGGGCCAGTACCGCCCCGAAAAGTTCGGCGGCGGCTGGTCGGCGCTCTGGCAGGAAACGCCGTCGTCCGAGCACGAAGCACAACGACGGTAGAACGCTCCTCGGGAATCCCCCGCTCACGCGGCCTTACCAGTCTCCTCGGGGCGCGTCCTCTGCGCTTCCCGGCGGCCCACCACCTGCCAGACGAACACCGTAAACCCCGTCCTCAATGTGTATTCCCGCTGCTTCTGCACGATTGCCCTCCTGGAAAGAGCGGTAAAGACCTCCGAGGTCTTGCGTATCTACCATCGCGCTTTCCTTTTCCTGATACAATCCGTCCCCATGCGTGACCTCTGGTATAAAGACGCCATTATCTACTGCCTGGACGTGGAGACGTACCAGGATGTCGACACCGACGGAATCGGCAACTTTAAAGGACTGACCCAGCGGCTCGATCACCTTGCCGGCCTAGGCGTGAACTGCCTTTGGCTCCTGCCCTTCTACCCCACCCCCAACCGCGACAACGGCTACGACATCCTCGACTACTACGATGTCGATCCACGCCTCGGCACGCTGGGCGACTTCGTCGAGTTCATGCACGGAGCCCGGGAGCGCGGCATTCGCGTCATCGCCGACCTCGTCGTGAACCACACCTCCGACCAGCATCCGTGGTTTCAGGAGGCGCGCGACCCGGACTCCGACAAGCATGACTGGTACGTCTGGAGCGAGGAAAAACCCGATGATGGCGCCCAGTCCATCATCTACGAAGACGACGAGTCACGATCGCCCTGGACGTACGATCAGAAGGCGCAGAAATATTACTTCCACCGCTTCTACGAGCACCAGCCGGATCTCAACATCGCCAATCCCGAGGTGCGCGCGGAAATTCGGCGTATCATGGGCTTCTGGCTGGAGCTGGGCATCTCGGGCTTCCGCCTCGACGCAGCGCCTTATGTGATCGAGCTACGCGGGATCGAAGACCAGGCCGATGTCAGCGCCCCCTACGAGTACCTGCGTGAATTTCGCGACTTCCTCCAGTGGCGCCAGGGCAACGCCATTCTCCTGGCCGAGGCCAACGTCTCAGCCGATCGCGTCGACGAGTACTTTGGCGACGGCACGCGCATGCACATGGTCTTCAATTTCATTTTAAACCAAAAGCTCTTTCTCGCTCTCGCCCGCCAGGAAGCGGATCCCCTTGAGGAGGGACTGCGTGCATCGCCGGATCTTCCGAATGCTGGTCAGTGGGCCAACTTTCTCCGCAATCACGACGAACTGACCCTCGACAAGCTCTCCGACGACGAGCGGGAGGAGGTCTTCGAGGCGTTCGCTCCCGAGGAGAACATGCAGATCTACGGACGTGGCATCCGCCGGCGCCTCGCTCCCATGATGGGCGGCGACGAACGGCGCCTCCGCATGGCGTACAGCCTCATGTTTTCCCTGCCCGGCACACCCGTGCTGCGTTACGGGGAGGAGATCGGCATGGGCGACGACCTCTCGCTGGAAGGTCGCAAAAGCGTGCGTACGGCCATGCAGTGGTCCACCGAACACAATGGCGGCTTCTCCAATGCGGACCCGGACGACCTGGCCCGTCCCATGATCGACGACGGCCTCTACGGCTACGAGCGGCGCAACGTGGCCGACCAGCGCCGCGACCCCGACTCGCGCCTCAACTGGATGGAACGCCTCATCCGCGTTCGCAAAGAGCACCACGAGTTCGGCTGGGGCGACTGGTCGATTCTCGAAACGGAGCACCCGGCCCTCTTCGCCCATGCGTGTCAGTACGAGGACAGCACGGTCATTGCCGTGCATAACCTTACCGACGAGGCTGCCACCGTACGCCTCGATCTTTCCGATTTACCGGACGGCCATCTCGCCGATCTCCTTGCGGACCACGAGTATGAACCGCTCGAGGTGGAGGCGCGCCAAGTGGACCTCGATCCCTACGGCTATCGCTGGTTTCATCTCGTCCACTGACGCTTGGTCGGGACTGATGGTCGTTGAGAGAATGATCCGGGAACGGAGGATCTTGTCCCGAATGCTCTCGGGACCCGTCCCGAGTGGTATCGTAGGGACGCATGGCGTGCGTTCCCCCAGTTGGACTGAATCATGTATTCACTGGACGCACGGCGGTGCGTCCCTACTCCGACGGAGACAGCAAGCCCGTCTGGAAACAGGCCTGTAAGCGCTTTGAGGAGAGATCTGGTGACCTATCACGTTGAGTCGAAGACGCTCCCAAAAACCCTCAACTCGTCATCCCGCACTCCGGCGGGATCTTTTTGAGGGAGGCGACGCTGTATTCGGGGAGATCCTGAGTCAAGCTCAGGATGTCATGCTTTGATTTGGGTTTTGGGGAGCTTCGGGATCGGTGCAGACGAAAGTGATGGGCAGCTAAACCCGCCCCTTCGAGCCCCATGGATCAGGGGATTTTCGAGCGGGTCTTCGACACGATCGCCTCCTGCACGGCATTTTCCGGAAGCCTTCACCCTTCCCGCTCCAATCCTTAACGGGGACTTTCCGAAGGACGCGAACGAACCGTCATCATGTGACTTAAAGGTCACCTCATGACTGTGTAGTCACATTCTGACGCTCCATCCACTCTGTCCTTCATGCCTCGTTCCCCCGATCCCTCCCTGTCCCGCCGCGAGCGGGAGCGGCGCCGGCGCCGACAGGCCATGCTCGACGCTGCCCGATCCGTCTTTGCGGAAAAGGGATACGCCGACGCCACGCTCGACGAGATTGCCGAGCAGGCCGAGTTCGGCAAAGGCACCCTCTACAACTACTTCGAACGCGGAAAGGAAGGACTTCTCTTCGCCGTCTTCGCCGACATCCTCGACGAGATTGAGAACCTCATCCGCACGGTCTTCCAGGACGAATTCGAGGACGGCCGCTTGTTGCGCGACGCTTTTCACACGTTCGCAGAACGGTACTTCGAACTCATCCGCGACCGCGAGGACCTCTTCCTTCTCCTCGTCAAGGAAGCCCACCTGATGGCCTTTAGCGACGACGCGGAAAAGGTCCAGTTTTTCCGCGAACAGCATCAGCGTCTCGTCGACGCCCTCACCCCAATCATTGAAGGCGCCATCGAAAAGGGAGAAATCCAGTCCCTCCCCCCCGAATCCGTCGCGAACCTGCTGCTGGCCAACGTGCGTGGGCTCGGCACCCACTGCACCCTCGAAAAGCACCGCTACTCGTGCGAGGAACAGCAGTTTCTTAGCGATCCCGAGAAAGGAGCCGATTTCTTGACGAGCCTTCTTTTCGACGGCCTGGCGGCGAACGGCACGCCCTCGCCGTAACGATGTCGTCCTGCCCAACGTCCTTGGTGTAACTGCACGCAGTCTCACGCGCCTCATGCGATTCCTAAAATTTCCCAGTTCGGTTCTTGCCCTCGTGCTAGGCCTGAGCGGAGCCCTGTTTCTCCCCTCGGCATCCCGGGCCCAACCCGTCGACTCGGGTCCCAGGGATAGCATCGATGCCAAGCAGGAAACGCCGCTCTCCCTGCAGGAGGCCGTTCGGATTGCTATCGATGAAAACTACAGCCTGCAGGAGGCCCGGCTCGATGTGAGAAACGCCGATGCACAGGTCCTGGGGGCGTGGGGCCGGATCTATCCGCAGATCAACGCGACGGGAAGCTACACGCGCAATATTAAAACCGCCAACCCGTTCGCCGGGAGCGATGTCACGGGCTTGTTCGCAGGCGGCGGGGCGCCCGAGTGGGTGACGTTCAACGAGAGGGCCCGACTGGACGACGACCCCACCACCGAACCCATCACGTTTGATGAGTTTCAGGAGCGGCAGAGGCAGGGGCAACGGGAGGCCGGCATCACCCCCGGGGGCGGTGGCAACCCGTTCGGTGTCGCCAACGAGTTCCTCGGAGGGGTTACCCTGCGACAAACGTTGTATAACGCACAGGCATTCTCGGCGGTCGAAGGGGCGCAGACGCTGAAGGATTTGAATCAGAGGGCGGTTGACCGTCAACGGCACCTGGTTGTGGATGAGGTACGCGTCGCCTATTACGACGCCTTGTTGGCGAGGAGGCGGGTCAACGTTGCAAAGCAGAGCGTTGAACGCGCTCGAGAAACCTACAAGGAGATCGCCCAGCAGGTCTCTACGGGGACAGTGCCGAAGTCCGAGCGCCTTGGATCCAAGGTCGAGTTGGCCAACCGGAAAACCGAACTGGTGCAGGCCCGAACATCCTTCCGTTCTGCGCTGGACGGACTCAAACAGACCATGGGCATCGAGGCCGACGTGAACCTTCGCCTCACCACTGCACTTGACGCGGAGCAGCGCGGGCAATATGCAGAGGTGTCGGTGGAAGAGGCAGTGACACGCGCCATGGAGAAGCGGGCCGATCTGGAGCGGGCTCGCCTGAATACCGAGCTGCAACAGGTGCGCAAAAACACGGAACAGGGCCGGTACTTTCCGAACGTAGCTGCCGTTGCCAACCTAAACATGTCCGGGCGGGTGCCGGACGACCGGACGGTCACCATTACGAATCCCACGGATCCGTTTGACTTCGATACGCGGACGAACACCTTTTTCCAGGATTCCTACTGGAACCCCTCGTTTAACGTTGGTCTGGAGCTGAGCTGGACGATCTTTGATGGGTTTCAGCGTCAGTCCAGCATTCAGCAGCAGGAGATCGCCGTGCGTCGGGCCAAGGTGCAGGTGTCCCAGCTTCAGCAGTCCATTCGCGTTCAGGTGCAGCGGGCGCTCCGCAACCTCGAGGCGGCTCGTCAGCGAATTCAAGCACAAGAGGCCAACCTGGAGACGGCCCAGACGAATTATCAGTTTGCTCTGAAACGGCTGAAGCAAGGCGTGACGACCCAGCTTCAGGTGCGGGAGGCTTCACGCCAGCTCGATCAGAGCCGCCTCAACTACCTGCAGGCCGTCCGCGATTACCTTGCCGCCAAGAGCTCCTTTGAAACCGCTGTGGGCCAGCCCGCTGGAATTCCCGCAGATGAAATGTTTCAGTCGACGAATCCATAGTCTGCCCGCGTTCACGTACACCGCTCGAATTGCTTTCACCTTCTCCGTTTCTCGGATGCGTATTTTCCTGTCTTCCTTTCTCACACGGTGGGATCAACGTTCTGCGTCCCTTTTGCGTCTCACCCCGGACCGGTTGTCTCCCTGGTCCATCGTGCCCTTGTTGCTGGGGATAGCCCTTTTTGCGAGTGGCTGTGGATCAGGAGGTTCTGAGCCGGATGCCGACGCAGCGGTTCCAACCGATCCGGCGATCCGCGTCGAGACGTACCAGGTCCGTCCTCAGTCCTTTGAGGACGTTATTCAGTTGACGGGGACGGTAGAGGCCATTCACGACGCCACGTTGTCCGCCCAAGTGTCAGGGACGATCATTTACATCGCCGAGCGCGGCGAATACGTACAGGAGGGAGAGACCGTCGCCCAGGTCGATTCCGTGGAAGCGCACGCCGCCATGGTTCAGGCTCGCGCGAACTACGAGCTCGCCAAGGACCGATTTAACCGGCAGCAGCCGCTCTACCGAGACTCAATCATCAGCGCGCTGGAGTTTCAGCAGGTCCGATCCGAGTTGGTACAGGCCAAATCGTCGTACGCTCAGGCCAAGAAGCGGCTGGCCAACACCAGCGTGGACGCGCCCTTTTCGGGAATGGTCGAAGAGCGGATGGTGGAGGCGGGCGAGCAGATTTCTCCGGGCCAGGAAGTCGCTCGCGTCGTGAATGTCCGCCCTGCCCGAGTGGTTGCTGGCGTTCCGGATCGGTATGTGGGCGAGATCGAGAAGGGCTCCCCCGTACAGGTCCGCTTCCAGGCCACGGGGGTCGGGACGCGCACCGGTAAGGTAACATTCGTCGGAAGCACGATCGGCCCAGACAGTCGCACCTTTCCAATCGAGATCACCCTTCCCAATCGCGATCAGACGCTCAAGCCCGAAATGGTCGCGCAGCTCCGGCTGCAACGCTCGACGGTCGATAGCGCTCTCGTGATTCCCCGGGGTGCCGTACTGCGTGATGAAGGCGGCACGGACGTCTACACTGTTCGCCGCATCTCCGACTCGTTGGGCGTGGCTGAAAACCGACCGATCACACTCGGTCCGGCCTACGGAGCCCGGGCGGTCGTGTCGTCCGGGATCGACGCCAACGCCGAAGTCGTGATCTCGGGGCAGAACAACATTGCGGAGGGCGACACGGTGAATGTCGTTCAGCAGTACGCGAAGATTCCGGACTCGGGGTCGCCCTCGCCGCCGAGCGGGACGCAGGCGAACGTTTCCTCCCAGGGGGACACGTTGGCCACGCCGTAGTCGATGCCTTAACCCCCCATTGGGGTCGTTTGCGACCCCTTCTTTGGTTTTCTGCACGACACCGAATGTATCATGAAGATCACCAACCTTGCGATCAAATACCGCACGGTGATAATCGTGCTCACGCTCCTCATCACCGTGGGGGGACTCTTCAGCTACGTGACGATTCCGAAGGAGTCGAATCCTTCGCTCGACATTCCGTACGTGATCGTCTCCACGCCCTATCCCGGCGCCAGTCCGTCGGACGTGGAGAACATTGTGACGCAGGAGCTAGAACGGGCGATTCAGGACATCAATGGCATTGAGGAGATCCGGTCCACGTCGCGAGAGGGCTTTTCGTCCATCGTCGTCGAGTTTCAGCCGAGCATCAATTCGACGGAGGCGTATCGGAAGGTGCAGGACGAAGTGACCACGGCCCAGACCGATCTTCCCGATGGGGCGGAGGACCCAATCGTGAGTGAGATTAACACGTCGGAGTTCCCGATCCTATCGGTCAACCTCACGGCCGACTACTCGCTGGCCCGCCTGAAGGAGGTCGCCAAGGACCTGCAGGACAATGTCGAAGGTCTCGGCAACGTGCTGGAAGCCGACATCACGGGGGGACTGACGCGCGAAGTACGGGTGAGCGTGGATCTCACGGCCCTCAAGGGATACGACCTCTCGTTCACTGATCTGATCAATACCATTGAGGCGGCGAATACATCGATCCCCGGGGGCGACGTGGAGGTGGATCGTCAAAACTACCTCGTGCGCGTAGACGGTCGGTTCCAGGACCCGAGTGAGATTGAGGATCTCGTGCTGAAATCGACGCCCAACGGCCGCAACGTCTACGTGCGCGACGTGGCCGATGTCACGTTCGGCTTCAAAGATCGCGAAACCTATTCCCGCTTGAAGGTGCTGAAGCGCGAAAACGACGAGGACGAGCTGATCCGCCTCTCCGATAAGCGAGGCAACATGCAGCAGGCGATCACGCTCTCCGTCGACAAGCGCTCGGGCGCCAATATCCTGGAGACGGTGACAAACGTGAAGGAAACCGTTCAGGAGTTCAACTTTCCGAGCGGTACGCAGGTGGTCTACACAGGGGATCAAAGCGAGAACGTCGAGACGCTGGTGACGGACCTGCAAAACAACATCATCTCGGGGCTCATCTTCGTGGTCCTCGTGCTGCTGTTCTTCATGGGCGCCCGCAACGCGACGCTCGTGGGCATCGCCATCCCGCTTTCGATGTTCACGGCCTTCCTCGTCTTCAATGCAATGGGCCAGACGCTCAACTTCGTCATCCTCTTTTCGCTCATCATTGCGTTGGGGATGCTGGTGGACAACGCGGTCGTCGTTGTCGAGAACATATACCGCTTCCGCGAGGAGGGCTACTCCCGCTTCGAAGCGGCCCGGCTGGGCACCGCGGAGGTGGGCCCCGCAATTACGGCCTCTACGGCGACCACGATTGCTGCCTTTGCTCCGATGCTTTTCTGGCCGGGCATCACGGGGCAGTTTCTGAGCTACCTGCCGTTGACGCTCATCATTACGCTCGCGTGCTCGCTCTTCGTGGCCCTCATCCTCAATCCCGTCCTTACAGGCATCTTTATGGATGTGAAGGGGCAAGAGGACGAGGAGGAGCGGGATGCCCAAGGAGCCCAGCGGATCAAGTACCTCTCGATCGCCGGAACGCTTCTCGCGGGTCTGGCCATTGGGCTCGTGAACTGGAAAACCCTCGTTGTGGTGGCGATTGCCGCGCCCATGCTCTATTTCTTCTACCAGTGGGCGCTAAAGCCAATCGGCGATCGCTTCATGGAGCACGACTATCCCCGTTTCCTGGACACGTACCGGGGCTTTCTCCGCCGCATGCTCGCCCGCGATTATTCGGTCGACTACGCCATGCTTCGCAATACCGGCGCCCTGACGGCGCTGGTCGGGGGAGTGCTGCTGGCTCTGATCGGTACCGGCATTTCGGCCATTGCCGGGCAGACCGCCGGCATGATCTTCCTCGTGCCGGCCGGCATCGTGGCCGGGCTCGGCGCACTCGGGGTCATTCTGCACACTCTCGAAAGCGTGTACCTGGGCGGGTCGACGAGCGTAAAGGCGGGCGTGGGGTTGAGTGCTCTCATGGCCGCCGCTATAGGACTGCTCTACCTGTCCGGTTCGGTTCTGGACCTGACAACCATCGTGTCCTTAATGGCAGGGCCCCTCCTCCTCGTTCTCCTCGGGGGGCTCGGTGCACTCTTCAACCGACGAGAGACCCTCCTCCTTACCGACAACCGCTCCCGCATCCTCAACGGGGCCTTCGGGGTGCTCTTTTTAATCATGGGCCTCTACGCTGTGGCGCCTACGCCCGTGCAGTTCTTCCCCGACACCGACCCGTCGCAGATCCAAATCACCATTGACGCCCCGCTGGGCACGAACGTGGAGAGGACGAATCAGATTGCCCAAACAGTCACCGATCGTCTAAGTCGCCTCATGAAGGCGGAACCGGACGTCCAGGGCAACATCAAGAACATGCTCGTGCAAGTGGGCGTGGGGGGCAATGCGGCCTTTGGCGGCGGCGAGCCGCGCTCCCGACGGCTCCAGATTACAATCAACCTGGTGGAGTACGCTGACCGGGCCGAGCCCTCCCCTGCCACCATCGAAAAGATTCGAAACAAGATTCAGGGCGTCCCTGGCACTGAGGTCGAGATCACCAAGCAGCAGCAGGGCCCGCAGACTGGACCCCCGGTCAACATTGAGATCACGGGCCCTGAGTTCCAGCAGATCGTTCAGATCTCGAGGGAAGTCAAGGAGATCCTTAGAACTGAAAACATCCCCGGTCTCGTCGACGTGACCGACGACCTAAACGCGGGCCGGCCCGAAGTACGGGTGGACGTGAATCGGGAGCGGGCTGGGCAGTTCGGGCTTTCCATTGCCCAGATTGGGCAGACCGTTCGGACGGCCATTGCCGGCACGCAGGCGGGCGAGTACCGTGTCGGCGAGGACGAGTACGACATCACCGTGCGCCTGCAACAGCAGGATCGGCAGAGCATCGAGAGCCTCAACGATCTGACCATCCCCTTCCAGCAGCAGCAGATCCCGCTCACGGCGGTCGCCGACCTTGAGGAAGGCACAGGATTCGGTTCCATCACGCGGGTCGACCTGGAGCGGGTCGTGACTGTGTCGGGAGACGCCGCTCCCGGATACACAGGGCCGGAGGTCGTGGGTAGAGTGCAGCAGGCGATCGACGACTACCGCGAGACCCTGCCCCCCGGGTACAACCTGTCGTTCACGGGTGGAAATGAGGAGCAGGAGGAGGCCTTCAACTTCCTCACGATGGCCCTCGGGATTGGCGCCGCTCTCATCCTGATGGTGCTGATCTCGGAATTCAACTCTGTGGTGGCTCCCTTCATCATCATGACGGCCGTGGCCCTCAGCCTCATCGGGGTGCTACTGGGGGTGATCGTCACACGGACGCCCTTCAGTCTCTTCACCTTTATCGGCGTGATTGCCCTCGCCGGCATCGTCGTCAACAACAATATTGTGCTGGTCGACTACATCATGCAGCTTCGCCAGCGCGGAATTGAGAAGCTTGAAGCGATCATCGAGGGGGGAGCTACGCGCCTTCGCCCCGTCCTCCTCACGGCCCTGACAACGATGCTCGGCCTCGTGCCGCTTACGTTCGGCATCAACGTCGACTTCGTGGGGCTCCTCACTGACTTCGACCCAAACTTCCAGATTGGCTCGGCGAACACGCAATTCTGGGGACCGATGGGGACAGCCATTATCGCGGGACTCTTGTTCGGGACCGTTCTGACGCTCGTGATTGTTCCGGTGATGTACTCGGCCTTCGACTCGCTGAGCGTACGGACATCGGGCTTCTTTGGCGGCGATACCGATGAGGCGTCTATTGTGAGTGAGGCAGTGTCTACATCGGGCATTGAAGAAAATGGACGGACCGATGGAGTCCCTAAGCATGAGCCGACGCCGTCGGAGGAAGAGGGGAGCCCCGATCTGTCCACTGCGGAGAATGATTCTGCAGAGGTGGGCGCCGGGCGCGAATCCCATCGGGAGGACTGACGGGAATGCTTCCCAGCAGGGGTGTTTCTTGGCAGTCTTCCGGTGCAAGAATTGTCGCTTGATCATCTCTCTCGTACAACACCCCCGTCAATCATGATCGACTTTCTCCCCGACACCCCCGACTACCTCGTTGCCGTTCGCACAGGCGGCAGCATCGAATCGGACGACATCAATCGGTTTGCCGAGCGTCTCAACCGGGCGCTCTCCGCCCACGAGCAGGTGAACCTCTTTATGGAAATCACCTCGCTGGGGAGCATGACGCCGGAGGCGATCTGGGAGGACCTGAAGCTAGGGTTCCGCCAGATTAAGAACCTGCGTCGCCTCCACCGCGCAGCCGTCGTCGCAGAGCAAGAATGGATTCGCACAGGGACGGACTGGGAGGACCGTCTCTTCCGAAAGATGGACATTCGCTCCTTTGAGCCCGACGACCGCGAGGAAGCACTTGCCTGGGCAAGCGAGACACCGCCCGACGCCGGCCCTCCCAAGCGCGGTCTCGAAGAAATCCCGACGACAGACCCCGGCACGCTGGCCTACGCCGTCACCGGCCCCATCACCGGCGCGGACATTGAGGCGATCGCGCCGCGTCTCCGGGCGGCCTCCGAGGAGTACAAACGCGTGAACCTCCTCATGCGCATGGACGCCGGCTACCGTTTCCACCTCGACGTCTTCAGCAAGCAGCTCGCCGAGATGGAAATCGACGCGCTGCGCCACATCGAGCGCTACGCCGTCGTTGGGGCGCCGGGCTGGATCGAGCCGGTGGCAGAGCTGGCGGGTCCCCTCCTGAAGCTGGAACTGCGCCTGTTCGACGCCGAGGACGAGGCGGCTGCCTGGGACTGGCTAGGCACCGCGCCGGCCGCGGACGCGCCTGCCGAACACCTCGACACGCCGGAGGCGTAGGTCGCGCGGATTCGGCACCACCGGCCCGGACAGCAGAATCGCCTGAGCCCTCGTCGACGGAGTCCTGACTGAGATCCGCTCAGGTTTCTCCTCACCCAACCCCTCGATCACCCTTCTCTTTCGTACTCACAACCATGAAGGACGACACCACGAACGGCACGTCGGTTCAGCAAGAGACATTTCAGCAGCGGAATGATTCCTTCCTCAAGCAGCTCGGGCACCTGGGCATGCACGCCCTCGACGGGGTGTTCGGCCGCTTTTCGAAGGTAGGCGATCGACCCGTCCACGCCCCCGATCGCTTCGGGTGGACATCTTTGCTCGAAAAGAACTGGACCGTGATGCGGCAGGAGCTCGACGCGATTCTCCAGCATCGGGAGGCACTCCCGAGCTTTCAAGACATCGCCGAGGACGCCTCCACGATTTCACAGGACGACAACTGGAAGACGTTCTTTCTCTACGGCTACGGCGAGAAGGCGGAGGAGAACTGTGCTCG
>CAZBIB010000001.1:42504-67684 GCA_964491575.1 uncultured Salinivenus sp. | reverse complement strand
GGCAAGCACAACGACCTGGAGGAGGTGGGGCACGACACCTACCACCACACCTTCTTCGAGATGCTGGGCAACTGGAGCTTCGGCGACTACTTTAAGGCCGAGGCCATCCAGTGGGCCTGGGAGTTGCTGGTGAACTGGTGGGGGCTCGCGCCCGACCGGCTCTACGCCACCGTTCACGAGGGAGACGACGAGTTTGGGCTGGAGGCCGACGAGGAGGCGTACAATCTGTGGCTTCGTCAGACGCCGTTGCCCGAGGAACGGGTCCTGTACGAGCCCTCCAAAGAAAACTTCTGGATGATGGGCGACACCGGACCCTGTGGCCCGTGCTCCGAGGTTCACATCGACCTTCGGTCTGAGGAGGCGCGGGCGGAGACGCCGGGTCGCGCCCTTGTCAACGCCGACCATCCGCAGGTGATGGAGCTGTGGAATCTGGTCTTCATCCAGTACAACGCGCAGACGGACGGAAGCCTGGAGCCGCTCGACGATCAGCACGTGGATACCGGCATGGGCTTCGAGCGGATGGTGGCCGTTCTGCAGGGCAAAGAGTCGACCTACGACACGGACCTCTTCGCCCCGCTCCTGCAGGCGGTGGCCGATCTTTCGCCTCGTGACGAGGTGCGCGGCTACGATGATCTCCGGATTGAGAACGACGACGAACACGAGCGAGTTCGCATTGCGCTCCGCGTGGTGGCTGATCACATCCGCGCCATTGCCTTCGCCATCTCCGACGGCGTGATGCCGAGCAACGAAGGGCGCGGCTACGTCATTCGTCGCATCCTGCGCCGCGCCGTCCGCTACGGCTACCAGACCCTGGACTTGAAGGAGCCGTTTCTGCATCGCCTCGTGGACCCGCTCGTGCAGAAGATGGGTGGCCAGTTCGACGAACTGGTGGAGCAGCAGGACTACATCGAACAGGCCATTCAATCGGAGGAGGAGAGCTTTCTGGAGACGCTGGGCACTGGCATTGAGTTCTTCGAGCGCGTGGCTCCGCACGTCACGAGCTTTCGGGAGAAAGACGGGGAGGTGGCGGATCGGCTGCTTGGGGAACTCCAGCAGGACCGGCAGGCGATGGATTTGTTGGAGAAGGCCTACGTGGACACCGACGACCGGAGCCAGATGCTCCGCGATTTTGCCCGGACTGCTCGCGACGGCACGTTGCCCGGCGAGGTGGCGTTCCTCCTGCACGACACCTATGGCTTCCCGATCGACCTCACGCAACTCATGGCCCGCGAGCGCGATCTGGGAGTCGACATGGAGGGCTATGAGGATCTCATGGAACGGCAACAGCAGCGGGCCCGGGCCGCCTCTGACTTTGCGGTCGACCAGAGCGACGTGCACGCGTGGCAACCGGTCATCGAGGGGAAGGAAGCGTCCGTGTTCGTCGGGTACGATCAGGCCGCCGTCGACGACGCAGAAATCCGGGCGGTGCGGGTCGTGGAAACCGACGACGACCAGCAGTACGAAGTGGAGCTTAGCCACACGCCCTTCTACGCGGAGGCGGGGGGACAGGTGGGCGACACCGGTACGCTCCGGATTGGCGGGAAAGAACTCCGAGTGCTCGACACGCAGTACGAGGGCGAGCGCATCGCCCACACGGTGGAGGCCCTACCAGACAATTTGAAAGGGCCGGTCGAGGCCGAAGTGGACACCGACCGCCGTCGAAAGATTCGAGCCCACCACACGGCCACGCACCTGATGCATGCGGTGCTCCGCGATACGCTGGGCGACCACGTGCAGCAGAAAGGCTCGCTCGTGGCCCCGGATCGGCTCCGATTCGACTTCAGCCACTTCGATGCGCTCGACGAAGATACGCTTCGCGAGCTCGAGCGACAGGTGAACGCGGCCATCCAGCAGGACATCCCGAAACAGGAAGAGCGCGATGTCCCCATCGACGAGGCCCTCGACCGCGGTGCAGTGGCGATTTTCGACGAGCAGTACGGCGACCGAGTCCGCGTTATCACCTTCGATCCGAACTTTAGTATGGAGCTGTGTGGAGGCACCCATGTCGACGCCACCGGCGAGATTGGGCTGTTTCGCTTCCTGTCCGAAGGATCGGTGGCCTCGGGCGTGCGCCGGGTGGAGGCCGTGGCCGGCGAGGCGGCGCTGGAGCACGTGGAGGCCGAGCTCGACGAGCTGACCCAGGCGCGGCGGCAATTTCGGTCGCTGCACACGTCGCTGCCCGATGCGATTGCGGAGTTGCAGGAGGAGCGCGATCAGTTGCAAGAGGAGGTGGAGCAGCTCCGCCGCGGCCAGCTGGCAGATCGCCTCGACACGTTCATTGAGGAAAATTCGACGTCCGTCGACGGCGTGACGGTCGTGACGGGACGACTCGACCCGGCCAGCATGGATGACCTCCAGGAGCTCGGCCAGCAGTTCCGCGATAAGCTGGGAGAGGGCGCGGTGGGGGTGCTCGGCAGCCTCGGGGAAGACGGAGAAAAGGCCTACGTCGTGGCCACCGTGGCCGACGACTTGATTGCCGATCACGACCTTCAGGCAGGGTCCCTAGTCGGAGAGCTGGGCAACCGACTGGGTGGAGGCGGCGGCGGACGTCCCACGCTCGCCTCGGCCGGCGGACGCGACACGGAGAAGCTCGACGCGGTTCTCGACGACGTGCCTTCGCTCGTTGCGGCAGAGTTGTAGCGGCGCGACGTCCTTTCACGGCGTTTTAGAGGCGGACTCACGGCCGGTCCGGAACGGTTCGCAGGTGGTCGTGTAGGTCGCTTTTGGACAGATTACCACGCTTGTCGCACGACCGCCCGACGGTGGGGTGGCAGAGCCTGGTCGAATGCACCGGTCTCGAAAACCGGCAGACCCTCACGGGTCTCGGGGGTTCGAATCCCTCCCCCACCGCACTTGGAAAGAGGCAAAAACCCGCTCAGGCGTCACCTGAGTGGGTTTTTTATGTGGCTCGGAATTGACTTCGTCATTGGCCACTTCGGTCCCGGCGGGTGTGACTGCTCCAGTCTACGCAATAATTGAGCAGTCACCGCATTACAATGGTCTCACTCTCCGGCAAGACAGCCGTTATTACGCGCAATTCTACGATCCCGAGCGAAGCCCTTTAGCTTCATCTGCAGTGGCACTTGGCTGAGTTTTTGCTCTGAGTCGTCCCTCCAGTTCCGTTGCGCTTTGCAATGGAGCGGAAAGGCAATTCGGTATACTCCAGGTGCCGCCTATAATCTCGTTGGTGCTTAACGTATCGAAGACGCTCTACCCAGCAGAAGAGGGCATTTCTCCCCCGATTACGGGATGGGACTGCTCACTGGCGTTGTGAAATTAGGACCTCGGGGGCGGGCCGCGTGCTTGTCGTCGGCAGTTGTTGCAACCACCGGACGTATCCGAACGATTGGTCGGTGGAAAGGGAGATCGGAAGCCGGTCATTCAACAGCAGCGGGGCCGCGGTCGTGAGCGTCTCGGTGAGACTGCTTACGGGGCCTTCGGCTTCGAGACAAAAGGTCCAGGCGGTTTCGTCGTCCGTTGCAAGTGTCGTGAGTTCCAGCTCAATCGATGCGGGGGGCGAGGTCGGGAGGTCGGCCGTGAGCAACGGCTGGTCCTCGGGGGAGATCGTGAGCTGGTGGCGGGTTTTCTCCACCCGCACCCAGAGCGCCGTCGGGTCCTCGTCCCAGAGGGGCGGATCTTCCTCCTTCAAATCGAAGCTCCACTTCACCCACTGCTCGCAGTGGCCCGCTGCCTTTGGCCCCAACGACGTGTGGAAAGGGTCCGCCAAACGGCGCTTGATCTGCAGCTGATCGTCGCGCAGCTTCAGGTTGAAGGTGGGATCCTCCGCGGGCAGATAGAGGTCGGTCTGATCCGAAGTCCTGACGCTCCCCAGTGTGTCGAACCACTCCCAAAGCGTATCGGGCAGCGGGGGCGTGCCGAACCAGCGGGCTTCCAGGGTTAACGTCATGACGACGCAGATAGATGAGGGGATCGGGTCGACCCGTTCCAAGCACCTCCACGAACCATTGTCGAGGTCTCAGGTACGGACCCGGGAGAGATGAATCCGGACGAGCGCTTCCAAGAATTTAATCGCCCACATGAGGTTCCCCGTTTGCCCTCTCCGCCTGGCATGGTGCTTCGTGGGTCTGCTGAGCCTGTCCGTCGTCGGCGTCGTTCCAGTTTGCGGGCAAGGGGTGACGCAATTGAACCCGGATCTGTATCAGGTGACCTACCGTCCGCCCGGCGCCGAATACAGGACGGTGGAGGGAGAGCACTTCGATCTCATCTTCCAAAAGGGCACGGAGGATGCCGCCTGGCGCATTCGGCGGGCGCTGCGCCAGAGCCGGGCCGGAACGGACAGCCTCGTGGGCCTCACGCCGCGGCCCCTCCACATGCCGGTCGTCGTGGATGGCTACTCAGATCAATCGAACGGATTTGTCACGCCCTTTCCCTTCAAGCAGGAAATTGAGGCGCCGAGCATCAAGGAAGATCCTTTGGTCGCGCGCTCGTCGTCGTGGCCCGCGCTGGTGGGACCGCATGAGCTGGTCCACGCGATGCATGCGGAGGTCAACGCGGGATTTGGCTATGGGGGTGTGCTTCGAGTCTTTGCACCGGATGCTGCGCGGGCCAGCAATCTCACGGCACCGCGGGGCTTGGTGGAGGGGATCGCGGTCTATCGAGAGAGTCATTTCGAGGAGGGAGCGGGGCGGATGAACGCGCCTCTCTTCACGATGAAGATGCGTGCGGCCATGCTGTCGGACGATCCGTGGTCGCTCACTCAGATGCTGGAACCGCCCCGCTACACGCAGCCCTTCAACCGCTTCTACATCGGCGGCGCCCACGCCTTCAGCACGTGGGCCGAGGGCGGGGACACGACGAGCACCGCGTTTTTCCGGGAGGCCGCGGCGCTCCACAGTCGATTTCCGTTTCTGGGATACGGCGTCGGGTTGTGGACCGGGCTGGAGCAGTGGCCCGGGGCCATCGACCAAGCCCTTCGGACGACGCTGCGGACGCGCTACCAGCACGAGCTGGACCGACGGAAGCCGTTCACCGACACTGAGACCATCGCCGGTCGGACGGGACGCAATTATCGGCGTCCCTACTGGCTCGATGAGAATACGGTGGTCGCCTACCTGCACGGATACGACGTGCGGAGAGGATTCTACCGAATCGACGTAGAAACGGGCGAGCGTTCGCTGATCCGGGTGCAGTCCATCACGGAGGACTACACCTACAGCCTCGGGCGGGACACGAGCGCCCTCTACGCCTCCCGCTACGTGCCCGATCCCTGGGTGCCCACGCAGGACATCGCGGAAGTGGAGCGCGTGGACCTGGCGGACGGAACGACGACTCGGCTCACGGATGGGGGCCGATCGTTTGCGCCCGCCGAGGCCCCGACTGGGACCGTCTGGGCCGTTCAGACTGATGGCTCCTTCAGTCAATGGGCGACCCTTGAGGGAAAACACACGCGGCCCCTCACGAACTTCGAGCGAACGCGGTTTCAGCAAATCGCACCCTCTCCATCAGGAAATACGGTGGCCGTCCTGCTGAACGTAGACGGCACCCAGCGCCTCTATCGCGTCGACCACGATCAACGAGACACCGTTCGTCTGCGCCCCTGGCTCGGCCTCAAGGACGCCATCATTTACGACGTGTGCTGGGGCCCCGAGGGACGCTATCTCCTCTTTTCGTCGGACCTCACGGGCGTGGCCAATGTCTTTGCGTTCGACACTCAGACGAACGATGTCCTCCGCCTGGCGAACGTCCCATTCGGCGCGTTGGAACCGACACTTTCGCCGGATCGGGAATCGGTCGCGTTCGTCGAGTACCAGCACGAGCGCCACGAGTTGGTCCGCATTCCGTTTCGTCCAGAAGCGGCTCCCACCGTCGATCCGTCCCGCGTAATTTTGGGAAAGGAGTCGCCGCGCCCGCCTGCCCGCCGTCTCAAATCGGAGGAGGGCAAGAAGAGGTTTGCTGACAGTCGGCCGTACCAGGCATGGCGCCATCTCGCCCCGCGGGCGGTGTATCCGACAATCGCATACGACCCCGACGAGCTCGACTTTCCGGACGAGCCACGCTTCGAAAAACTGGGAGTGGGAGTCGGTTTGGGAATGGCGGGCAATGATCCGCTGGGACGGTGGCGGTATCAGGGCAATGCGTACTGGCAAGATGGGCGGGTCTGGGGATCGGCCACGGTACAGTTGGGGCGTTGGCTGTTGCGACCGTCGTTATCGGTATTCAACACGCCGGAAACCGTCTCGGCGACCCTCCGAACGCCTCAGGGACCACGCGCTGCGCGCCTCGGGTTTGAGGAACGAGGCGTGTCGCTGGGCACACAACTTCCGATTCGATTGCAGTCCAACGTGTACCAGAGTGTGGCGACCCTCTCGTTCCAGACAAAGTACCGTCAGACGCGATTTTTCGGCGACACCGTCGAGGCCTTAGAGCAGGCTGGGACAGCGGGGCTCACCCGGTGGCGCAATCGGGTCACGCTCTCCCCACAGGCAGCGGTGGGGTATCGTCTCCAGCAAAATCCCCGCGACCTCGTGCCCAATCAGGGGCTCGTCCTGCGCGCTGCCGCCGAGGTCGATGCCTGGACCGACGGCGTCTCGCCGAGCCGGGCGCTCGTGGCGGAGGCGGACGTGTATCTCCCGCTCGCGCTGCGCAGTCATACGGGTGTGCGGGTCGACGCTGGATTCCTCACCCAAAATGAGGGGGCCGTCGTCGGCACGAGTGGGTTTGTTCCTCGGGGGTACGAGGAGTTGTCGCTCGGCGCCGGATCGTTTCTGCGGATGGGGGCAGAGATCACGCAGCCGCTCTGGTACATCGACGACGGATCCACCCTGTTTCCGGTGTACGCCAAAGCGCTGTACAGCTACGGCTTCGGGCAGACCCTGACCCCTGTCGCTGACGATGGGTCCTTTTACTCGTCGGTGGGAGTCGGCATTGGACTTCAATTTCGCTTCTTCTACGTGCTCGATTTTGACCTCCAAATCGGGATCGCCGCTCGGCTTGAGCCGGGAGACGCAGAGCTTGTGTGGCGATGACCCGTCGGCAACCTCGGTTCAGGTTTACAGATGGAGAGAGAACGACGTAAACTTTCGGAGAGATTCGTGAGGAGTCGTCCTCCAGACCGAGAATGTGAAATTGTCCAGTGAACCTGTAAGGGAGGGGAGCGTTCATAAGAAAGCACTGGCTGTTCACCAACACCAGTCTCAGTATGGAAAAGCTCCGCTGCAAGACCTGTGGGTGTGAAAGCCTCCGACCGATGCAGGTCGTCTTTGAAGAAGAGAATGAGTTCGACGACTTGCTCGGAGAAGAACAGGAGTCTCGCTTCTACAGTTGCCAGGTTTGTGGTGACAACTGGCTGTCGGTAAAGGAAAAGACTGCCGACGGAGAATGCACGATTACGTTCGTCCATCAAATGGACACCTCCCCCGTGCTCAAGCGCGTGGCCCACATGTCGAATTCGGTCGTCATCTCCGATGAGAGCGTCGACGAATGGGAATATTTCAAGGGAGACAAGCCGGTCGACGAGTCTGAGTGGGAGTCAATCCTCTCGGACCGGCGCGACATGCTGAAAGCCACTTGCATGAACTAGGGAGCGACTCTACTACCTCCCATCGTTAAAGCCCAGGGCCGTGACTGGTCCTGGGCTTTTTTCGTGTGTTCTTTGGACATTGGGGAATCTATTCCGGATCGGCGGAGCGACGGGCTACGCCGGATTGAGGGTGTTCTCGATGGCGTCCGTCAGATCGGCACGGGTGAACGGCTTGCTCACGTACTCGTCGAAGCCTTTCTGAAGAAAGTCCTCGCGGTCGCCGGGCATGGCATAGGCCGTCAGGGCCACGGCGGGAACTGCATCCACGCCTTCTCGCTCCCGAATGAGGTGAAGAAGATCGGTGCCCGTCTGGTCTCCACTAAGGTTAATGTCGAGCAGAAGGACGTCGAATGAGTCGGTTTCGACGGCCTCAAGTGCTCCTTCAATGTCAGGGACCACGTCGACCTCGTAGGAGTCCTTGAGTAAGTGCTTTAGCAGAAGCTGTGTCTCTGAGTTGTCCTCCACGGCCAGAATGTGCGGGCTCGCCGATGTGCTCATAGAGTTCTGCATGGATGGGAAAATCCGAAAAGAAGAATCCGTTGGTCAGTGTCTGTGGGGCAACTGCTACGATTGCTCCCCGCCAAGAAGATTCTACGACTCCGCAACGCGAATGAAAGCACAGTGCTGAAGATCCTAGGCATGCTGTGTTTACATCAATCACCGTGCCATGCTTCCGGACCGTCCGTCAGGCAGCCTGAAGAACCTGATGGACAATCGGAGTTCCCACTACAGCGTCCACCGGATTTGAACGCGAATCTCGCGACGGCTGGATCCCTCGATCTGATTGAGCCCGGAGCCGATTGTGGACCGGTTCTCATAACTGGTAATTCCGTACTTGGCTTCGAGGGTGAGGGAGGGAAACGGATTGTACTGAGCCATGACGTAGGAGCGCCGGCCTCGGTCGAAGAAAACCGGGACCGAGAAGCTATACAGAAGGTCGTGCTCGTAGGCATAGATTCGGGCCGCGAATCCATCCGTGTCAAAGAACGCAATTCGTGCATCCAGCTGCATAGAGGGATGGGGCATCCATTGGAAGCCCTGAGAGAGAAGGAATCCCTGTGCGGCGGTGGACGGGGTTGAGTGTTGGGAGAGCTCAAGGCGGGTTCGCACGGTCAGGGCATCGCTGAAGGCGTACTCGGTGTGCCAGCGGGCAGAGTAGCGTCGTTCCTCGTGCACGCCTTCGAGGAGCCGCCCACCGGGACCTGAGAATTCCGTCGATTCGTCCTGGCCTTGCGCCCGAACTTGAAGATAGGTTGACAGCCAGGGCCGAGGATCGTATTCGAGTACCCCCCGAGCTTCCCACCCGGAGGAGGGTCGGGGCATGTTGAAGCGGAGCCAGGGAGCGCGAAATTGGTCGACGTACGCTGTAATCGACCAGTTCTCGGCCACACGAAGACGGAGTCCTGTGTAGATGCCGATTTCATTCTGGGGGCGACTCCCATTCCCAAAGGCGCTCCCGTGGAAGGCTGCCAGTTTTGGGGGGTACCAGCGGCCCAGGAGGATCGCGTCCGCGATGTCCCCGGCGTCGAAGGCCGTGCCGAGGAGGCCGCCGAACGTCCCGCTTGGGGCTCGGGCCACCTCACCGAAGACGGTGTAGTCGTTCAGGTAGGCGGTGGCGTACGCGCTCAGCATGGATGCCCGGCGACCCGCGACGCGGTAGCGCCGGTAGGGGGCGTCGCCGGGGCGGAGGGGGCGGTTGAACCGGGCAAGGTAGCCGGTCGCGCCGAGGTGGAGGGAAGAGCCCTGGTATTCGAGCGCGCCTCCGACCGTCGTCTCGCCGAAGGTGCCCTTTCGTGCGATCTCGCTTTGCGTTCGATGCTGTCCACCAACCGAGATCGTGCGGGTGGGGATCGGGGCGGAAGGGTCGCTGCGGGCCGCGAGGGAAGAGTCGAGGGTAGCATCTCGGTTTCGGCGCGAGACGAACGCCGTCACGGAGAGGTGCGCCGGCAGTCCGACGGTGGCAGCGGCGCCCCGAAAAAAGTTGGCCTCCGAGGCCGATCGGTACGGGAGAACCCCTCGCCCGGTCTGAAGCACCGGAGAGACCGGATCCCGTCCTTTCCCAAAGCGAAGCCCCTGCCACATTGCGACGCCCTGCCCGAACTGCGCCGTGAAATCCCCGACGACGAGCGTCTCGACGGGGCCGAGGTCCCGCAACGCAACGCTGCCGGCGACGTGGTCGAACCCGTACGTGTCGGTGCCTGGAGTCCAGCGCACAGGCTCGCCCGGATCTTTGTCGAGGGTGAGGGCGAGCTGGAGACGTCGCTCGTAGTCAAGGCGCAGGCGTGAGGTGAGTCGACCCGGGGGACCGAGGAAGCGATCCTCGCGGTACCCGCGTCCAAGATCGAGGTCACGGGAATACCGCTGGATCAGGCTGAACTCCAGGTTCGAGAGGATCGTGTTGAAGGACGGAAAGACCGCTGTGTCGACGCGGCCCAGCGTCAAGAACGGGCGCACAGCGCGAACGGTCTCGGCCGTGATGCCCTCTACGTCTCGCACCGCGGCCCACGAGTCGTACGGACCGTGCTCTCGCCGGTGGCGCACGATGCGGTGGGCCTCGCTGGTCGACAGCTCCGGAAGCACCGAGAGGTCAGCGGCGGTGGCCTGGTTTACGTCGAGCGGGTTGTCGGTCAGATGGGCAAACCGTTCTGCCGCTCGGGCGGTCGCGCGTTCCGTATCGCCGAAAGCATCCAGAACCGGCTCCAGTCGGCGACTCAGATCCATCGTGTCTGCAGCCGTGGAGTCGGGAACAGGTTGGGCGCGCCCGGGGGAAACCCCTCCGAACAGAACGAGCAGAATGATGGCTGCGGGGCGCTGGAGAGGCAAGAGAGCCGGCAGCATGAGGCTGGGGGGATTACCAGCGGAGTTCGAGCGACGCGGAAGGCGACCAGCCGAGCTCGGCGTGCTGTTCGGCGGCCAGGTGGGCGCGAATCCAATCAAGGCGGAGGCCCACCCCTCCGGTAAACCGAGTCGGGGAGCTCGTCACTCCGGCCCGGAGGGCAAGCATCGGGATGGGGTGCACCTCCAGCCCACCTCGCACGGAGGCGGGAAAGGAGAGCGCTTTGAACACGTCGGTCACCACCAGGAGCCGGGAGCTCACGCGGTACTGCAGGCCCACGGCGAGCGTCTGGGGCAGGGCCTCGTCGTCCGTGAGGGAGGGACTGTTCACATTCGTGGCGTGCGCCCCGAGGTGAAGCGCGGGCAGGAGCGGAAGAAGGAGACCGAGGTGCAGGCCCAAGGCTCCCGCGCCCCCGTATCCGTCGATCCGGGTGTGATAGTATCGACCCGTCAGGCCCACGTAGACGTGCCGCGACGTGCCGAACTGTAGGCCCCGTGCATATCCAAGGCTGTAGTGCATTTCTCGATACCCCTCCCCGCCGAACGTGCTGGCGCCTCCCGATCCTACGCCCCAGCGCGCTGGCCACGTGCCGTAGGCCGACCCATACCGGAGTGCCGACAGCCCGAATCCTTCCCGTGCAAAAAAGGAGACCGTTCGTCGGCGGTGCAGGGCGGGAGCCGCTGGATTTGCGTGAACGCCCGCGGTCGTTGTCAGTGCGGTCGATGCGTAGCCGAGCCCAGAGGCGCGGGCACTCCCGAAGAGGTCGTACGCGGACTGGCCGTGAGCTGGAGCGACACCGGGTAGACTCAGGACGAGCCCGGCAAAGACGAGCCCCAGGAGCGGACGCATTGGAAGGACAGGAGCAATGAACGGAGAATTATAATCACAGGGTAAATTCTAATTTTAAAGAAATCAAGCAAACCTTTTGTCGAGTTCCATCTCCTGGGACAATAGAAACCTCCAGGTCGGACTGAAAGTAGCAACACATCGTCTGTCTGTACGCACTGTCTCTCTGTCTCACCGTGGTTCGGATTCCGAAGCTGTCCTGGGCATTTGCCCTATTGTTCTCGGCTGTTCTCGCCACGCCGGTCGCTGCTCAGGAGCTGAACTGTCGCGTTCAAATCGATGCTTCGCAGATCAGCGGTGCCGAGTCGGACTATTCGTTTCTGGACGATCTGGAGCGGAAGATCCAGGAATACATGAACACCCGGTCCTGGACGGACGATCAGTTTCTCCAGTACGAGCGGATTTTGTGCTCGATGCAGATCGTCGTTCTGGAGGCAATTAGCATCTCGGAGTTTCAGGCGCGGCTCATCGTCACAACCCGCCGCCCCATCTACGGCACGTCGCAGTCCTCCCTTGTCATGCGCGTGAACGACCCGGAATGGCAGTTCGAATTCAGTCGGGGATCGTCCCTCAACTACGATCTCGATCGATACAACTCCCTGACCTCGGTTCTCGACTTTTACGCCTATCTGATCCTCGGGTACGACTACGACACCTTCAGCGCGCTTGGGGGAACGCCGTATTTCGAGAGGGCGCGCACGGTGGCAGATCAGGCGGAGGGAACGGGGGATCCGGGGTGGTCCTCTGTGGGCACGCAGCAGAGTCGAGTGCAGCTTCTGTCCAACCTACTCGGTCAGCGCCACCAGCCGCTGCGTCGGGTGTACTACAACTATCACCGGAAGGGGCTGGACCGATTTGTGGGGGAGACAACGGCTGCTCGGCAGCAGGTGCTCGGTGTGCTCAAGACCCTTCGGAAGCTAAACCGCCAGCTTTCGCGCTCCTTCGCGCTCAACCTCTTCTTTCAAACGAAATACCAGGAACTCGCTGCACTCTTTTCCGGCAGCGACCTGGCGAGTCAGGCTCACAACCTCCTTGTGCAAATGGACCCGGCCCATTCGTCGGAGTATGACAAGCTCCTTCAATAGGAACGCATCTGCGCGAGGAACCGTCCGCAGGGATTTGGAGAAAACGTACGCTCAACGCCGAAATCCATTTGGAGTTTTCCAGCCTGTGATATATGTTAGAATCATGTGCATGGGTCGACGAATGGAGGACCAACGGGCGATGTCCCGCGTTCAGATCATTCGGTTCTGCACGGCCGCGCCGAGGGACGTTAGATTTTCGGCGGTTTCGTGTCTACAGACGTGCACGACCGAACGATCTCGACCGCTCTCGGGACAGGGGGTGACCCACAAACTCTTTCTGATTTAGCCGCGCCAGGTACGATATGTCAGACAAAAACGGAGAAGCAAAGGAGAAGGCTCTTGATCTCGCCGTCGAGCAAATTGAGAGGGAGCATGGAGAGGGGGCGATCATGCGCCTCAGCGATGATCCCCACCAGGAGGTGGATGCCATCCCGACTGGATCGCTTGCCCTCGACAATGCCCTCGGCGTAGGAGGGGTGCCCCGGGGACGGATTACTGAGATTTATGGACCCGAGTCGTCGGGCAAGACGACCCTGGCGACCCACATCGTCGCCGAGGCCCAGAAGAAGGGGGGAACCTGCGCATTTATTGATGCTGAGCACGCGTTCGATCCCACCTACGCTGAGCAGCTCGGCGTGGACACGGATGATCTCCTCATCTCGCAGCCGGACACCGGCGAGCAGGCGCTCAACATTACGGACACCCTGGTGCGCAGTGGGGCGCTCGATGTCGTCGCCATCGACTCAGTGTCAGCACTCGTGCCGCAGGCAGAACTGGAGGGCGACATGGGGGACACGCACGTGGGACTGCAGGCACGCCTCATGAGTCAGGCGCTCCGAAAGCTCGCTGGCAGCATCAATCGCACCAAGACGGCCCTGATCTTCATCAACCAGATCCGAATGAAGATCGGGGTGATGTTTGGTAGTCCGGAGACCACGTCTGGCGGGCGGGCCCTCAAGTTTTACTCGTCGGTCCGCATGGACATTCGCCGGATTGGGGCAGTCAAGGACGGACAGGAGGTCGTTGGCAACCGAACGCGCGTGAAGGTAAAGAAGAACAAGGTGGCTCCGCCCTTCCAGGAAGCGGAGTTCGACCTCATCTACGGTGAAGGCATTTCCTCGCTCGGTGAACTCATCGACCTCGGAACGGAGTACGACATCCTCCAGAAGCGAGGGTCGTGGTACTCGTACGAGGACGAGACCATCGCTCAGGGTCGCGAGAACACGAAAGAATGGCTGAAGGAAAATCCGGAGGAGCGGGAAGCGATCAAGTCGGCGATCCGGAAGGAGATTGGGCTTTCGGCGGGTGAAGAGGAAGAGGAGGGCGATGAGGAGGAGACCGAAGCGGCCGCCGAAGAAGCATAGTCTCATAGTCTGATGGCGGTGCAGAGAGGTGCCCGCGGGTCGGTTCTGCTGCTGATTGTTCTCGTTTGGGGCGGGGCGGAAAGCCGCGCTCAGACGCAGCCCTCGACCTCTTCGGCTGCCTCAAATCCCGAGACACGCTTTTGTGCAAACGAGTCCGCCGACCGGTCGCTAGACGCTCGCGGCCTCGCGCTCGTCTACTGCACCACTCATCCGGGCGTCACCGTTCCGCTTCGTGGGGCCCATGCCTCGGCCTATCCTGTCTTCTTTGGGGCTGTTCCTGCCGCGTGGGCCGGTGCCGGGCTCAGCCAGAGTCAATACGCCGTTGCGGCGGCCTACCGCCTCACCCTAACGCAGGGCCTCACGTACGGCCTCGTGCTGGGGGCGAAGCACGCGGTGGGCCGACCTCGTCCGTACGTCCACCGTCCGCTGGAGGCCCGAGCCGAACGTCACGACCCCCCGGCTCCCGGCGATGCGCATTTGTCGTTTCCCTCCGGCCACGCCGGTGTGTCGGCGGCGCTGGTGACCTCCTGGAGCCTGTCCCATCCGCAGTGGTACGTGATTGGGCCCGGGGCACTCTGGGCGACGGGCGTCGCGCTGAGCCGAGTGTACCTGGGCGTGCACTATCCCAGTGACATCCTCGCGGGGGTGGTTCTGGGCGTGGGGGTGGCCCTACTGGTCCATCAGCTCCGGCGGAGCGTCACCCCGTCGCCCCTGCGCGCCCCGTCTGGTGCCCAGCGCCTCCGTGCTCCTCCACTTGTGCTCCGCGTTCGGTTTTAGGAGCCCTCTGTCAATGCGTGCTGGTGCATTGAACCGGAATCAGTGTTAGGCCTAAGAGCCGTGCTGACCGTTTGCGCTGAAGTCGTTCGGATCGACCCGCCCGAGGTCAAGCATCAGCCGGGCATGTCCATTTTGCTCCAGCACGCGCAAGGGGGAGGTGTCTTCGTCCGGGGCTACGATGCTGGCCAGAACGTCGATCGCCACTTCCTCAAGCCCCCCGTGAAAAAACGAGCGGAGGGTGTTGAACGTTGACGAAGCCGACTCCCGAAAGTCGAATCGACAGTCCTGAAATTTACACTCGTCGGCGGCCGTGGGGCCGTCGCCGTGGTAGACGATCGAGCACTCTTTGAAGGTGCACTCGACGTATTTGTGGTAGTCGAGGACGATCTCCTCGTCGCTGTAGGTTTCGTTGACGGTCACATTCATCGGAAGCAAGAGGGCGTGGAGAAATTTAGGTCAGGAGGAAGATCCGTGCGCGGACTGTGATATACGAGGAGGGTTTGATGCTGAGGCCTGGATCTCGGCTCACAGTCTCGTCTTGCGACCAAGTTGTAAACTTCGTGCAGGGAGCGCGTTCGGTGTGCGTCTTCACACGCTGAGCTATATACTGAAGCCCATTGTCTTCTATCCGTCATCAAGGCACATCGCTTCATGGCCACCCTGCATCCATTTCGGGCCGTGCGGCCCTTGCCCCAGCACGTCGAGGAAATTGCGTCCGTTCCGTACGACGTCATCGACAGTGCGGAGGCTCGGGAGCTGTCCAAAGGAAAGCCCCACAGTTTCTTGCACATCGCCCGTCCCGAGATTGACCTGCCCCCGGGCACGGATGAGCACGACGACGCCGTCTACGAGCAGGGCGCCATCAACCTGCGTCAGTTCGTAGAGGCGGATTATACCGTGCAGGAGGCAGTTCCCACGGTGTACGTGTATCGGCTCGTGATGGACGGCCGGGAGCAGACCGGCATTTTTGGGGGCGTGTCGGTTGCCGAGTACGACGACGGGACCATCGTGAAGCACGAGGAGACGCGCCCTACCAAAGAGGACGACCGGACGCGCCACATCCTTGCGCAGCAGGCGCACGCCGAACCGGTGATGTTGACGTACCGCGATGAGGAAGCCATCCACAATCTCGTCGCAGAGATTCAGGAAGGCATGCCCCTCTACGATTTTGAGGCGGACGACGGGGTTCGACACACGGTGTGGAAAGCTGAGAAGCCCGAGTCGCTTGTCGAGGCCTTTCGGAACGTGGGGCATCTCTACATCGCGGACGGCCATCACCGGTGCAAGGCGGCCAGCCGAGCGGCGGCGGAGCTACGGAAAGAGGATAACAGTGCCGATTCGGACGTGCCGGGGTACGAGATGTTTACGGCTGTGCTTTTCCCAATGAGCCACATGCACATCATGGCCTACAACCGGGTCGTGTTCGAGGTGCCTGCGTCCCCGGCCGAGTTTTTGGAGCAGATGGCGGAAGACTTCGATCTGGAGCGGAACGTGGACGATCCGGTGCCGCAGGAAAAAGGAGTTGTGTGCCTATACCTGGATGGGACGTGGCATCGACTCGACTTGCCGCCCGCGCAGGGGGATCGGGCCGTGGATGAGCTGGACGTGTCGCGGTTGAGTGCGCACCTCCTGGAACCGCATCTGGGCATCACCGATCAGCGGCGGGATCCGACCATTGACTTCGTGGGCGGGATTCGGGGCACCGAGGCACTGGAAAAACGGGTCGACGACGGGGAGGCGCAACTGGCGATCAGCATGTACCCGACGCACATCGAAGAGCTGGTGGCGGTGTCGGATGAGGGGAGCCTGATGCCACCAAAGTCCACGTGGTTCGAGCCGAAGCTGCGAAGTGGCCTTCTGGTGCACGACTTCGCCGAGGACATTCCCGAAGAGGCCTCAATTGCACCTGCAGTGTAGGGGCAATCTCACGTCTGAGCGTACTTTCGAATCGTATCATCCGTGTCTGCTATGACCATTCTCGTTGCCGATAACATTGCGAACGTGGGGGTCGAGGCGCTGCGATCGGCAGGGCACACGGTGATCTTTCAGCCGGAGCTTTCGGGGGAGGCGCTTATCGATGCCCTACAGTCGGAGGTCCCCGACGTGCTGATTGTGCGATCTACGCGCATCACAGCAAAGGCGCTGGAGGCGAGTCCGGATCTGGCCCTCATCGTTCGCGCCGGAGCAGGATACGACACCATCGACGTGAGCGGGGCGGCCCAGCGGGGCATCTTCGTTGCAAACTGCCCGGGGCGCAACTCGGTCGCCGTCGCGGAGCTGACGATGGGACTCATCGTGGCCCTTGATCGCCGCCTTCCGGACAATGTGATCGACGCCCGGGCCGGGCGCTGGAACAAAAAGGAATATGCACAGGCTGAGGGCCTCAAGGGACGGACGCTCGGCATTATCGGGCTCGGCAACATCGGCACCGAGGTGATGCGACGGGCGCAGGCCTTCGATCTTGACGTAATTGCCTGGAGCCGGTCCCTCACCCCTGAAGAGGCCGAGGCGCAGGACATCGGGCATCGATCTTCCCCCGAAGCGGTTGCCGAGGACGCCAGCATCGTCACGCTGCACGTTGCGTCCACGCCCGACACCGAACACTTGGCCGATCGCGACTTCTTCGCGGCCCTGCCCGACGGTGCGCTGTTCGTCAACACCACGCGTGCCGCGGTCGTGGACGAAGACGCTCTGGAGTGGGCGATGGAGGAGAAGGACATTCTCGCTGCCATCGACGTGATGGAGGGCGAACCCGCTTCAAAGCGGGCCGAGTTCGAGCATCCGTTGGCAGATCATCCCAACCTCTACATGACGCACCACATCGGGGCTTCCACGCAGCAGGCCCTCGACGCGACGGCCCTGGAGGCGGCCCGCGTCGTGCGTTCGTTCGACGAGGAGGGCGACGTGCCCAACTGCGTGAACCTCGCCGCCCAGACGGAGGCCTCCTACCAGCTCACCGTTCGGCACAAGGACAAGGTGGGGGTCCTGGCCGGGGTCCTCGACGAGGTGCGGCGGGCCAACTGGAACATCCAGGAGATGAGCAACCGCATCTTCGAGGGAGGAGAGGCGGCGGTCGCAAGCATTCGGTTCGCCGGGACATATGACGAGGACGCGATTGCCCGGATCGAAGGGCTTGATGACGTTTTCGCAGTCTCCGCCAACGAACTGTAGACTCTCAGTCTACTCCACAAACAGGAGGTCAATCTCCCGGTCCTCGACACTCGCGTTTGCGACCTTGACCCGCACCGAGTCCCCGGGGCGGTAGGTTTTTCCGTTGTCCTCGCCCCGCAGCGTGTAGGTGGACTCGTCGTACAAGTAGTAGTCGTTCATGTCGCGGACGTGGACGAGGCCCTCCACGAGCAGGTCGGTGATTTCGACGAAGACGCCGAATTTCGTCACGCCGCTCACCACGCCGTCGAACGTCTCGCCGACGTGATTCTTCACGTACTCTACCTGCTTGAGCTTCACGGATTCCCGCTCAGCCTCCTCAGCGTTCCGTTCCTGCTCCGAGCAGTGTTCGCACCGGGCCGCCAAGTCTTCCACGTCGGCCGGTCCCTCGCCCCGCGCATACCGCTTTAAGAGGCGGTGCACCATCAGGTCCGGGTACCGGCGGATGGGACTCGTGAAGTGGGTGTAGTAGTCGAAGCCGAGGCCGTAGTGCCCGATGTTGCCCACGGCGTACTCGGCCTTCGACATGGCCCGGAGTGCTGCCCGGACGATCACCTGCTCCTCGGGCTCGTCCTGAACGGCATCGATGAGGTCCGAGAGGTCTGAAGAGGTTGCGTTTCCGTTGGTCAGAGGAAGCTCGTGCCCGAAGACGCGGACGTACTCGGCGAGCTGGCGAATCCTTTCGCCGTCCGGATTGTCGTGCACCCGGTAGACGAAGGGGAGGGCGTCCTCTTCCGTCCCGTTCGTGCGGTGGCGCTCCCTGTGACCTGGGGCGGCGATGTGCTTCGCCACGGTGCGGTTCGCGAGCAGCATGAACTCCTCAATGAGCCGGTTGGCCTCAGTGCGTTTCTTCCGCACGATGTTCGTCGGCGTGCCGTCCTCGTCGAGGATCACGTTGACCTCGTCGGACCCGAAGTCGATGGCGCCCTCTCGCATTCGTTTCTTAGTGAGGGTCTTGGCGAGCCGATTGGCCTGCACCACGTCCGACGCCATCTTGTCGTCCGGATATCCGCCCTCGATGTAGTCCTGTGCGCGGTCGTAGGTGAGCCGCTCCTTAGAGTGGATGACGGTCTCTGTGATCTCGTAGTCCGCCACGTTGCCCTGCGGCGTGATCTCCATGAGAATCGAGAAGGCAAGTTTGTCCTCCTGCGGGCGCAGGGAGCAGACCTGATTCGAGAGCTTCTCGGGGAGCATCGGAATCGTGCGGTCCACGAGGTAGACGCTCGTGCCGCGCTCCAGTGCCTCCTCGTCGATGGCCGAGTCGGGACGGACGTATTGGCTCACGTCCGCAATGTGGACGCCGACCTCGTAGTGACCATTCTCCAACTCCTCGATGTGGATCGCGTCGTCAAAGTCCTTTGCGTCCACCGGATCGATGGTAAAGATCGGCTTGTTGCGCAGGTCGCGCCGGCGCTCAATCTCAGCGTCGGGGATCTCCACCGGGATCTCGTCGGCTTCGGCCTCCACCGCGTCGGGGAAGTCGGCCTTTACGTTCATGCTCATGGCGAGCGACAGGACCCGTACCTCCGGGTCGTCCGCGGAGCCGATCACGCGAAGGATGCGACCCTCGGGGGAGGCCTTCCGGTCGTCGAAGCGATCGATGGACACGACGACTTTTTCGCCGTCCTTGGCGCCGCCGAACGCGCCGGGCGACACGTAGACGTCCTGGAGGATCCGCTGATCATCGGGCTCGACGAAGGCAAAGTCGGTGCGGTAATGAAACGTCCCCACCACCTGCGTGCACCGCCGTTCAACGACCTCAACGACCTCACATTCCCGTTTCTTGTCGCTCGGGGCGCGGGCGGCGACGGCCACCCGCACGAGGTCGCCGTGGAGGGCTTCTCCCATGTGCGGCTCTCGGATAAAGAATTCCTCGTCGCTGTCGACGGCCTGGACGAAGCCATAGCCCTGGGCGTGGCAGCTGAGAATCCCGGTTCGGTGCCGCGTGTCGCCCTTTGCGGTGTACTTCTGGCCTGTCTGCTCGACGAGTTTCTGAGCCGTCATTTCGGCAAGGACGTCACAGAACCGGAGATAGGTGTCGTTGTCTTCAATGTCGAGTCCCTTTGCAATCTCGTGGGACCGGTAGGTCTTGTTTGGATGTTCTCGAAGAAATGCGAGGATGTCCTGACGTAGGGTATCAGCTTGCGTCTTCGTAATGGCGTCAATACTGGGTCGTGAGGGCAGATCATGTAAATTTGAGTTAGAATACAAAAACGGCGTGCCGGCGTGCCACGTTCGGTCCGCATGAAAAAGTCACACGGGTTCCTGCTTCACGAGAGTAGTCATTGAGGGTTTTTTGTAGAAGACGAGTCCGACGGAGGGGGAGATTGCTGCGCGACCGGTTGAGAATCGGGCTCTTCGCTATCGTCGGGCGGGTTGTCGGAGGGAAAGAGCCACCCGAAGAGACGATGGAACAGAGTGCGCCAGGTCGAAAACTGGGTTTGGTATGAGACACCCGCTCCTCTGCTGCTCGTGAGCGATTGGTTTCGGGTCAGTTCGTCTCCGGTCCGGCGGTAAAAGACCTTTGCACTGACGCTGGAACTGAGCCGCACTTCGACGACGAATTCTCCCTGGGGTCCTTCCGCGCGCTGCTCATCCGGGTCGTCGCTCGTGTATACCCCCTCGCCACGAATGACAAGGCGCTCGTTCAGCAGTCGCAGGGCCACGCCGTAGATGAGGTCGAGGTTGTTCGGATCCTCGCCCTGCACGCCGAAGTTCAGATCAACGTTGGGAAGGGCCTTGCCGAGGTAGCGGTTGAGCTGGCTGGAGACGAGTTGCGACACGCTGTTGAATGCCAGCTGGTTGCCCGCAGTCGTGAGGCGATTGTCCGAATCGCCGGGTCCGGGTCCCCCATTTTGCGTGATTGACTCGGTGGTGAGGAGGAAGGTGTTTGTGAGCAACACGCTCGTGGCGTACTCCGTCGTCCGCGCCGGCTGGTTGAGAATCGCGTCCAGAGACTCCGAGCCCACGAGGTTCCGCTGCTCACTCCGGGTAAGCGACAGGCCCAGGTTGACGCGCGGAGTAGCCACTCGACCCGTAATGTCGAGCTCGACCGTGACTGGGATGCGGCCCCGAGAGTTCTCGTAGCCGGGGAGGCCGGACGGAGACGCTCGGGTGCGATATTCGGCGTTTAAGTTCAAGCGCGCATTGGTTGGATCCCCATCCCAGGTGATGGTCCCTTCCGCGATGGAGAAGCGACGGACGAAGACCTCGCCGGCTGTGAAAAGATAGGTCCCGCTGGTGGCGTTGAAGCTGCCGTAGACTGAGAACTCCCCCTCTCGTCGCTGGAGTTGTACACGCCCCGAGCCCACCGCGGTCACGACGTCTCCGACGATGGGATCGAAGACGAGGTGTACGGTAGATTCGTCGGGCGCGGTGACGTTGAGGTCAAGATTCAGTCCCTCGACGAAGGTCGGCACTCCTTCCGGCCGATCTGCCAGAATGCCTTGTCGGCGCGTGGGGGTCTCTACGTTCGGAGCGCGGCCAGTCGAGTCGGCGAAGACAATAAAGCCCGTATCCTCCTCGACGGATTCTCCCGTGACGGGGATGAGGAGTTCGCTGTCGGGGGTGGTCCGAGCCGAGTTCGATCGCAAAGTGGCATCGGAGAGAGGACCGGTAAGGGTTAGAGGGCCGGAAGCCCGGATGTGGCCGTAGAAGGGAAGGTCCTTCGCCTGCGACACGTCGATCACCGTAATTTCGTCAAGGGAGGCCGACAGATCGAAGGAGAAATACCGGTAGTCATTGAACAGGATGCTGCCGTTGACCGTGGCCGTTCCCTCGTCGTCCCGAACCGTAAGCTCGCGGGGATGGATGCCCTGTCGGTCCACGTCTACGGGGCCCTCCACCTCGTACTCCAGCCCAAACAAGGGCAGGGTCACCGCGCCGTTTACGAGCGTGAGGTTCGCATCGAAGATGGGGTTTTGGAAGCGACCGCCGATGTGGAGGGGACCGGTCGCGTAGCCCCGCACCCTGGACACCCGTTCCTCGAAGATGTACCGGAAGAAGAAGAGATCGGCCCGATCGATATCCACCGAGAGATCCAGAGTCTCGCTCGCAGAGATTTCTGAGGCTTGTTCCACGGATCTGGCCTGTGCCCACTCTGGGAGGCGGAGGCGACCCGACAGCGACAGCCGATTGGGATCGACGCTCCGGGCCCCACCCGGCACCAGATCCGGACCCACGAGGCTGTCCACGCTCGAGACGGTTGTCCCGAGCGACCCGTCGACGAGAAGATCTGGAGAGTCGGCGGAGTACTCAACGTGGAAATTCGCATCCCCGAGCACGCGTCGATCGTAAGAAAGCCGACGCACGGAGAGGTCGCCGACGAGCGTTGGTCGCTCCCATCCACCCCGAAGTTGGAGTTGGCCACTCAGGTTTCCCCCGATGAGGTGGGACGTTCCCGTTGTCCCCGAGAAGGGAGGCAGATACACGTTCTCAGCCTCCACAGAGAGCGTATCGGTAGGGCTTGACGAAAGCGTTCCCCTCACCTGAATCTGCTGAAGGGAGGGCGTTTGTGGATGGGGCTGTTCCAGGACAAAGGGCGTGACGACGAGCGTATTCGAATACGCAAACACCGACGCCGGCGAGCGGTTCGTCCACGTGTTCCCCTTTAGATCCACCGAGACCTGACGCAGCTGCAGTTGATTTTTGCGAGGGGTGACGCGAAGATCGCCGGTCAGCCGTAGCGATTCGGCGATGCCCACACTGTCGGCCGTAAGTTGGAGCGTCCCTGCTCCGCGCTCGTACGAGAGGGAAGCGGAGGGATCGATGACGGGCGGCCCTCCTGCCGCCACTCGCTGAGCCGAAATCGTCGCCGTTGCGCTCATCGACTGCGCGAGGGGCGCTCCGAGGTGGCCTGAGAGTTCGTACTCCGCATCCACCCGATCTACCTTCTTCCCGCCGACCCGAAGATGCGCCGCCGAAAATTGGCCCGAGGCGTGCAGGCTGTCCGTCCCGAAGGAGAGGGTGACCTCGGCGTCGAGGCCCTCTGCACGTTGAGGAAAGGCAGCCCACCACGCATTCAGAATCTTGGGCTGGTGGACACGAAGCTCCGCGTGGGTGTCGATCGGTCCCGACGACTTCAGCTGTGCGAGGGCCGCTCGGCTTTCCGATCGCAGGGCGGATCGTGAAGGAGGGGAGGCTGGAGGGGAGAGATTCTCCACCGCAGAAACTGTTTCGGTGGGGACTGGCTTGTTGCGTGCCCGCCGGAGGGCGTCACGGAGGGCCTGGCCCCAGTTTTGGGCCGTGGTCCAGAGGGGGCGCCCCAGGGTTGTCCCGTCGACGGTGAAGGTGGCAACGGAGCCGGAAATTTCGAGTCGAGGGCGATCGGCACTGCGCTCGGCCAGATGGACGGTCGCAGAGTGAGGGGGGAGGACGACCGTACTGTCCCCTCGGTACACCCTCGAACTGTCGACCTTCACGACCGCGGTTCCCGTGAGCGGACGCCATTCGGTCCCAGAGCCCCGGAGTGTAAGGCGGGCATTTAGGGCGGAGGTGGGCAGACCCTCTCCGAGTGGCGCCAAGTTGAGGGCCGAACTCGTGATCACTGCCGTATATCCCGGGCGGGTGTCCAGGTGGTCTGCGGAGCCTTTGACGTACATCGTTCCGCCCTCCGTCTGGCGCAGAGCGAGGGTTCCTTGGGCGTTGGTACCAGTAATTGTCACCTCTCCGTCGGCGGACGCGAGAGGACGGCCGCCGATGGTGGAAGGGGAGAGCGAAAGGTTGATCTCACTCTGCAGTGTGTCGGTCCCCGTTCCCGCCCCTTGCGCGTTCAGGTGCCCTGTGAGCCGACTGGAGAGGGCTGGGGTTTCGGTAAAGGGGGCCAGGTTGAGATTCTCGGCGTCGAGTGAGGTGCTGTACGTGAGAGGAGCCCCCTGCGGCTGTGCTACCTTCAGGGATCCCTGCACAGCGCCGTGCGGACTTTGGGCTTCGATGTGGGCGTCGAGATCGAATGTCCGTTGGCGACGTTCAGCACGGGCAGTGGTGCCGCGAAGCGTAGCTTCCAAATTGAGGGGGGCGATCTCAGGATTAGGGAGGGAGGGGAGCCCCGGCCACACGTCCCGAACGTCTTCGGGGTCGAGTCGGCTCTTGCTGAGGCGCACGTCCAGGTTCAGAGCCTCGGGCTCCCGAGAAACGGTCCCGTTAACGGTAGCAAACGAGGCATTGTGCGTGACAGTCACGCCGTCTGCACGGAGCTGATTAAGGGAGCCTTCCAACTCGCCCTCGACCGTAACGGTTGCCGCGAGTGGAAGTCGGGGCACGAGGCGCCGCAGCTCACTGTGGTCAATGCGGCTTCGATCGAGCTTTAGCGAAAAGGTATTCGGGTCGGGTCCTCTCGGCTCGGTGCGCAGCGAAGCGCGGCCGCGGAGGCGCGTGACTCCCAGAGACAGGTCGAGGTCCGCAATCGACCAACCCGTGGCCGTCCGCCGCACTCGGCCCTGTAGAAGGGAGCCCTGAAGATTGGGGCCTGGCAGTGCGAACGACGCGGCACGGATCTCAAGAGCACTGTTGGGGCCGGCCCGCCGGGCGGAGGCCTTGAGAGAAATGTCGGTGATCCGGGTTCGGGTGTAGTCGAAGAGCCAGTCTTCCTGGACGATCTCTGGAGCAGCCCCGCTCCGAATCGTCGTTGCACGGCCGTTTTGCACCTCAATGTCTGCGAATGATAGGTCGAGAGGCTGGTCGGTTGGGGGCGACGACGTTGTCCGCCGAAGGGCCTCGGTAACGTTCCACGTCCCGCTCGAATCTCGCTGCAGGGACAGGTGAGGCTGGAAGAGCGTGAGGCTCCGTACGGAGAGTTCGGCGGTGAGAAGGTTGGTCCAGCGAGGCACGGCGCGGATCGAGTCGACGGTCGCCACAGGGGTTCCGGAAGAGTCGCGGAGCTGGACCTCCGTGGCAACAAAATCGTCGATCAGTGTACCGCGGAGGGTGCCGATGGAGAGGGTGCCCTTGAATTGCTGATTGAAGGCCGTTTCGACTCGCTGCCGGATGGCGTCGCGGCCAACCTGGGTTCGGGTGAGCCCCACAAAAATTGCAACCCCCACCAGGACCACGACGAGGACGACCCGCAGTGCTCGCCACAGGGGCTCGGATACGGAGCGACGGGAAGAACGATCGGGCACAAGGGGAAGGCGTAGGTGGGGAAAACGCGCCTCTGTGTCATTAGGCAGGCACCTGACGCATGCTCACACGACTGAGCCGGGACGGCGTTTCAGGACGAGCACGCAAACGCCCAGGCCTGACGAGCCTGTGTTCTCGTGACCTCACTCGTCACGTAGGCCTCTCCCAGGCGTTTGAGGAGCACAAAGCGAATCGTGTCGCCCCGGTTTTTCTTGTCCGCCGACATGGCCTCGTACAGCTTTGGAAACGGCACCGTCGAGGGATCGTCCTGCACCGGGATGGCGTCGATCACGTGGTCGATACGGTCTCGGGAAAGGGCCTCGGGGTGGCGCCGGTGGGAGAGGTACAGGCCCGCCCGCATGCCAAGGGCCACGGCTTCTCCGTGGGTGAAGGCGCCGTAGCCTGCAACACGCTCCAGCGCGTGGGCAAAGGTATGGCCGAAGTTGAG
>CAZBIB010000001.1:33753-42404 GCA_964491575.1 uncultured Salinivenus sp. | reverse complement strand
TTGATGGCGGTCTTTCCGCCCACGGAAGCGTCGACCTGGGCGAGGAGGGAGGTGGGAAGCTGCACGAGGGGGACGCCGCGCAGGAGCGTGGCGGCTGCAAACCCGGCCAGGTCGCCGATGACTCCGCCCCCGAGTGCAAGAACGGGCGTCCGACGGTCGATGCCCCAGTCGAGCGCCTCGTCGTAGATGGAGTGGAGAGAGGACGCTGATTTTGTCTCCTCCCCGGGCGGGAGCACGATGGAGCGGACGGTCCATCCTGCTTCGCACAGGCCTTCCACGAGCGGCGTGCGATAATGCGCCGCTACGTTTTCGTCGGTCACGAGAAGACACCGCTCCGGCGGCAGGTCCGCCTCGTCCAGGAGTGAGGGCACCTCAGACAGTGAGCGGAAGTGGACGGTGTAGCTCCGTGGCCCGAGGTCGATGTGAACAGCCATGAAGAGGGAAAAGAACCTGTAGAATGACGCTGCGTCACGCACGGACTGGAGAGGGGGAAGGATTCTTCTCGGCGAGGAATTCGAGGGGTCGGAGCGGGACCCATTCTGGTCCATCTCTGTTTCGCTCTCGTTAGCCCATTCGGGGATCACGTCTGCAGCATCATCGCCTATCTACTCGTTCGTCATGGCGATTCCCTCGGTTCTTGAGACTGCCCATTCACTTGCAGGGCAGGCGATTACCTTGGGGGACCTCACAATTGACGCGACCATGGGCAATGGGCACGATACGCTGTTCCTGGTTCAGGAAGTGGGATCCGGCGGACGGGTCGTTGGGTTTGACATTCAGGCCGAGGCCCTCGACGCTACCCAAGAACGAATCCAGCGCCACGCCCCCGAGGCGACCGACCGGCTTCGCCTCGTTCAGGCCGGTCACGAGACCATGGACGAGCATCTGGACGAGGATGATTTCGGGCGCGTGGGGGCGGTCCTGTTCAATCTGGGCTACTTGCCGGGGGGCGATCATGCGATCATCACTGAGCCGGACACGACGCGCCGGGCTCTTGATACGAGCGCGGACCTACTCCGGCCCGGCGGGGTCATCACGATCGTGGCCTACTCGGGGCACGAGGGAGGGGACAAGGAAGTCCGTGCCGTTGAGTCGTGGACCTCATCGCTTCCCCAGGACACTTTCCGTGTTCTATCGTATCGGTTCGTGAATCAGACGAACGATCCTCCCCGTCTCTTCGCCATAGAGAAACGCGAAAGCGATTGAATCCAACCATGTGTCTGATTCTCTTCGCGCAGGACGCCCATCCAGAGTATCCGCTCGTCTTTGCAGGCAACCGGGACGAGTTCTACGAACGTCCCTCGGCCCCGGCGGCCTTCTGGGACGACGCCCCGCACGTGCTGGGGGGGCGGGACTTGAAAGCGGGCGGCACCTGGCTGGGGGTCACGCGCCACGGCCACTGGGCCACCGTCACGAACGTGCGCGATCAGATGCCGCACCGAGACGATGCTCCTTCCCGCGGCCATCTCGTGGCCAAGTACCTGACGGAGGAGCCGGCGCCGGAGACGTATCTCGAAACGGTGGAGGCGGAGGCCGATCGGTACAATGGGTTTAATTTGCTCCTCGGGACGCCGAACGACACCTTCTATTTCTCGAATCGAGACGGCACGCCGCATTCGGTCGGGGCCGGGGTCCACGGCATGAGCAACGCCCAGCTCGATGATCCGTGGCCGAAGGTGGAACGGGGAATCGCCCGGTTGGAGACCGTCCTCAAGAAAGATCTGATGCCGGACCGCCTGCTCGACATTCTCAACGATCGGCAGCCCGCCCCGGACGATCAGCTGCCGAACACGGGGGTGGGAGCGGACACGGAGCGGATGCTCTCGCCACCGTTCATTGAAACTGACGAGTACGGCACCCGCTCCTCGACCGTGATTCTCATGCACCGCTCGGGCACCGTCACCTTCGTTGAGCGAAACTTTGACCGTGGAACCCCCACCGACACGCACCGCTTTTCGTTTGAAATTGCGTCTGAGTCAATCGCGTAGAACCGACGACGAGTCTACCGAGCGCTTCGATCGGGTCGACTCGTTCCCCGCCGTTCAGCCACACGAACCCCTGTTCTACATCGATGTCTTTCGAGAAACTTCGCTTTGAAAACCCAGAGGGCGATGCTCTGGCCGCTCGTCTCGATCTGCCCGAGGGAGAGTCGCCCTGCGCATATGCGCTCTTTGCCCATTGCTTCACCTGCTCGAAAGACCTGCAGGCGGCAGGGGCGATCAGCCGAGCCCTGAACCGGCATGGGATCGCTGTTCTCCGGTTCGACTTCACAGGACTCGGGGAGAGTGAGGGCGACTTCGCCGACACCAACTTCTCGTCCAACGTCGACGACCTTGTCGTGGCGGCCGACTTTTTGGCCGAGCACCACAAAGCCCCGCGCATTCTCGTCGGACACTCGCTGGGCGGCGCGGCGGTACTGCAGGCAGCCTCTCGGCTCGACACCGTGCAGGCGGTCTCGACGATTGGGGCGCCCTTCGATCCCGAACACGTGACCCGCCACCTGGAGGACTCCGTCGAGGAGATCGAGTCGAAGGGCGAAGCTCGGGTCACCCTCGCAGGGCGTACCTTCACCATTCGCAAGCAATTCCTCGACGATCTGGCCGCCGCAAAGATGGAGGAGACGATCCGGACGATCGATCGTGCCCTCCTGATCTTCCATTCCCCCCTCGACCAAACGGTGGGCGTGGACAATGCCGGGCAGATTTTTCAGGCGGCCAAGCATCCCAAGAGCTTCATTTCGCTCGATGATGCCGACCATCTGCTCACCAACCCGGCCGATGCGGAGTACGTCGGGGTGGTGCTGGGCGCTTGGGCGGAGAAGTACGTGGACCGTTCGCGCTCTCAGCACGAACCGCACGAAGGACAGGTGACCACCCGCACCGCTCGTGCGTATCGGACGGAGATCCAGGCGGGACCGCACACCCTTATTGCGGACGAGCCCGAGGAGGCGGGGGGCGACGATGCCGGACCCACGCCCTACGACTTTCTCCTGTCGGCTCTCGGCAGCTGCACCGGGATGACGCTCCGGATGTACGCCGATCGCAAAGACTGGTCGCTCGAAGAGACGACGGTGCGGCTCTCCCATGACAAAATCCACGCGGAAGACTGTGAGCACTGTGAGACGGAAGAGGGACGGGTAGACCACATTGATCGAGAGATTGAAGTGAAAGGCGACCTGTCGGAGACACAGCGCGAGCGCCTGCTCGAGATTGCCAATAAGTGCCCCGTGCATCGGACTCTGCACAGCGAGGTGAATATTGCCTCTTCGCTTCGGGAACCGGCCGAGGCTTCAGTGCCCCAAAACTGATAGGTCATTGGGAAGCAAGGACGTATGGTCTATATGCTGATCCAAAAAATGATCTGTGAAACCATCCCTCGATTTCCTGTTTGTCGATTGACGGGTCGCTGGAGGGGCTCTACGGACAGGCCTTCGTCGAGAACTCACAGGATTCCCGCCGCCGATCTGCATCGATGTTCAGAACCTGACTGGTGTAGTGCCATATGAAGAAGAGAGCGATTAAAATTCGGGACGTGGCGCAGCTCGGTAGCGCACATGTATGGGGTACATGAGGTCGCGGGTTCAAATCCCGCCGTCCCGACATTTTCCGTCTTTTCGGGCCGTTCCTCCGTCTGAGCGTCGGTGGGAACGGCTTTTTCTTTGCTGGGGATGGGTCCACCCCGAACAAGGGAGCTGGGCTGTTCAGGATCCTCTTCGCCCCTGCGTGCATTCAGGTTTCCATCACCATCCCGTTGAGGTCGATCCCTCTTCGAACAGGGATCCGTAACAGTCATTGTTCGCCCGGTCGATCATGGGACTCCTCGAAATACTCGGTTGGACCCGTCGGAAGCCTCAGCCTGTGGGGCAAGATCTTGAGGCTGGAGAAGGGGACGACGACGAAGCCTTCTGGAAAAGATGGCTCCTGCGCTGGGGACTCTTTCTCATCCTCGTGGTCCTGACGGTCGCTGCTTTTCCCCGCGGCGATTTCTATGAGTATACGGTAGAGGTGGGCGACACTTGGCGGCAGTCCACTCTCACGGCACCGTTCAATTTTCCCGTCTATCTCAACGAGCAGCGCGTTCAGGAGAAGCGAGACACGGTTCGGAAAAACACGCCTCCGTATTTCCGACTTGTTCCGGATGCGCCGCAGCAACTGACGGAGAATCGAAACACCCTTCGTCGACAGCTGGATCGCATTCTGGAGGCCTACGCAAGCTACCGCTATCACCAACAGCAGGGGGAACTACAGGCCGCCCGAAGGGACTCGCTGCAGTACGTCCAACGTCGGCGAAGCGCCCTAGTCACCCTCAGCAGCTCCCAGTGGGCATACCTGGCACACCAGTACTTCCAGGAGGTCCATAATTTGACGGCTCCCTCTCGACAGGATCCGGAAGCCGAGGGGCCTCGACTCCACGAACGGCTCTTGAACTCGGCCTTTGATGTCGGGAGTCAGCTCTTAGGCGTTGGGGTTCTGGACCGTGCCCGCGACTCCATCCTCACTCAGGAGATCATTGTCCGGAATCAAGAGGAGCAGACCCAGCGGACAGTCAAGAAAGACAACCTCTACGGGTTAAATGAGGCATTTGACTATGCGGAGGGTCAGTTGGAAGAGGCGTTTGACCAGAATCGAGAGCATTCACGGATTGCTTTTGCCTTCTTTCGGGCCATCTTCGAGCCTTCCTTCAAATACCTCCGGGAGGCCACGATGCAAGAACGAGACCGCCGCGCTCGGAACGTGACAGCAATCCAGGGTGGGGTGGAGGCAGGCGAGCCCATTGTGCAGAAAGGAGAGCGGATTACTCCGGAAATTAAACGCCAGCTCACCTCTCTCGAACGGGCAAAAAGTGAACGGCTGGGGCCTGGCATTATCTGGAAGCAGCTGACCGGCGAGGTGCTTTACACGCTCCTGGGGTTCGGGTTTTTCTTCTTCTACCTGTACCTTCTCCGCCCCAAGATTTGGGGGAAAGCTCGGGACATGGTGCTCATTTCGGTCATTCTGGCGTTCATCATTCTCCTGTATGGGATCTTCATCCGAATTCCGGGATCGCTGTACGTGGTGCCTGTGGCCCTGGCGTCTGTTCTCTTCACAATTGTCTTCAACTCCCGGATCGCGCTCTTTGGAACGCTCCTTCTCGCGTTTATCGGGGGGCAGATGCTGGGGCTTGACCTTGAATATACGCTTGCAACCTTCTTTGCTGGGGCCTTTGGGATTTTCAGTGTTCGGGACATCAAGAACCGAGGCCAATTCTTCGTCAGTGGAGGGCTGGTATTCGTGGGGTATTTCCTCGTCCTGGCTGCCACCTGGCTGTACATGGACCTGCCTCTCGGTCGAGCGGCGCCGGACCTGGCGTACGCGGGTATCGCCTCCGCGATCACGATTACGTCGTCGCTCTTCCTGTGGGGGCTGGAGCGGATGTTTGACATTACGACGGATTTGACCTTGCTGGAGCTCTCGGACACCAACCGCCCGCTCCTGAAAGAATTGAGTCTCCAGGCGCCGGGCTCCTTCAACCACTCCCTGCAAGTCGCAAATCTTGCCGAGGCCGCTGCCGACCGCATCGGTGCACATACGCTGCTGACCCGCGTTGGGGCGCTCTACCACGACATTGGCAAGATGAAGAAGCCCGAGTACTTCGTGGAGAATCAGCGCGCGGCGTCGAACCCCCACGATGAATTGAAGCCCCGGATGAGTGCCCTGATCATTGCGAGCCACGTGAAGGAGGGGATTGAAATGGGGCGCGAACATGGGCTGCCGGAGCAGGTGCTGAAATTTATCCCCATGCACCACGGGACCGCTCGGATCGAATACTTCTATCGAAAGGCCATGCGGCAGGCTGACGAGAAGGATCCCGAGATCCCTGAGTCTGAATTTCGCTATCCAGGCCCCGAGCCCGATTCGAAGGAGGCCGCCATTCTGATGCTTGCCGACTCGATTGAGGCCGCCAGCCGGAGCCTCGACGATCCCTCGCCCCGCCGCCTCGAAAACCTCATCGAACTGATCTTCAGCGAGCGGATCGACGATGGTCAGCTTGACAACACAGACCTGACCTTCCAGGATCTAAGCCTCATTAAGGACACGTTTCTGAAGATGCTTCTCGGCATCTATCACGTTCGCGTCAAGTATCCGGAGCAGGAGAAGGAAGAGGAGCCGGACTATGAGGTCATGTCCCTTCGGGCGGAGTCTCCGTACGTCAACGTATCGGTGATGTACGAGCAGGATGCGTGGGGAAAATTGGCTCAGCCGGAGAAGGAGGAGCGTCTCCGCTCTCCGAAAGAACCGCGTCCCCAGCTCGCCGCCGCGTCCCCGCATTCCCGAGTCGATCGGCTTATCGAGGAAGAGCGGCCGGAGGTAACGGACGGGGATTCAGAAGAGGTGTCGGTCGAACGCGAGTCGGAGGCGACTGAGTCGTCGGGCGAGGAGACGAGGGACGGCAAGAACGAGTGAGCCGCCGGGTCACGCCGGGATCGCGTCGGCGATGGCGTTGATTGAATCCTGGCTGACGAGGACGTTCAACTCCTCGTACGTGTGGATGGATTCGTCCAGAAACGGTCGCAGCCGTCGTTGACTCGCGGGGGTTGCCAGAAGCAGGTCCGTCTCCTCCACGAATCCTTTCAGGTGCTCCGTCTCCTGATCGATGGACGCGGCAATGACCTGTCCGCCGTAGGCCGTGTGCGTTCGGAGGTCCTCGGAGAGGGGCGGGATGGTGTCCCGATAGCGCGTCACGAGGCCGAGCGTCTCCTCGTCTCGCAGCCGAGCCACGGTTTCGAGCACTGTTGACGGGAGATGGGTCGCAAATCCCATCGTGTCGGTTCGGGAGAGCGTCTCTAGAACTTTGGTGAGGTATGGATAGGGGGTAAAGGCGAAGTCTGCATCCTTATGCCGTTCCATCTGAGAGAGCGGCACCGGCAGAATCGTCTTCTGGAGCGCCGTGCCGAGTTGGTCAGCGCACATTCGGTTCAGTTCGTCGTGAGGGCCTACGGTAATCAACTTTCGCTCCAGGCCGGCGTGGTCCAGCAAGGTCGCCTGTTCCTGGAAGAGCGACTCGATTTCGGCGTCGCTCAGGCCGAGGCCCACGAGTTGCTGCAGGGTTTCGTTGACGACTTTTGCACCGCGTTCCATCCGCTCACTTTTGGCCAAAGGCGTGCGTTCCTTGACGGTGTAGCCGCTCCCCACGCGGGAGGTGAGGAGCCCTTCGTCTTCGAGCTCCTGGTAGGCCTTCCGGACGGTGTGAAAGGAGATGTCCAGTTGGTCACCGAGGGAGCGGGTGGAGGGCAGCGTCTCGTTAATGTTGAAGTGACCGGAGGCGATCAGGTAGCGGAGCTGGTTGGTGAGTTGCTCCCGCACCGGCACGCTGGAGTCGCGGTCAAGCTGGAGTGTGGACATGGCTGAGTCTATTTCCGTTATTGCAGGTGAAGCCGTATCCTACCACGCTCGCAGATGGAGAGAGGTGGTAAAGGGACATCGGATTCTCCCTGTCGGGTCCGAGCCGCCGATCATGCATAGGATGATGGAGAGGTCGACGACGCGGTCTCGGACTGAAAGGACTGGCGGGCGGCGTCTTGGAGGGCGTCGAACTCGGGCCACCGGTCCTGTCGAAGTTCGTAGGTCGTTCGCCCCGCCGAGAGCTCGACGTGCCAGGAGGTCGTTCGGACGTCGAAAATAGGCTTCCATACGAGCGGTCGGTCCAGAAGCACGTCGTAGACGCTTCGAAATGCGGCCTGCCCCGGGCGGAAGCCGACCTCGGCGATCGTTCGGGCCATCGTAAAGTGGGTCCAGACCGTCGCCAGCGCGATGGCACTAGGGAGTCCCCACACGAGATACGCCCAGATTGGCTGTCCCAGCAGGGCAGACGTGGTGGCCCCAATCATGAGCGGAACCGTGCACACGCCGAGGGGGCGGGCGAGAAATCGGGTATAGACGATTCCCCACGGGGAGCCAGCGGGATGATGGATGCTTCTGAAAATCGTGGGCACGTCAGATAGTGGACACCACAGGAATAGGGCAGCGTATGGGGTAACCGCCGTTCTCGCTCTTCTGTAGCAGTGTGCGGGCAAAATTCCCTACGAAAGTTGTCAGTCCCAATGAGTCCGAGTTCATGGAGAAAATGGCTCAAAAGGCTCCAATTACCCCGATTCAGCCTCCTCAGAGTGAACCAAGGGGTGGTCAGTATCTCTGAGGCCGATGACTTGGATGATGTCGCGAATGGTGTTATAGAGCATCAGCACGACAGTGATAAGCGCGCCGGCCATCATGGACGACAGGACGAGGCTGACGTAATAGAGCGTCGCATACCTGAATCCTGTGGTATCGCTCGACGCCGACGCCTTGTCGGCCTCGCTGAGCGGCACGTTTATAAGGAGGTAGATGAGGATCGATGCCGTTAGCACAATGGAGACGATCCACGCAATTTGATTGACTCGCTGGTAATGCGACCACTTCAAGTCGATTTCGGTGCTGGTACTGAGGCTGAGGAGCGTGAGCATGAGCGCCAGGATGTTGCCCAGAGCCAGCGTGACCGTCCCGGCAAACGAGCGTGTGGTCGTAAGTGAGGTTTCCAGCAGGATTCGTGCTTCTGCCCCGGTTGTTTCTCCCACGAACCATCCACCAATCAACGCCACGACGCCCGCTAAGACGCCCCCAATGATCGCACGC
>CAZBIB010000001.1:27700-33653 GCA_964491575.1 uncultured Salinivenus sp. | reverse complement strand
GAGATGACTGCGGACCACGGACGACGGACCGCCTGTAGCGCCGATTTTCTGCGGCCTGGGGCCGAAGGTCGTCTCGCGTGGTCGTCTGTCGTCCACCGTCTTATGCAACGGCACCGTCCCCAGCTTCCGTTCGGGGTTCCTCCTGTTCCTCCACGGCGTCCGGCTGATTCCAGGCGTACCTGTAGTGGGTAGGCGGATTGAGGTTTTCTTTGATGGCACGGGGCGAGACCCACCGCATGAGGTTATAGGCGGAGCCGGCTTTGTCATTGGTCCCGGACCGCCGCGCACCCCCGAAGGGCTGTTGACCGACGACCGCGCCGGTGGGTTTGTCGTTGATGTAGAAGTTTCCGGCGGACTGTTCGAGCACGTCGCTCGCCAGCTTGATAGCCGATCGGTCGCGGGCAAAGATGGACCCCGTAAGGCCGTAGGGGGATGTCTCATCCACCAGCTTGAGGGTAGACGCGTACTCGTCATCCGGGTATACGTAAACAGTGATCACCGGCCCGAAAATCTCCTCCTGCAGGGTCTTTGTCTTCGGGGCGTGGGCGCGGATGAGGGTCGGCTCGATGAAGTATCCCGTGGAGTCGTCGTAGCTACCGCCGTAGATGATTTCGGCGTCCTCCGCCTCCCGGGCGTGCTCGATGTAGCTCACGATTTTGTCGTAGGCCCGTGCGTCGATGACGGCATTGACAAAGTTGGTGAAGTCCTCCGGGGGGCCCACACTGATCTCATCGAGTTGCGAGGTAATTTCGTCCCGAATCTCCGGCCAGACCGACTCGGGCATGTACAGGCGGGAGGAGGCCGAGCATTTCTGACCCTGATACTCATATCCGCCCCGGACGATGGCCGTCGACACCTGCTTCACGTTCGTGGAGGGATGCGCGACAATGAAGTCCTTGCCCCCGGTCTCGCCGACGATGGTGGGGTACGTTCGATACGTGTCCAGATTGTCCCCGATGCGAGACCAGAGGTGGTCGAACGTGTCGACCGATCCGGTGAAGTGAAGCCCGGCAAAGTGCTCGGAATCGAGGGCCGGATTCCCCACGGCGGCTCCGTCGTCGGCCGGGAGCATGTTGATGACGCCGGGCGGAAGGCCCGCTTCTTCGAGGATCTTGTAGGTGAAGAAGGCGGAGTAGATCGATCGGGAGGCGGGCTTCCACAGGACCGTGTTGCCCATGAGGGCAGGGGCCGTCGGCAGGTTGCCCTGGATGGCGGTGAAATTGAAGGGCGTGACCGCCAGGACGAATCCTTCGAGCGGGCGGTACTGCATCTGGTTCCAGATGCCCTTCGAGTCGTTGGGCTGATCGCGGTAGATTTGCTCCGCGAAGTGGACATTGAAACGAAGAAAGTCGATAAACTCGCAGGCCGCATCGATTTCGGCCTGGTGGATGCTTTTGCCCTGCCCCAGCATGGTGGCCGCGTTGAGCGTGTCGCGATAGGGCCCCGCAATCAGATCGGCGGCGCGCAGGAAAATCGCGGCTCGATCCGAGAAGTCCATCGCGGCCCACTCTGCCTTTGCCTCCATGGCAGCGTCGATGGCGTCGTCGACCTCGTTGGCACCGCACTGGTGGACGCGTCCGAGCAGGTGTTCATGGTTGTGGGGAGGCACTACCTCGGACGTTGATCCGGGGTAGACCGGCTCTCCGCCGATGAAGGCAGGAATCTCGATGGTCTGATCTCGGAGGTCCTGGAGCCGATGCTGGACTGCGCGACGTTCGTCGGATCCGGGCGCGTACTCGAGGGTCGGTTCGTTCTCGGGGGTTGGGGTTTTGGGATAGGCGTTGTTCATGGGAAGGGGGGACCGCCGATTTGTGGAGAGAATGCATCTGCGAGTCGCTTTCAAAATACGCGGGCTCGTTGTCGCTTGTTCGTCTCGCTCCGCGACTCAAATCGGATCTTCTGAACGGCGCCTCTGTAGCGGAATGACTGCGTTTCCTCTTCTTCGTGTTCCTCTGTGAGACTCGTCCGTCCTCCATCTCGTGCCGTTTCGCTTTGAGCGCTACATGTCCCTTCGGTACCTCTGGGGGGCGGAGGGACGAAGCGAAGGGCGCAGTTTTCTGCGGTTCATTACCTACGTCGCCATTGGAGGCGTCACGCTGGGCGTGGCGGCACTTCTTCTGGCGTTGGCCATTGTCCGGGGATTTAGTCAGGAGATCGAAGACAAAATTGTCGGTTTCGGGGCGCACATTCAGGTGATGAGCTATGTTCAAGGCGAACCGTTGGATCAGGGAAAATCGCTCCGATCCAAGCTTGCGCAGATAGAGGGCATCTCGCAGGTCTCGCCAGTGGTAGAGCAACCGGTGCTTCTCCCCCACTCCGAGGATGCCATCGATGGGGTAGTGCTACTGGGGGTGGACCGGTTGCCCTCGTATCTGGAGGAACGGGTGGAGACGGGAACGTTTGCCCTGGGGCAGGAGGAGGGGCGTCCGGGGGTTGTCGTAGGGAGGGAGCTGGCAAATCGGCTGGGCCTGGAGGTGGGACAGCTCGTAACGGCCTTTGCGCTTCAGAGGGAATCGGACGGCAGCTCGGTGGGGATGCGCCCGCCGCGCGTCAAACAGTTTCGGATCCGTGGCATCTACAACACGTCGCTCAAAAACATTGACGACGTCTATGTCTTTGGAAGCTTGTCCGCGGTCCGGGAGCTTGGAGCGGTGTCGCCTGGGTCGGTCAGTCGGTTCAACGTGACGGTGACTGATCCCTCTCGCATTGATTCTCTCGCCGCCCGCATCGAGAATCAGTTTGGATTCCCGGTTGCTGCTCGCACGATTTATCAGCAGTATGCCGGGCTGTTTGCGTGGGTCGATCTCCAGCAGAGCATCATTCCTCTCGTAATCGGCGTGATTGTCATCGTGGCGGCCTTCAATATCATCGGGACGCTTCTCATGATGATCCTGGAGAAGACCCGTGAGATTGGAATCCTCAAGAGCCTGGGAACGTCCGGCAGGACATTGAAACGCCTGTTTTTGGTCCTGGGTCTCTTGATCGGCCTGGTGGGAACGGGCATTGGATCGGCCTTGGCCCTCTCCCTTGCTCTCCTTCAACAAGAGTTTGGGATCATTTCGCTTCCTGCTGAAGCCTACTACATGACCACCGCTCCTGTTGGGCTGAACCCGCTCGATTACGTTCTGGTGGCAGTCGTGACTATCGTGCTGTGTGGGGCCGCGGCCTACATCCCCGCCCGCGTTGCTGCTCGGGTCGAGCCAGTGCGTGCCATCCGCTTCGAGTAGCGGAATTTCGTAGCTTCTCGTATTTTCTCGCTTAGCACAGATCTGTCCATGATTATGAGCACTCCAAGCGTTGCGTCTCCCCCAACGGAAGGGGATACCGCGCCTGACTTTGCCCTGTTCACGGACGATCAGCAGCCGTGGCGCTTGTCCGAACACCGAGATGAACCCGTCGTGCTCCTCTTTTTTCCAGGCGCATTCACCAGCGTGTGCACGAAAGAGCTCAACTCGGTGAACGAGGATCTCGAGTCGTTTGGGGACGCTCACGTCGTGGCCATCTCCACCGACTCTCCGTTCGTCCTCTCCGAGTTTAGCTCGGCTCATCAGTTTGATTTTCCGCTTCTTAGCGACCACGACGCTGAGGTAAGCGCTCTGTACGGGGCAGGGTACCAGGACTTTACCGAGATGGAATTGGACCGCGTCGCAAAGCGGGCCGCTTTCGTAGTGGACCGAGATGGCGTAATCCAGTATGCGGAGGTGTTGGACAATGCCGGTCGGCAACCCGACTTTGACGCCATTAAACGGACACTCCGCCAACTCGACTCGTGATGACACAAGTCCTTCTCTGCTTTACAGTTCACAGATTTAACCTGATCGTTTTGATTAACTTCCGTTATTGCAAGTAAAAATCCCTACCAAGCGCTTACACCAATCCTCAGAGAACACTCCGCCCTGAATTCCCTTGACCTCGACCCTGGGGACTGATAAACTGTGAAGGATCCGAGCCGTCATCACTGCTCATGGTGCCGGGTCGGACTGTTCGGTGCTCATCCTCGGCCCCGTGTCACTTGTGAGTGGCTGGAGGGCCCCCAGTGGCGGGGGCCGGGATCAGCATCGGACGCTGCGCGCGGCCTTGAACTGACATCCTCCGCTGGTTGTGAGAGCTGCCTATCTCCAATTCGCCCCTGCGTATTTGGATGTCGACGCGAATCTCCGGACCGTCGCGTCCCAAATTCAATCGGTGGATGCAGATTTGATCGTCCTGCCCGAACTGTTCACGTCAGGGTACTTCTTTCATTCCCGGGACCACCTCGCACAGGTGGCGGAGCCGATTCCCGAGGGCCGGTCCACCGAAGCGCTCCGAGACTGGGCCGCATCGCTCGACGCGACCCTCGTCGCCGGGCTGGCCGGGCGGGAGGGGAGTGAGTTCTACAACAGCGCCGTCGTCGTCCAACCGACGGGGACCGTCCACACCTACCGGAAGGTGCACCTCTTCTACGAGGAAAACACGCTGTTTGAACCCGGCGACCTCGGATTCCCGGTCTTCGAAGACACGACCCGTGACGGGACGACCTATCAGCTCGGCGTCATGGTGTGCTTCGATTGGTACTTCCCGGAAGCGGCGCGCACCCTGGCTCTGAACGGCGCCGACGTGATCGCCCACCCCTCGAATCTCGTGCTCCCGCACTGCCCGGATTCGATGCCTGTACGGGCTCGGGAGAATCATGTCTTCACCATTACGGCCAATCGTCACGGGGAGGAGGAGAAGGAGGGAGAAACGCTCACCTTCATCGGGATGAGTGAGGTGTGCGACCCCGAGGGCTCAATTCTGCAGCGGGCCAACCGGGCGAGTGATGAGGTGGGCGTCGTCGAGTTCGATCCGCACGACGCACGTGACCGCCGCATTAACGAGTACAACGACGTGCTGGCAAATCGGAGACCGGAGACGTACGCCTCTAGTCCGAAGACGGAAACTGCGGAGGCGGCTCCCTAACTCGTCCCTTCAAGCACGTAGTCGGCGAGGGCGGAGTGAATCCGTTCTTGCGGATTCGGATGCGTGTCCGGCTCAAAGGTCTGCCCCGTTACTGTCTCGTACAGCTCTACGTATCGCTTCGTCACCTTCACCCGGAACGCATCGGGTAGATCGGGCATCTCTTGGTCAGCCTGGCCCTGGAACCCGTGGTCCATGAGCCACTCTCGGACGAACTCCTTTGAGAGTTGGCGTTGCGGTTTGCCCTGCCTCAGTCGCTCTTCGTATCCGTCACGGTAGTAGTAGCGAGACGAATCTGGGGTGTGCACTTCGTCGATCAGGACGAGGTCTCCGTCCGGCGTTTGCCCGAACTCGTACTTCGTGTCGACGAGGAGAAGGCCCCGCTCGGCGGCCATCTCGCTGCCCCGCCGGAACAGTTTGAGGGCCCAGTCGGCCAGTTGGTCGTAGGTCGCTGCGTCGATGTCGGTGTTGGCAATGGCCTCTTCCCGCGTAACGTCCTGGTCGTGTCCTTCCTCGGCTTTGGTGGTGGGGGTGAGGATGGGCTCCGGGAGTTTCTCGCTCTCGCGGAGACCGTCTGGGAGGGACTGTCCGCAGAGGGTCCGGGCGCCCTTGTCGTACTCGCGCCAAGCATGCCCCGCGAGGTATCCGCGGACTACGAACTCGATGGGAATGGGAGTGCACGCCCGGGCGACGGTCACATTCGGGTCCGGGACCGACACGACATGGTTGGGGACGAGGTCCTCCGTGGCCTCGAAGAAATAGGCGGCCGTCTGATTCAGGATTTGGCCCTTGAAGGGGATCGTCTGGGCCAACACGTGATCGAACGCCGAAATTCGATCACTCGTGACGAGGATGAGCCGACCGTTCTGTCGATAAGTGTCGCGAACCTTGCCGCGGTAGCGTTTCCCAAGGTCCTCGAAGTCGGTGCTTCGAAGCGTATGGCCAAGTTGATTTTCAATAACTGCGGTGTCCATAAAGAGAGCGCTCTTCTGTGGCGTCCTGCAAACGCGGCGATGCT
>CAZBIB010000001.1:0-27600 GCA_964491575.1 uncultured Salinivenus sp. | reverse complement strand
CGAGAAACAAATTCGTCGGGGCCACTCTGGACCAGTCGGCTCAGAAGCAAGTCGGTGGCTTCGTTGCCCGCGTCGTACATGTGTTGGGCCACAGTTGTGAGCCCGATGAAGCGGCTCACCTTGATGTCGTCATATCCGACGAAAGCATAATCGTCGGGGACTTCAAAGCCCTCTTCCCGAACGGCCTGCCACGCCCCGATGGCCTGCACGTCGCTACTCGCAAACGCCGCCTGGACTGGGGCGTCGAGCGCCAGGAGCTCCTGCATGGCCTCGTAACCGGACTCCTCGCTGAATCCGTCGTGTTTGCTGGTGTGTCCGTGAACGACGAGATCGGGATCGAACTCTAGTCCGGCCTCTTCGAGGGCCTCCCGATACCCCGCTACCCGTTCGTTGCGGATTCGATTCTCGTGGGGAGTGGTGATCATCCCGATTCGAGTGTACCCCTCGTCAAGCAAATGTTCGACGGCAAGCTTGGCGCCGGACTTGTCCTCCCAGTAAAACGAGTCGAATCCGTCGAGGTGCGTGCCGATAAGGACGACCGGCACGCCGAGCATGCTCAATTCCTCGGCCAGCTCATCGTCGGGCACGACCCCGACGAGCAGAAGCCCGTCCATGGCCCCTCCTTCGAGAAAGTTTCGGAGGGTGCGCTTTGGGGCCTCCCACTCCAAATCACAAAGCAGGAGGTCTACGTCCTCGTCGTCGAGCCGATCACGGACGCCCTTCAACAGTCCGTTGTGGAACGGCGTAGTAAAGGTGGGGACGGCCACCGCGAGGGTCCGCGTCGAGTGTTGGGCGAGGGACTTTGCCGTTCGATTCGGTCGGAACTGAAGTTCCTGAATCGCGCGCACCACGTTCTCACGCGTCTGGTCGGCAACGTCCTGCGAGTCGTTCAGCACGCGCGAGACTGTGGAGATTGCGACCCCCGCGTGGTCGGCAACGTCGTAGATGGTGGCTTTCGATTGATTCTTTCTGTTTTCAGTCATGGCGTTTTTGCCAAATTTAGGAGGAGGGCTCTCTGCCTACTCGCTCAGTTATACTTCTGAAATTGTGGGTTCTCGTTCGAGGGTCTCGAAGAACGTCACGCCTTGATTCTCGGTCTTTTGTTGTTGAGCTGCCCGCAGAGCTTCGGAGACGCGCCCTTTTGCCTTCTGGAGGGCAGGTTCGAATTCCATGCCGCTCTGCAAGTGTTTGGTCAGGGGGAGGAGGAGACCGCTCGATGCCCCATGGTGGTCGTCGAGATCGGAGAGATAGGGAGCCTCAAAGAGTGCAAACTCCTCACCATTGTAGAACAGATCCAACGCGTAGTCTGGTGGAGTGGTGTCTTTGTCGAAAAAGTGAGTCGGAAGTTTGCCGCATCGAATGAGGACTCGGCGAGCTCCCTGCTGAGCAATGCGCTGGGCGGCGACCTGGGCGTCGTCGAGGCTCGGGATCTCCATGCCGGCCACCAGGGAGGCATCGGTCCGTCGGAGCGTCACGAGGTCCGGTGCGTGAAGATGGTCGGTGACCGCTTCGAGGCCTCGTTGTCCCAACACGTCTTCTCCGCTGGGGCCGCTGATTGTGAGGTCGAAAACGACCGGGCCTTCGAGCCGGTTTACATGATCGAATACGCGAGCCACAGTTGGGGACGCCCCGATGATTCCGATCTTTGCGCTGGTAGGACTTCTTGTTTCGAGCACATGTTCCAATTGTGCAGAGACAGTATCGGTGGGGACGTTCAGGACGTCGGTCACTACGCCGCTGCCGGCAACAACGTGGGCGGTGCAGATGGGGAATGCTGTTCCGGAGAGAGCCTGAGCGGCAAGGAGATCTGCGCTCAATCCACGGCTGATACCAGGGTATAGCGCCCCAACGACAATTGGGTTAAAGCGCATGCACGAACGAACGTTTGAGGGAGTATCCGAAGCGAACCTCTTAGACGATTCTGAACCTGTAACGTACACAACCGTGACGTCACCTTAAACGTTTGGAGGCGACACAGGATGACTCCTAACCAAATGATAAAACCCTGTCCTTTCACCATAATTTAAGAGTCTGCGCTGGGCGTGCAGGAGTTTCTTTCTCGTTGCTGTTATTGCAAGAGCAGATACAACCCAAACCCCAACACAGCAATACAGGAAGTCATCAAGTTCTCCTGATCACGCAACAGAACTCTCCTCGGCCGGTTCGTCCATCGCAGTACGAGACTGAAATCCGGGACCCACCATGGAAATCCCTTCGGTTCGCCGTCTTACCAGCGCTCGAATTCCGACGGCTGATGGCGAGTTTACGCTCTCGCTGTACGAGAACAGCGAGGATGATAAAGACCATCTGGCGCTGGTGTATGGGGAAGTTGAGGGCCGAGAGGATGTCCTCGTTCGTGCTCACTCCGAGTGCTTTACCGGAGACGTTCTCGGCTCTCTCCGTTGCGACTGCGGGGAACAGCTCGATACGTCCATGCGGCGTGTCGCCGAGGAAGGGCAGGGCGTCATCATTTATCTGCGCCAGGAGGGCCGTGGAATCGGATTGCTGAGCAAGTTGCGAGCTTACAACCTCCAGGATGAGGGATACGACACCGTGGAGGCAAACCGGATGCTCGGGCACGGAGCCGACGAGCGGGATTACGCGATCGCGGCGATGATTTTGAATGACCTCGGCGTCTCGTCGGTGCGCTTGCTCACGAACAACCCCGAAAAGATGGAAAGCCTCGACGACTACGGGGTGGACATCACGGAGCGCGAGCCGCTAGAGCCACACGTGAACCGCCACAACCTGGACTATCTCCGGACGAAGGTAAACCGGATGCGTCACATTCTGGATCTGGAACCCACGAATGGACGGTTCGAGGGCAATGCACACACCAACACGCTCCAGTCGCTAACGCAACGCGCGGAGCGGTACTTTGCAGAGAACGAGGTCCCTTTCGTGACGCTGACCTACGCGCAGAGTCTGGATGGATCTATTGCGTCCGATTCCGGCACTCCCTTGCCCATCAGCGGGGAAGAGGCACTGGCCTTCACGCATCGACTCCGTGCCCTCCACGATGGCATTCTCGTGGGCATCGGAACGGTCATTGCCGACGATCCCCGGCTCAATGTCCGCCGTGAAGAGGGGACTCATCCCGTCCCTATCGTCCTGGACTCTTCGCTTCGCTTCCCGCTCGATGCCCGTCTGCTCGACTGCGAGGGTCCCGATCCGCTCATCTTTACCGGTCCCGGTGCGGATCCCGACCGTCGAGAACATCTCGAGGCGCGAGGAGCGACCGTCGTAGAGCTCCCGTGTGCACCGGAGGGTGGTGTACGATTAGAGTCTCTCCTCGACACCCTGGGAAGACGGGGCATTTCCAGCGTGATGGTGGAAGGGGGCACAGAGGTGCTTACGGCGTTTCTCCGACGGCAACGGGTCCAGCGGATCATCGTAACGGTCGCCCCTATGTTCGTGGGGGGCAGGACTGCTCTCGATCCCGTAGCTCCGGCAAGCGCAACCGACGCGTCAGGGGACCGCGGCGCTTTTCCTCGGTTGAAGAACGTCCGGCAGCGTTGGTACGGAGAGGACCTTATTCTGGAGGGTGATCCTGTGTGGCCGTCGTCGGAATAGAAAGCGGCTGCAACGCATCGAACGTGTGACCCTCACCACCTCGAGGAGACAGGCACCATGGCCAGGGTTTCTCGTCGTCGGGTTCAGTTTCCGGCCCCCGGAAACGCGGAGGTGATTACGGAGGAAGTTTCGCCTCCCGGCCCGAAGGAGGTTCGGGTGCGAACTCGGTACTCCGCCATCAGTCCCGGCACAGAGCGCCTCGTGTATCAAGGGGACGTGCCGAACGATCTCCCGGCCGACGCGTCGATCGATGCTCTTCAGGGAAAGGACCTGTCGTATCCAATCTCGTACGGATATGCATGCGTTGGAACCGTCGAAGCGGTCGGCGAGGAAGTCGAAGGAGAGTGGCGAGGCGCGCCCGTCTTTGCGTTCCAGCCACATGTGTCTCGGTTCGTCGCCTCCCCCGATGCCCTCATTCGACTGCCGGATTCTGTGGAGCCGGTGGACGCCGTCATGATCCCGTCACTAGAGACCGCCGTCAACTTGGTAATGGACGGCCGACCCATGATTGGGGAACGCGTACTGGTTTTTGGGCAGGGCGTCGTGGGATTGCTGACCGCTCGTCTCCTTGCCAACCACCCCTTGGACATGCTCGTGACCGTTGATCCGTCGGCGCCCCGCCGGAAGCTCTCGGACTCCATGGGAGCACTGTCGGTGATGTCCGCCTCGGAGATCGCACAGGTCGCCGACTTCAATCAAGCATCGTCAAGCGACGCGTCGTCACAGACTGACGCCGAGCGCGCCGATCTCGTCTACGAGCTCACGGGACAACCTTCGGTCCTTAACGACGCGGTTCAATGGACCGGATTTGACGGGCGGATTGTGGTGGGGTCGTGGTATGGAACGAAAACGGCTCCGATTGACCTTGGAGGGCACTTCCATCGTTCGCGGATGCGCATCATCTCCAGCCAGGTGAGCACCATAGATCCGTCACTCCGGGGGCGGTGGTCGAAGGACCGTCGGATGTCCGTGGTGTTGGACCTGCTCAATGAGGTCACTCCCAGCCAGCTGATTTCCGATCATTTCCAGATCGACGAGGCGCCGTCTGTTTACGAACAACTGGCCGCCGATTCGTCGATGCTGCAACCCGTTTTCGTGTACGAGTAGTCCGATCGCTATTTCTCAGCAATTCGCCCTCCGGCCCACGATGTATCAACTGATGGTTCGTAGAGACTTTGTGGCTCAGCACTACCTGACCGTTCCGGACTGCGGCCCCGAAAACGAATGGCACTCTCACCACTTCGAGGTGGAAGTTCTGCTTGAAGGGGAGCAGCTCAACGAACACGGCTACCTCGTCGACATCGTTGAGGTGGAGAAGGTCCTCGATGCGCTCGTGGACCGATATCGCGACGCCACGTTGAACGATCTTCCGGAGTTCGAGGGCTTGAATCCGAGCATCGAGCACTTTTCGCGCCTCTTCTGCACGGCCTTCCGCGAACGGCTGGACACGGCTGGACTCGATACCACGGTGAAAATCTGGGAGGACGAGGACGCCTGGGCCTCGTACACTGCGTAACTCGACCCGCCGCTTCGTGAGTGATCCCAATCCGTATAGCTACCCGCGCTACCTCGAAGCTAAGAAAACCGTCGATGCCCGAGCCCTGAATCGACGGGTTTGGACCCAGTTCGTTCGTGCCCTCACTGAGTCAGCGTCCACGCCGATCCGAATTCTGGAGGTGGGCGGCGGCATTGGTGCCACCGTAGAACGAATCGTCGAGGCGCTTGAAGGCCACCCCGTCGGTGCCGTCCAGTACACGTTTGTCGACATCGAGCCCGACCATGTCGAGACGGCGCAGGAAATGCTTCGTGCCTGGGCTGAGAACCGGGGGTATCAAGTGTCCGGTCAGGAGACGCAGGTCTGGACGGGCGGTCCGGTTGAGGTGTCCATTCGGTTCGTCACGGCCGATCTGTTTGACATTGCGGCCGCCCACAAGGGTACTCCGTATGACGCCTTCGTCGCACAGGCGGTATTCGACCTTCTGTCCATCCCGGATGCCGTCCGTGCCCTCCGTCCGTTGCTTCGCGAAGGCGGGCTGTGGTATCTGCCCATAAATTTCGACGGGGTGACGGCCTTCGAGCCTCCGATCGTCCCCGCCCTCGATGCTCGAATTGAACGACTCTACCACGAATGCATGGCGCCGGACCGGGAGGGAGGCAGGAGGGGGGCGAACAGCGGACGACGCCTTCTCACTCATCTCCGTGATGCCGGTGCTACGCTTCTGGACGCGGGCTCCTCAGACTGGGTTGTCTTTCCTCGAGACGGGGCCTACCCTCACGATGAGGCCTCTTTCCTTCATCACATCCTGCGCTTCGTCGAAACCGAACTCGCGGGGCATCCCGAACTGGATTCCGCTGCCTTTTCGGACTGGATAGAGACGCGCCGCCGCCAGATCGACGACGGCGAGCTGATATACATCGCGCATCAACTCGACGTGCTGGCGCGCACTCCGTGACGAGAGGCCTATCCATCAAAGTCCGGCGCCTCGTCGACGTAGTATGAGGACGACTTTCCGGGCTGGGCGTGGAGGTACGTTTTGGTCGTTTCGATGCTTTCGTGGCCGAGAGTTTCGCGAACGAGTTCCAGGTCGGCTCCTTTCTGCAGCGCGTGGGACGCGTGCGCGTGCCGAAACCAATGGGGGGAGACCTTGGACGTCATGATCGGCTCGCCGTCCTCGTCGCGCTCGACCGTGCCATCCGATCTTGTTTTCTCCGTCAGCTTCACTCCGGCTCTCGTGGCCGCTTTCTTTACGATATTCCACTTCTGCCATCGCGAGAGGGAGCCTCCTTTCTGAGAACGGAAGACGGGATCATCGGACCCCCCTCGGCCTTCGGACTTTTCTTCCTCGCGTAGTCGAATAATGAGACTCCACACTTTACTGTAGAGCGTGACGGCCCGAGTCTTGTCTCCCTTTCCGAAAAAGGTCACTTGCCCACCGGGGCGACCGTCGGGACCTTCGAGATCGGGGCGGTCTTTTAAGTCTCGCCAGCGAAGATCCTCCAGGTCGGAGAGGCGTCCACCGGACGCGTAGAAGAAGCGGAGAAGGACGTGGTTGCGGAGGTTCTTCTCGTCGCGGAGGATGGCCCACAGATCCGCCTCCGACAAAATTCGCCTCGCCCGATCGTTGCGTACGGACGGAGTCGAGAGGGCGGCGCCAACATTGTGTGCGAAGTATCGAAGCTTGGCCCCAAATGTGAAGAGACTTTTAACGGCCGAGAGCTTTCGCTTCTGCGAGGACTTCGCGTATCCCTGATCTGCGAGATGCTCTCGGTATTCCTGCAAGTGGCCTAACGTGACGTATCGAAAAGGCAGGTCTACGAACTCGACGAATTGCTCCAGGTCGCGGGAATATTCGTCCTGCGTGCGGGCGCTCTTTTCGGCGAGCCAGCGGCGCACGAGCATCTGATCCGAATCGATCGAGCAGTTCGCATCGCTCGGTGCATTCAACGGGAGATTCTCTTCGCCGCGATGAGACACCTGGTACGTATCCTGCTGATCATCCGCATGAATCTGAAGGTCGGTATTCGGAGTGTCGTCGTCAGACATGGTAATCAAATCAGTGTCGGTCCGTGAGGATGGGCGAATGGTGGCATCCGTAGTTCATTTTGCCGCGTGTCTTCCGTGGTGAGAGCGCGAATACCAAGAAAAGCATCAGCGCGCAAAAACCCAACATAACGCATATTAGATGTGATTCTTAGGGCAGCTCCAGAGGGTCTCACACGGGCTCTTGACCATGCAAAAATTCCCCATTGGCAAGTCATTCGCGCCTATGCGTCTGAGGACAAACCTGATAGGTCAAGATCGATGTACTCGACCGCGCTTTCGCCGAGCGCACCGGATCGCTCCTCTGCATCCCGCAGACGTGCGGCCGATGCGGAATCACTGAAGCGTCCGTGGGCCTGAACCTGCGGCACATCCGCGCCGCCCTCCAACGCGAGCTGCAGTCCGGTTCGTCGCAGCGAATCGATGCTCACTGAATCGAGTCCCGCCTGCTCCGATACGCGCCGGACGACCTTGTAGATGGCGTCCGGTGTCAAGGGGCGTCCGTGATTCTGGTTGCTGACGGACCGCCAGAGCGGGCCGCTCGTGATGTCGTATGCGTCCTTCATCCGCTCAATCGCCTCTACGACGGTCTCGGGAATGCGGACATACCCACCGCCTTGAGAAGAGTCTTTCAGGTCGAGGACCCAGTACCGGCCAAGCGGCCGCACGTCATCGACCTCCAGTGCAGCGACCTCGCCCCGGCGAAGCGCGGCATATACAATCGTCAAAATCAGCGCTTGATCGCGCAGTCCGGACGTAGGCGATTCGCCGGCCATGGCAACGAGCGCCTCGACATCTTCCTTGCTGAGAGTAGAATCGTCAGAAGATGCTGCTGCAGATCGAGACAATTGAACCTGAGGCATCCGAGCTGGATTGTGCGACCTCACGCCCTCCTGAATGAGCCAGTCGAAAAAGCGCCGAAGAGCAGCGAGTCGCCGCCGCTGGGTAGACGAGGACAGTTCTCGTCGATGCATCGCTCGTATGAACGACTGGACGCCCTCCGCCTCGATGGGCTGAACCACCGCCTCATCGACGGTCTCCTCTTGAAAGAAGCGATTCAGGTCCGTTCCATATGCACGACGTGTTTGCTCAGATGACACTTCTGCCAGGAATGAATCAACGAGATCCATTGCTTTACTATTGATAAGTTACTTTATCGAATGAACGATAAGGACGATAATCTAAATTATCAAGAGTTCAGCATCGATCCACCCGGGAAGTCGTCCTCCTTCCCGGAGCTGGACGTTGAAACTCCCACGCCCTTGCCTAGAACGCCTACCCGGTCTCCGTAGCCTTCACGTCCGCCTCGAACCGGAAAATCGCCGCAATGCTGCGGCCGCCCGGCATTCTCTCCGGATGCAAAACGTGCACGGTGGACCCGTTCAAGTACGACTGGAGTGCTGCGTAATTCAGAAGGTCCCCGTCCCCCGACTGCTGAGACTCGTGCACCTCCACCGTATTCGTGTCTGCGTCGAATCGGCCCCACCGATACTGTCCCATCGGCACGAAGAGCGTCTCGACTCGGCTGTAGGCACAGGCGGGAATGATCTCGTGGAAGTCGTCCGAAGCCAAGCCCCCGTCTTGATGGTAAAGATCCTCGAACCGATCCAGCTCCTCCTGATGGAGGTTCTGGAGCACCGACTCAACAACGCTCCAGGCTTCTCCATGCAACTCTTTAAGGCTGAGGTGCTCAGGATTCCCAGCCACAATGTCGTCCTCGATGAGATGCGGATAGCTGTTCACGCTCTTGTAGAGTGGCAAGTACTCCGAGACGCTGGCCAAAACGAGGGGCACCTCCTCCCCATTAATGTAGTCCGAGACGCTATTGTCGATTCGGCGGAAAAACCGTTTGAGCTGATCCTTCGGTTCTCGGCTCTGGTCCTCCGAGGATCCTTGCCCGTGTCGTTTTTGGGTCGCATCGCCACCGGGATGAGACGGTTTGGCCTGCGTATGCATCTGCAGGCCCTGCTCGGGTGGTTCTTCGAACTGCTGGATGGCACTGACAATGTTGGGAGGGATTTCCGCTGCTTCCACTTCACTGATGGCCTGGTGCGTTCCCTGGTACAGGCGAACGTCGTTCTGGCTCAGGGCCAGCAGGTAAAAGCGCTTGTTCGCAGCGATGAGTGGAAAGAGAGGCTTCAAGTGGAAGCGGTCCTCAACGATTGCAATCTCATCGAACGGCAGGGGGAGTCGATAGAACTCAGAAGCCTCTGCAGTGATGAAGACAGCAAGGCCTTCACTCAATCCGCGCCAAAACCCTGGTCGATCGAGCAGTTGCCGCGCTTCGTGCAGGATCTCGTCAATTTCGTTCTCCCGATAGTCCTGTTCGCGCAGCTGATCGCGAACATCCCGGAGAAGGTTCTTGAGCCGAGTTGTGTTTTGGGACCAATCGGACCGGAAGGGATGGGTGGGCATGTACAGTGAAATACAAACGTCATCCTGCAACTCCGCAAGACGCTTCAGCTCATCACGATTAAAAAGGTCCATGATTGAAGTGGAAAAGGGTGCTCGTTGAACAACCAGCGAAAAGAACGGAAGAGAACGGGAGAACCGTTGATCCGATGAGGTCCAGATTCTCTATCTCGTCTCCTCATCGTGCAGCACCGCCCGAACGGGAGCCGCGTCGCTCTTCGGAATCTTGAGAGGGAACGCCATTAAGCAATACTGTCCAGGTCGTACATGTTCGAGGCAAAGTCCTTCCAGATTTGTGCTCCCCGCCTCCACAAGGGCGTGGTGAGCGGGCAAGGTGGTGCTATCCAGGGGATCTACGGAAGGGGCGTCCGTCCCGACCAACACAGTGCCATCGGCCGCGAGGCATCGGATCGTCTCCGGTTCAAATGACACCACGGAACTCGGCCACTCATCATCCGACAGAAGACTGGCCTCCGTCTTAAACAGAACCCGCTCCGCGGTGAATCCGTCTACATGCTCGGGGCGAATGGTCGAGGCGTCCCCAATTTCCACCACACGAGCACGACCGACGAAGACCGAAAGGGGCAGTGAATCGGTGGTCCCTCCCTCCTCAGTGACGTGATACGGTGCATCGACGTGGGACCCTGCATGGGTACTCATCTGGATGGAGCCAAGGTTCACGGACGCGTCGTCCTGCTCCAGTTGGGTCGTCCACGTCCATTCAACCTCCTGATCGCCCGGCCACACGGCCGTTGCCGGAGATATCGAGCGGGAAATGTCGATAAGTGCCATGTGGATCGGCGGTTACGCGTGTTCTCGTTCCGGGAGTTCCGGGGTGTGCACGGGGGAGTCGTGCCGAGGACGACGGTCCCCGGAGAAAGAGGGCGGCGGCGGAGCAGGGTGCCATCGCGGCCCCCCAGGTGGCCCCCCAGACGAGCCCGAGTCGTCGCTCCAAATGAAATGCCAGAGGAGCGTCCCGAGAATGATCGGGCCGAAAGCGACGAAAAAGCTGAGGACTTGATAGATCCAGTTCATGACCGGCGAGGAAAACGTGGGGGAGTACCGTGAGCGAGCGCCAATCGTCACGTGACGTGGGGCCTTCACTACGCTTTAATGTTCACGGTTGAACGAGACAACGGTTTCGGAAATCTCACCGACCGAACCGTGAAAATGACGTTTCTGGTCGCTCTTTTTAGCATGCCGCGACGTACGTCGTACCCCTCATGCCAACCGAATACGACCTGATCACCATTGGAGCTGGCCACAACGGACTGATCACGAGTGCATACGCTGCGCAGGCAGGCTATCGGGTGGCGGTGTTCGAACAGCGAGAGATGGTGGGCGGCGCTGTGTCGACGAAGGAGCTCTTCCCAGGCTATCAGGTAGACCTCGGCGGCAGTGCCCACATTTTAATTCGACAAACCCCGATTGTTGAGGAATTGGAGCTTGAGCAATACGGGTTGACCTACCTTGAACTCGATCCCATGTTCGTGGCTCCGTTTCCCGACGGGGACGTCCTCTACTTCTACCGGGATCTCGACCGGACCGTCAACCACATCGAGCGTCTCTTTCCGGGCGAGGGAGAAGCCTACCGTCGTTTCATAACCGACTGGATCGGCTTTGCACGGACGATGCGGGACATCTTTCTCGCACCGCCGGGCCCGTTTGAGATTGGAAAGCGGATGATCCGAGGAGCGAGTTCTCCGTTGCGATGGCAAGAGGAACTCCGCCACATCCTTTGCCCTTACCAGGAGGTCCTCCGCTCGTACTTCGCGGAAGAAAAGCTTCGGACGGCCATGGCGTGGATGGCGGCGCAATCCGGCCCCCCACCCACAGAACCGCTCACCGGTCCGTTCGTCCTCTGGCACCCCCTCTATCACGAAGGCGGCGTGGCCCGTCCCGAGGGCGGCTCCGGCGCGCTAACACAGGCCCTTCGGCGCCACATCGAAGCGCACGGCGGCGACATCTACACCGATGCGCCGGTCGACGAAATCCTCGTCGAAAATGGCCGCGCACAGGGGGTTCAGGTGAACGGTGACGCGTATACAAGCCGGGCGGTCTGTTCGGCCACGCATGCCAAAGAAACGTTCGACCACCTCCTCCCTCTCAAATATCGTCCCGCTGCGGCCAATGGTCTACGCATCGGGAATGGATTCGGGGCGATGTTGCGCCTCGCCCTCGACGAACCGGTCACGTACCGGGCATCTCCGGAGGACGAGGCCCGCGTCGGGTTGCAGTTGCTGTGCCGAAACATGACGCAACTCCGCGCCGCGTACGGCGACCACCTGGCGGGGCGCCCGGCACAGGATCCTCCGATCATTGCCATGACGTTTTCAGCCATAGACGACACGCCGGTCCCGCCGGGTGGTGAAGTGCTGTGGCTGTGGGGTCAGTACTTTCCGTACGAATTGTCGAGAGCGGACACCTGGTCGCAGATCGCTGATTCTGTCGCCGACAACTTAATTGATCAGTTTGAACAGTACGCCCCGGGCACTCGCGAGACCATCGTCGGGCAGCTCTTTCAGCATCCCGAGTGGCTGGAACGGAACCTGGGGCTCTATCGGGGAAATGTGATGCACCTCGAAATGAGTCTCGATCAGATGTTCTCCGCACGCCCCACTTTCGGCACGTCGAAATACGAGGGCCCTGTCGAGAATCTGTTTTTGACGGGAGCGAGTACCCATCCTGGGGGTGGAATCATGGGTGCGTCCGGCCGGAACGCTGCAGGGGTCATCCTCGCATCCCTGGCGTAGTCCTGCCGCTGGCGTAGAACTGACAGATGTGCCGCGGTAAGATCCGGCTGGTGTGTACCAATGGATCAACCATTCGTGAGGCGCGGTGCTCTACGTGACCCCAAGTGCGCCGTTTGGGCGGTCAGGCGAGCTGCGCCCCCATCGAGAGGGCCAACGTCGTCATTCCCCCTGCCAGGCTTCGCGACGTGATTGCAGTGGACTCGGAACATCGGTCAAAGACGGACATTGAAAAGATTAAATTCAAGACACTTGACTTCTAGGCACATTCCGAAGCGACGCATGGATTCCGCAACCGACTCCTCACTGAAGCTCTGGGTGGTGATGAACCACGCCTTCAATAGCATTGAGGAGCGACTGCGTCAGCAGGTCGAATCGCACGGGATTAGTTTTTCCGAGTTTGCCGTCCTGGAGGTGCTTTTGCACAAAGGGCCACTTCCGATCGGCGACATTGGAGATCGGGTGCTCCTCACCAGCGGGTCGATGACGTACGTCGTCGACAAGTTGGAGGAGCGAGACCTCATCCAGCGGCGTCCCTGCGCGGAAGATCGCCGCATCATCTATGCGGAGCTCACCGAACAGGGACGAGTGCTTATCGAAGAGGTCTTTTCTGAGCATTCGGCACTGATCCGCCGTCTGACGGATGAGCTGAGCCCTGCGGAAAAGGAGACGCTGATCGACCTGCTAAAACGGCTCGGGAAGTCGGCAGAGGGAAAAGAGAGGGCGGAAGCCACGTAGTTTTTTATTCAGGTATCTCGAATTCTAGATTATGTGGCACCATATACAGAGAACCGGTTTCCTTTATCGCTGTCCGTGTAGCCCTTCGGAGGTGCCTAGCTCAGGCGTTCTTGACAGTCGCTTTCCCAATCACCAATACCATCTCGTTGCATCATGACGACTTCTGTCCAACCCTCTCTCCGAACGTTCACGATCGATCCGCAGCACTCCCGTCTGGGTTTTGCGGTCCGCCACATGGGCTTCAGCAAAGTGCGCGGAAGCTTCGAGGAATTCGAAGGGACCGTTCGCATGAGCCCCGACGATCTCTCCACGCTGGAGGCCAAAGCTACGGTCCAGACCGCGTCCATTACGACGGGTACGGAGGACCGCGACGAGCACCTGCGCTCCGGTGACTTCTTCGCGGTGGAGGAGCACCCGACGATCACCTTCGAAAGCAGGGAGGTGCGCGACATCGACGAGGATACGTTCACGCTCGTGGGGGACCTCACGATTCGTGGCACCACAAAGCCCGTCGAGCTGGAGGCTGAATACCTGGGGGAGGGCACCGATCCCTGGGGTGGCACGCGCGTCGCCTTCGAGGCCGAGACAACCATCAATCGGAAGGAGTTTGGCCTGAACTGGAACCAAGCCCTTGAGGCCGGCGGCGTGCTCGTGGGAACGGAGGTGACGATTCGCCTCGAGGTTCAGGCCGTGCAGGAGGAAGAAACGAACGCGGCCTAGGTTCAGCCAACTCCGCATGCGGCATCCGGGGAGCCCCGAACACGGGCTCCCTGGAGGACGGGCGGATCTCGAACTGACAGGAAGCTCGCGAACTCTTGTCCTTTCTCATCCATCGTTTTCCGTTCTCCATGGCTACCGGCGCGCATCGACAGATCGGCATTGAGCCGCCCACGTACCAGCTTCCGGAAGCCACACGTCTCGGTCGGGTGCGACTGCAGGTGGCCGACCTCGCGCGGTCGCTAGAATTCTATGAGGATGTCCTCGGCCTCCGCGTGGTAGGCCGTCCCGACGGTCGGGTCGTGCTTGGCCCTCAGGAGGCAGACACCCCGCTTGTTGAGCTTGCCGAACAGCCAGGCGCACGCCCCGCTCCTCGGCGCAGCCGTCTCGGACTCTACCACGTTGCCCTCCTCCTTCCGAATCGGAGGGCCCTGGGACAGTTCGTCCGGCACCTCGCCGAGGAGGACATCCGGGTCGGGATGTCCGATCACCACGTGAGCGAGGCGGTCTACCTGACCGATCCCGACGGGCTTGGCATTGAAGTGTATGCCGATCGTCCCCGTGCAGAGTGGGAGCGCACCGAGGGCGGGGAGATCGCAATGACGACGGAGCCGCTCGACGCGCAGGCTCTCGTCGGAGCCGCCCCCGCGGCGCCGTGGACCGGGATGCCCATCGGCACGACCATCGGACACGTTCACCTCCACGTGGGCAACTTGGGTCGGGCTGAGGCCTTCTACCACGAGGCGCTCGGACTGGACAAAACGGTATGGAGCTATCCTGGGGCCCTCTTCCTCTCTGCCGGCGGCTATCACCACCACCTCGGCACGAACGTGTGGGCCGGGGATGTGCCGACGGCCGGCGAGGACGAAGCACAGCTCTTAGAATGGACGCTTGTCCTTCCCGGCCCCGGCGACGTGGAGGCCGCTGCCCGTAGCCTGGAGGCCACAGGGTACGCCGTCACGCGCGACGGCGAGGCCTATCGTACACTGGACCCGTGGGGCACCGCGCTCCGCCTCACCACGACCGATTAACGATGTGACCTATTTCACCTTCCTCCTCCTCTTTCTAGTCCCGCCGATTGCGCTCATGCTGTTTGCGCACCAGCGGCCACAACCGAGGAGCAAAGACTTCCGCGTCGACCTGGCGATTCCAATAATTTGCCTCATCGCACTCTCCTATACGACACCGTGGGACAACTACTTAGTTGCAAAAAAGGTCTGGTGGTACGGCCCTGATCGGGTCGTAGGAACGATTAGCTACGTACCCATCGAAGAATACCTGTTCTTCCTGCTTCAGCCTCTTTTGACCGGACTGTTCCTGTATCAGTACCTGGGGCGGTTCGCAACGTCCCCGAAGCCATCGTCCCCCACTGCTTCGTGGGTTGGGACAGCGGTCTTTGGAGGTTTGACTGTCCTCGGCGCCGCACTCCTATTCGACGATCATCCCGAAACCCTGTACCTGGCTCTCATTCTGACATGGGCGCCGCCCCTCCTCACCGGAATGTGGCTGTACGATGGGGAGACGCTCTGGGCGCTCCGAACTCCACTCCTGGTAACTACAGCCCTGCCAACGCTCTACCTATGGGTCGCCGATGCGATTGCCATCCGGAATCAGATTTGGATCCTCTCCCCTGAACACACGATTGGGGTGTCGGCTTTTGGACTGCCGGTTGAAGAAGCGTCGTTTTTTCTGTTCACCAATCTCCTCGTCGTGCAAGGCGTGCTTCTGCTCCTGTACGGCTCCCATGAGACCGTCACTCTCGATCAATCCACTCCGTGATCACACGTCCGCCCTTCAATTCCGAAACCATTCAAGAGGCCCAATATTGAGTGGACTCGTCCCCGTCCGTAAAACGATCGTCCCCGGTCTGCATGGCGTCCTCTTCGGAAGCGAATCCCTCTTCTCCCATCCTTACGATCACGGGTCCGACGGCAGTTGGCAAGACGGAACTGAGTCTTGAGGTCGCCGAGCGGCTCGACGCCGAGATTGTCTCGGTCGACAGCCGACAGGTGTACGAGGAGCTCACGATCGGCACGGCGAAACCCTCTGCCGACGCCCTGAATCGGGTCCCCCACCACTTCATTGGGGAGCGAACGCTCCACGAGCCCCTCTCGGCCGGCGGCTACGCGGAGGCCGCCAACGAGCGGATCCGACGCATTCTCGACCGCGACAAGCGCCCCCTGGTCGTCGGTGGGGCGACCCTCTACCTCCACGCCCTCCAGTACGGCTTGGCCGACATCCCGGATGTAGACGACGAGGTGCGGGCGCGGCTGGAAGAGCGCCTTGAACAGGAAGGCAAAGAGGCCCTCTACGAAGAGCTACAGAAGGTAGACCCTGAACAGGCCGCCGAGATGGACCCGACGAAGACGCAGCGGGTAATTCGGGCGCTCGAAGTGTACCACGGGACCGGCAAGCCCCTCACCTATTACTACGAAAACCAGCCGGAGCCACCCTTCGACTACGTCACGGTCGTGCTGAATCGAGATCGAGAGCAGCTCTACGACCGCATCAATCGCCGCGTGGACCGGATGCTCGAAAATGGCCTCCTCGACGAGGTCCGATCTGTGATGGACATCAATGGCGTGCAGCTCGACGAGCCCCCCCTCAGCACCATCGGTTACCGGGAGCCGATTCAATACCTCCGAGGTGAGATTGATTACGACGAGATGGTTCGCCTCGTGAAGCGAAACAGCCGACGCTACGCGAAACGGCAACTGACGTGGTTTCGCCGCTATGACGAGTACCGATGGCGGGACGCACCGAACACTAGTCCCTCGGACATCATCGACGTGCTGCGCGCCGAAGTGTAACAACACGCTACGCTAGGCCCGCCGGACGAATCGTTGTCGCGTCCATCGGCACCACCGACGAACCCGGTCAGGATGTGCCAAACCGAGCGCAATGAGCCCCGCCCCGCCCCAGCCGAGCCAGATCCACGTCCAGTAGAGGCCGTCGATGTAAAAGAGATACGTCCCGATCGAACACAGGCCCAGCCAGAGCCAGTGCCATGAGGGGCGCGGCCCCATCACGCCCAGCCCAATCACCGGAAGGAGGTACCACGGGTGGACGGTGGTGCTCAGGACGAGAAACGTGCCGATCAGCAGCAGGCATGCCCGCCGAAAGGACCAGTCGCGCCGGGCATCCAGGAAGTACAGCACCGGCAGGGACAGCAGAAAAAGCCCGCGGAACACCGGTCCAATGGTCTTGCTCCAGTCGGCCCCCGTCCACGCCCACAGCAAGTGCTTCACGAAGTAGTACGGACCGGCGTTGAACTCGAACAGCTCGAAAAATAGATCCACCGAGGTCATGATGTGTGGAAGGGCGTAGGGCGCCGCGTAGGGGATGCTCAATCCCACGACCAGGAGCGCTCCGGGCCACACGGCCCGCCAGCCAAACCGGCGAAGCAGGTACGGGCCGAACGCAAACGGATAGAGCTTGACGAGTCCCGCTCCTGCGATCGCGACGGACGCAAGCCCTCCCTTCTGCTTTTGCACCGCCCAGAGCGCCAAAAAGAGAAGCGGCATCAGAAGTGCCTCCGTATGTCCCTGTCCGGCCGTCTCGATGAGGACGAGCGGGTTCCAGGCGTACAGCAACACGTTGCGGGCCGTCGTGAGCCGCGTCAGTACTGCGACCCCCGCAAACTCGACGGCGACGAGGACCGCCTTCAAAATATAATACGGCGGCACCCAGTGTCCGTCGTAGAACAGCGCCCCTAGGGCGAAGAAGAGCTGCGAGATCGGGGGATAGATGCTGTAGTACTCCTTCGAATTGAGGTCTTGATAAAGCGTGTTATCCTGAAACACTTCAAGCTCTGATGCGGACGGCACGAATTTGTAGGGATTGATGCCCTCCCACTGCAGCATTCCATCCCAGATGTACCGGAACGGGTCGTCCGTCAATTCCGGAAGCAGCGGGAAAAAGGCGAGCCGCAGGATCAGCGCTCCCCACAACACCTCCGTCATCGGGAGTGCGTCGCGCCGCCAGAGCAGGAGAATCCCGGCGCCTCCGAAAAAACAAGCAGCCACGAGCAGCGGCCACGTCGTCCGAAAGGCTGCCCAGGCCGGACACGAAAGCAACACCGCTCCGGTGAGGATCGGAAGCCACTCCGATCGCCGACGCTGCCGACGAGAACTGAAGACATCCACGACGAACCGGGCAAATGCGACGTGAGTGAGGCGCCTCGTCCGTACCTCAGAGAGCAAAGACCGTTACACGTCCCCGCACACTCAGCGGATAACCGCCGCCTTCTTAATCACAGGCGACGAATCAGGCGCTTCGACGCGGACCAGGTAGACGCCCGAGGGCACCATCTTGCCGCGACGGGTGCGAAGGTTCCAGGTGGCCCCGCCCATCCGATTCCCCTCCACTGAGAGCTCCTCAACCAGCCGCCCCGCCGGACTGTAGATCCGGATCGTCGCGTTTGTCGGGATCCCGGCCACCGTCAGCTTGGGATCATGGCGAGAGAGCTTAATGGGATTCGGGTAGACCTTCACGTTCGCCAGATTGTCGGCGGGCTGCGTCAGCCGCACCGTCGCCCCCTCGTCCACGAGTGTATTGCCGTTCACACTCCGCAGTGACGAGACCTTCAGCGATGCCTCCTGCCCGCTCGCCCCAGCGATGATTCCGTCGATCTGGACCGTCACCTTCGTGGGCGGCGAGCCCTCCACCTGCACCGTCTCCACGGTGCCGTGCGGCTGCACGGTGTAGTTTTCCCGGTTGCGGGCCGTGGACCCGACGAGCGGCTCGTTGAACGTGAGGCGGACCCGCTGCTCCCCGAGCACCGAGAAATCCTTTACGAACAGCGAGCGATCTGTGGACGCGGGAAAGGCGACCCCAACCTCGGTCTGCGCCACCGGAAGCCCCGAGGCGTCCGACAGCCCGGTCCAGGACAGCGTGCCCTGCTGCCCCGTCACCGCGTCTGAAAACTGCAGAACGAGGCCGCTTTTTCCGTTGCTTTGCAGCACCGTGCGAGGGGATCCATGGGACGACAGGTCGAACTGATCCGGCTGAGGCGCAGACGCAAAGGGTTCCGTAAACCGAAGCCGAACGGACGTAGGAGTTGGATACTGAACGTTCGTCACAGTGGCGGAGTCGTGAGGCCGAACGAGACGTCCTGATGAGAGTGGGGAGCCCTCGCCATCCGACCACGCTTTCAGGGCGAATCGGAGGTGCGACGAGTCCGGAATCGTGGCGGAGGAGTCGGTCGTCGAGATTCTCGGGTCCAACGCTTCGTCCGGGGGGCCTGCATAGACCGTCACGGAGTCCGCATTCGGCGCCCGCCACTTGAGCCGACTGCCGTCCGGACCGGTGGGCACAGCTCGCACCCAGCGCGGCGGGGACCGCTGCGTTCCCGATTGATTCACCGTGTAGCGACGAAGCGTCTCGCCCGTCGTGGCCGCAAGCAATGAGGGACGCCCGTTCCCACTGAAATCGGCCGCCACCATCGCTCGGGTCCGCACCGCGGGCCGCATCCGGTCCTGATGAAGGACCCTCATCGATCCCGCTTCCGAAGCGCCCAGCACAAAAAGAGACGGCGGATGAGCAATCGCAATCTCATCCTGATCGTCATCGTCAAAGTCTGCTGCGGTGATCGCTCCCAGCGACCGTTCCCCCGCCACGGGCAGTCGGTAGATCCGCTCGTAGGCATCGTCCCCCACCGCACTCCACACGTGGTAGTAACTGATGGGCGGCTCCGCATCGTCCCCATCTGGCGGCGACGGACTGTAGGTGTTGTGCGTCACAAATTCTGGGCGCCCATTCCCCGTCACGTCCCCGACCGCAAATCGCCTGTCCGCAGCAAATCGGTCGGTCTCGTGAGTCCAGGCCACCTCAACTGATCCACTGCCAGTCGCCTCGTAGACGATCCAGTTTCCATCCCGGTCCCCGACCAGAAGATCGCGCTGCCCATCCCCGTCGAAATCCCCCGTCGCGGCATACGGGGCACCGCGCACCGTGTCAGGGCGCTCATGAGTGGTCGGATTGTCGAGACGCTCAACCAGCGAAAACGAGTCGCCGTTCCGCTCCAGCACCCGCCATTCGGTACGGGTGGAGTCGGTCCGCCAGTTGCCGACGATCTCGCCTTTCCCGTCCGCATCAAGATCCGTCAGCAGCGCACCGTGCAGAGACGGCCCCTCGATTGACGACGTGACGGCGCTCGTATCCGCGTAGATGAGGTCCTGTGGAAGAAGGTCCCCGCCTCGTTGCTCCAGCAGAATCGTTGCGCCGTTGATCTGAAGAAGGAGCTCCTTCTGCCCGTTCTGATTGGTGTCCCCGGCATCCTTCGGAAAGAGACGTGCCAAAAGCGTGTCGGCGGGAGCAAACGCAGAACCTGTCCACTCGAACGCCCGCACCGTGTCCGAAATGCCGCCTCTTCGCGTCGCAAAATGATTCAGGACGAGTTCGGGAAGTCCATCTCCGTCGAAATCCGGTGCCTGCGGAAGCACCGTCCCTCCCGGCACAGAGGTCTCTTCCGACTGGAAATAGGAGGGATTCGCCCTGTTTGTAGGGATGGAAACGGTTCGCTGAATGCTCGTCTGGAGGCCACTCCGATTCGTGAGCGTAACCTGTACGGACGCCTCCCCGCCGAGCCCACGTTCGTCAATCCAGCTGAGGCCCTGTCGGCTGGAGACATATTCGCCCTCGCGGACGAACTGCTCGCCCCGAACCTGGATTTCCATCCGAGACTGGACCGTGTCGTCGGAGACCACGTCCGCCAGAATGCCCCACTGATCCTTGATGCGACCCGCCCCCACAAACTGAACGTCCAGTTCGGGCGGCGTGGAGTCGATGACGACGCGGCGGCGATCCTCAATGGTCCGGCCATCTGTACGGGTCGTGGCGAGCCGGAGCGTGTAGGCTCCATCGTCGAGAGACGTCACGTCCCAGGTCGCCAGCGTGTCGCGGTGCACGCGGGTCTCAACAGGCCCGGCAATCTGCGTCCACGGATCCGAGCGATCATCGAGATTCCGGGTGCCCTCCGCGTAGTAAACCGCATAGCTCTCAAAGCTCGGATCGAGCGTCGTCCCAACCACTGGAACCGGATCGGTCCCCTGAAAGCCCTGGTTGTGCGCTGGAAAATGGAGTTCCGTCTGCGCAGGGTAGGCCTGCAAGAGGCCCCTCGCCACGTCAACGCGACCGGCGCCTGTGGTGTGATCCCAGGAGGCCCCGTCAATGTCGGCCGCAGTGCCTGTGAGAATGCTTTGGACGGCCGTCGGAGAGAGGGTCGAGTCTACTGACCGAAGTAGCGCAGCTGTCCCCGCCACCTGCGGCGCCGAGAAAGACGAACCGTTCGAAGACCTGTAGAGGTCTTCCTGCCGGATCGGCTGGTTCTTAAGAATTCGCTGGCGGGGATATTGCGTTGTAAACACATTCGAGCCCGGCGCGCCCAAGTCCACGCCGATACCGTACTGACTTCGGCTAAAGTCCGGAACCCCATCCCCGTCCTCGGCCAGCCAGAGCACAGAAATGACCGAGGGATAATCGGAGGGATAGTGGGGCTCGTCCACCGCCCCGGCATTGCCTGCCGACGCCACAACGACGGTTCCCTGCGAAATGGCATATTCGATGGCGTCTCGTAGCAAAGGCGTTGACCGGTCCCGTCCAAACGACAGATTCAGCACGTCAATGCCCTGCTGGGCCCCGTACATGATCGCCGCCGCGATGTCGTCGGTCTGTCCGATTCCATCCCCACCGAACGCACGCAAGGCCACAAGCTCTGTCTTGGGGGACACGCCCACAACACCCGCTTCTGAATCGGCAGCTTGCGCCGCCACCACGCCCGCGACGGCCGTCCCGTGCCCCGCGTTGGATCCCAGAGAATCGGGGGAGGGATCAGGATCGCGGTCCTCATATTCACCCTGTGCCACCACGCCGGGCCGGTCGACAAAGTCGTACCCGTGGACGTCGTCGACATAGCCGTTCCCGTCGCCGTCTTTCCCATTCTCGTCCTCCCCCGGATTCGACCAGAACTGACCGGCGAGATCGGGATGATCAAAGTAAATGCCGGTGTCAACGATCCCGACAGTCACTGTCTCGTCACCAGCGGTTTCCTTCCATCCTTCAAGAGCTCGAATTACCGAGAGGTGGTCGAGACTGTCGGCAAACGCGTTGTTTGGACCCAGAATCGAGTCGGGATCGGGGGAGCGACGCCTTCCTCCTGCACGAGCGTCGAGGGAGTACGTTACGTTTGGATGCACGTACTGCACTTCCGACCGCTGTTGGAGGCGGTCCTGAACCGCCTCGAGGGTCGTCGAGTCTTGAACAGCGAGGGTAAATGCCCGAATGTCTTCCCCTCTTTCCCTCCCTTTCGCCTGAATCGAAGGAGTCGCAAACACCGAGTGACTTGTTCGCACACCCGCTAGGAGCGAATCGGGGCCGTGCTTGGCTACGGACGATTGAAGCCGGTTCATGAACGAGGCTGGAGCACTGTCTGCCACCCGCACAATGAGTTCGGGCGAAGGCTCCGGAGAAGACTGAGCCAAGGTAGTACTGACGCCCACTGATGCCACCAGTGAGAGTGCTATTTCGAGAATGAGTGCTGCCCTTGCAATAACGGACATTAAAACAGGGGATGGTGGAGCTACGACACCAACAATTCCTTCGGCGATTGGGTCAGATTCTCACTGCCTCCATCTCGAAGAACAATGATGTCCTCGATGCGAACGCCGTAATTCTCCTCCGGCACGTAGACGCCGGGCTCAATCGTGACGCACGCCCCCTCCGGAAGCTCGGCGTCGGATGTGCGGGAAACGCGCGGCCACTCGTGCACCTGAAGGCCGAGGCCGTGCCCAAGACCGTGAGTAAAGTAGTCCTCAAGGTCGTCGTCCGCAAGCATATCTCGCGCAACGGCGTCGAGCTCCTCCCCAGTCATGCCCGCCTGGGCCGCATCGAGTGCCGCCTGCTGGGCGCGCAACACAGCGTCGTACCCTCTCCGCGCCGCCGAACCCGGATCGCCAAGGGCGATCGTCCGCGTCATGTCGGAGGCGTATCCATCCCGGAATCCTCCCATGTCCAGGACGATCATCTCCCCTTCCCGAAGTGTTCGATCGGTCGGGCGAGCGTGGGGCCGCGCCGCATTCGGACCGGACGCGACAATGGGATCGAACGACATCGACTCGCTCCCTCGCTTCAGATGCCGGTACACGATTTCGGCACCGACCTCCCGCTCCGTCATCCCCGGCTCGATGAATTCAACAATTTCATCGAATACCGCCTCCGTAATTTCCTGGGCTGCTCGGATGCGGTCCACCTCCGCATCGTCTTTGGACGCCACCTGATGCGTGAGCACCTGGGTAGCAGGCACCCATTCTACTGCGTCATGCTTCTCAGCGAGACTGTCCCGTTTCGCTACTGACACTGAATCGGCCTGGAAGGCTACCCGCGAGAAGTCCTCCAACAGCTCCTCCTCGACCACCAATTCAGACAGCCCCTCTTCCGCGATGTGCACCGTCGCCCCTTCCACCTCCGCGCGGGCCTGCTCCGTGTAGCGACCGTCCGTCACGAACTGAGCCGAGTCTGGACCGACGATGAGAAGACCGTTCGATCCGGTAAATCCACAGGCCCATCGAATGTCAGGTAACGACGTGAACAACAGGGCCTTAGCGTCAAGATTCTCAAGCCGACGCTGAACTCGAGAAATGCGGTTGGCCATTCGTGCAGTACGAAAGCGGAAGAGGATTGAGCGTCGATTCCCCGTTTGTTACTCACTCCGACTCGACGGATTGGAGTAGTAATTCGGCGACTCCTTTGTAATCTCCACGTCGTGGGGGTGGCTCTCCCGGAGCCCTGCCGCCGTGGTGCGGACGAACTGCGCCGTCTCGTAGAGGTCGGAGACCTCTTCGCAGCCGCAGTAGCCCATTGCGGCCTGCAGTCCGCCTTTCATCTGGTGGAGCACCTCGCTGAGGGTGCCGCTGTACGGGACGCGTCCCTCCACCCCCTCGGGCACGAGCTTGCGGAGTTCATCTTCGGCGTCCTGAAAGTAGCGATCCTTGCTCCCGTCCTCCATCGCCTCTACCGATCCCATGCCGCGGTAGCTCTTGTACTTGCGCCCCTCGTAGATAATCGTTTCGCCCGGGCTCTCCTCGACGCTTGCAAAGAGGCTGCCGATCATGACTGCGCTGGCGCCCGCGGCGAGGGCCTTCGGAATGTCGCCGGTTTGCTTGATGCCCCCGTCCGCAATCACGGGCACGCCTTCGGGGCGGGCCTCCTCAGCACACTCCATGATGGCCGTGAGCTGCGGCACCCCGACGCCGGCCACCACGCGGGTCGTGCAGATGGAGCCGGGCCCGATGCCCACTTTCACACAGTCGACGCCCGCTTCGATGAGCGCACGGGTGCCCTCCGCCGTGCCCACGTTGCCAGCCACGATGTCGACCTCCCCCTCAAACCGCGAGGCGACGCTCCGGACGGTTTCCAGCACCCCTTCGGCGTGGCCGTGGGCCGTATCCACTACGATGAAATCAACCCCCACCTCGACCAGGGCCGCCACCCGGTCCATTACGTCTGGGGTGACGCCCACTGCAGCGCCCACGCGCAGCCGACCATGATCGTCCTTGCAGGCGTTCGGATGCTTGCGACGCTTGCGAATGTCTTTGAAGGTGATGAGGCCCTTCAAATAGCCGTTGTCGTCGACCACCGGGAGCTTCTCGACCTTGTGCTCCTGCAACACTTCAACGGCTTCATCCAGCGTCGTACCCACCGGCACCGTCACCAAATCGTCGACGGTCATCATCTCACGGATCGGCGTGTCCCCGTCGAGCTCAAACCGAACGTCCCGGTTCGTCACGATGCCTACGAGTTTATCGGACTCGTCCACGACGGGGATGCCGCCGATGGAGTAGCGGCTCATCATGTTGCGGGCGTCAGCCACCGTGTCGTGCGGCGAGATCGTGATCGGGTCGAGAATCATCCCATTCTCCGACCGTTTCACGCGCCGGACCTCGGCAGCCTGCTCTTCGATGGGCATGTTTTTGTGCAACACCCCGGCGCCGCCCTGCCGAGCCAACGCGATCGCCATGTCGGCCTCGGTGACCGTGTCCATGGCCGCAGAGAGAACCGGCACATTCAGCTTGATGTGCTGAGTCAACCAGGACGACGTATCAGCCTCTCGGGGCATGACCGTAGAGTGCCCCGGCACGAGGAGCACGTCGTCGTAGGTCAGGCCTTCGGTTTTAATCTTGTCGTCGGCTGCTGTGTCGGGAATGCCGTTGGTAACCGTCTGGGTCATCGGTACGGGAAGTTATGTGAGGTCAACGCGGTTGTAGAGCTCGCGAACTTCATGGGGCTCCAGCCGACGCCATTCGCCGCGCTGGAGCCGCCCGGAGGTAAGGGTGGCGTATTTGGCCCGTTCGAGCTGCACGATGTTGTGGCCCAGCGCCTCCATCATCCGGCGGATTTGCCGATTGCGACCCTCGTGCAGCTCGAGCGCAATGTCGGTCTTGCTCTGCGGATCGAGGTACGCCACCTGATCGGCCGCGGCCTCGCCGTCCTCGAGCTCGATGCCTCGTTCAAGCCGATCGAGCTGGTGAGGCTTTACGCGGTCCTGCGTCCGGACATAGTAGATTTTGGGGATCTCGTAGCGGGGATGCATGAGACGGTGGGCGAGGTCGCCGTCGTTCGTCACGAGGAGCACCCCCGTCGTATTCCGGTCCAGCCGCCCCACCGGAAACAACCCGGAGGGATTGTCCTCGGGAACCCCGATCGCATCGAGGACCGTCTGGCGCCCCTTCGGATCGTCCGTGGTGCTAATCGTGTCCTTCGGCTTATTGAGCAGGAGGTACTCGAACTCCAGCGGATAGACCTCCTCGCCATCCACCGTAACGGTCTGCCCCTCGTGGACCCGAGTGCCGTGCTGCGTGACCGTCTCGCCATCGATCTTCACGCGCCCCTGCTCCACGAGCCGATCGGCGTCGCGCCGGGAGCAGACGCCAGCGTGGGCGATGTACTTGTTGATCCGCATTCCCTCCCGCTCGGTCTTGTGATCCTGGGTGGCCATGCTGAGAAAAACACTTGTTGAGCCGTCACGGCAGAACGGCTGCACAACGTTTATGAGCTATCGGTCTCATCCTCTTCAGCGGAGGCCTCTAGCCCGTCGTCATCGAACATGTCGATCGAGATGCCCTCCTCCCGGTCGAGCTGCAGCAACTTGGCGCGCTCGTCGTCGAAGGCCGGGTCGTCGAGCAAGTCCTCCACTTCGCGGAGCGTGGGCAGGTCGTCCAGATCGTCCAGGCCGAACTGTTCGAGGAAGCGGTCGGTGGTGCCATACAGCAACGGCCGCCCGACCGAGTCAGCCCGCCCCTCCACATTCGCCAGATCCATTTCCAGGAGCTTTCGAATGGCGTAGTCCGAGTTCACGCCCCGCACGAAGTCGACTTCCGGGCGCGTGACGGGCTGCCGATATGCGATCACCGCGAGCGCTTCCATGAGAGAGCGAGAGAGACTCGTCTCCTGCTCCTCCACGTAGAACGTCTTCACGAAGGGCGAGAGAGACGATCGGGTGACCATCCGGTATCCGCCCGCCCACGACTTAATTTCGAGGGCCCGGCCCCGCTCGCCGTACGCCTCGTTCAGCCGCTCCACAGCGGCCGTCACCTCCTCGTCCGACGGTTGCGGACGACCGGTGACCTCGGCCACGATCTCGGCAATGCGGGCGGGAGGCACCGGCTCGTCAGCGGCAAAGATGATGGCCTCGGCCGCTTCTTCAAGGGTGTGATCGCCTGTAGAGGACGTCTCTTCGGCGGGCGACGCGTCAGGGGCAGGCATACAAACGGAAGCACAAACGAAACAGCAGATCGACGGACCGCCGGTGCCCACGATCGGAGCAAAAAAGAGCCCCTATGTGATGGACTGGAACGAGGACGGAAGGCCGTTGCCATCGCCGGATGAAGTGACATCGGGCCGCGTGGGGGCGTCGGACGGAGGTTCCTCGTCGGTGCAGTACGCCTCATAGGCCTCCACGAGATCCTGAGTGATTACGTTGGCGTCCCGGCCTTCAATGTGCTTGCGCTCCACCACGTAAACGGGCTGGCCGTCTCGGAATAGCGCAAAGAAGGGCGAGGACGGCGGGATGCCTGCAAGGTATTCGCGAGCCCGTTCCGTCGCCTCCAGGTCCTGTCCGGCGAACACCGTCACGTAGCGATCCGGCTGCTGCTCGGTAGCCTCCATGGCCTGGGCCACGGCGGGCCGAGCGTTGCCAGCGGCACAGCCGCAGACAGAGTTTATGACGAGCAACATGGTATCTTCCTGCGCTTCATCGAAGGCGGCGTCGACCTCATCGGCCGTGCGCAGTTCTTCAACACCGAGCTGCGTCAACTCCTCGCGCATCGGCTCAACCATTTGCTTGGGGTACGGCATAAGGGAAAAGAGTATTCCTGCATGAAAGGTGCGAAGCCCTCTCGGGAGTGTCGAAGGGAGTGCTGGGAGATGCTACGACCGGCGGTTTTCGTTGATCCGTCTCTTCATGAAGGAATACAGGTCGCGCAATCAGCGTGGCAACGTCGCCTCCTTCGCAGAAGGGCGTTGAATTTCCCTGATGCGCAGCTCCAATTCGACAGAAGGGTTGACTCTGACACTCACGAAATGAATTATACAGGGACTCCTTCTCCCGAGACTCACCACCCACCCTCCTTATGGACCTCAATACCAGTATCCTCCTTCTGGAAGCCGTCATAATCGCCGGACTTTCCACATACCTGTGGCTTGGCACGCAGGATGAAGAAGACATCACGACGGTGCACTGGGTAGCGCTCTTCGTACTCGTGCTCTTCCTCATCGGCTTCGCCGTCACCCTCTTCTTTAATCCCCTTGCAATGGACTAGACCCCCCTCCCGGCCCCAAGAGTGGATGGCCTTCTGAACAAGCAAGCACACAGAT